>NZ_CM129665.1:2400000-2756609 GCF_052978265.1 Rhodanobacter sp. UC4448_H15 | reverse complement strand
CGTCGCGAGACCGTGCGCGGAGGACGGAATCATGATGCGTGGCTGCTGGCTGATCGTTCTGATGCTGGCGTGGCTGGTGCCGTCGGCCCCGTCGCGCGCCGAACCGCCGGTGGCTGCGCCTTCGGCGATGGTGGCGCGGATCACCCTGGACGGACCGATCGGGCCGGCTGCAGCGGAGTACTTCGACGACGCGGCGCAACGCGCGGTAGCCGACGGCGCGGTGGCGATCGTGCTGCAACTGGACACGCCGGGCGGGCTGTCCGAGTCGATGCGCCAGATCATCGGCCGCATGCTGGCGCTGCCGGTGCCGGTACTGGTCTACGTGGCGCCGGGTGGTGCGCGTGCTGCTTCGGCCGGCACCTACATCCTTTATGCGGGGCAGGTTGCCGCAATGGCGCCGGCCACCCACCTGGGTGCGGCGACACCGGTATCGCTGGGTGGCGCCACGCCGATGCCGTTGCCGGTGCCGAAGGCGAGCGAGCCGGCCAGGGCCGGTTCCGGCGCGCCGCCCGCGCAGGATGAGGCCGGCGACAACGCCGAATCGAACAAGGTGCTGAACGACGCGATCGCCTACATCCGCTCGCTGGCCCAGCTGCGCGATCGCAACGCGGCCTGGGCCGAGCAGGCGGTGCGTGGCGCGGCGACGCTGACCGCCAGCGAGGCAGCGCAACAACACGTGATCGACTTCGTCGCCGGCGACGTGGCCGACCTGCTGGCGAAGGCCGACGGACGCGCGGTACGCGTCGGCGAGCGCCAGCTGACCATGCAACTGGCGGGCGCGAGCGTGCGCGACTACGCGCCGGGCGCGCGCACCCGTTTCCTGGGCATCATCACCAACCCGACCATCGCCTACCTGCTGCTGCTCGGCGGCATCTTCGGCCTGGCGCTTGAGGCGATGCACCCCGGTGCGATGCTGCCCGGCATCGTGGGCGCGATCAGCCTGCTGGTGGGCCTGTACGCCTTGCAGCTGCTGCCGGTGAATTACGCCGGGTTGGCGCTCATGGCGCTGGGCATCGGCCTGCTGGTGGCCGAGGCGGTCAATCCCACGGTGGGGGCGTTCGGCGCGGGCGGACTGGTGGCCTTCGTGATCGGCTCGGTGATGCTGATGAAGACCGGCGTGCCCGGCTACGCGGTCAACCTGGGCGTGATCGGCGGCATCGCGGTGGGCTTCGCGGCGCTGCTGGGCACGGTGGTGTGGCTGGTTTTTCGCGCGCGCCGCGCACCACCGTTCGGCGGCGAGGCCGCGATGGTCGAGGAAACCGGCCGCCTGCTGGAAAGCGTGGCTGCCGGCGGCGAGAGCTGGGCGATGCTGCACGGCGAGCGCTGGCGCGTGCGCTGCGCGGTCGACCTGCCGGCGGGCGCCGCCGTGCGGGTGGTGTCGCGGCAAGGTTTGTTGTTGTGGGTCGAGCCGGCCCCTGCCGTCGCGACCGTTTGAGGTTTTTGACTGGAGAAGACCATGTTCGGATTCGTCGGTGTGTTGATCATCCTCGGCATCTTGCTGCTGTTCGCCGCGATCAAGATCCTGCCGGAGTACCAGCGCGGCGTGGTGCTGACCCTGGGCCGCTATACCGGCACCAAGGGCCCCGGCCTGGTGCTGCTGATCCCGGTGGTGCAGCAGATGATCCGGGTGGACCTGCGGGTCACCGTGCTGGATGTGCCGCCGCAGGACGTGATCTCGCGCGACAACGTCTCGGTGCGGGTCAATGCCGTGGTGTACTTCCGCGTGGTCGACTCGGACAAGTCGGTGCTGGAGGTGGAGAACTTCCTGCAGGCCACCAGCCAGCTGGCACAGACGCGGCTGCGCTCGGTGCTGGGCCAGCACGAGCTGGACGAGATCCTGTCCCAGCGCGAGTCGATCAACCACACCTTGCAGGTCACCCTGGACGAGGCCACCGACCCGTGGGGCATCAAGGTGATGAACGTGGAGATCAAGGACGTCGATCTCAACGAGACCATGGTGCGGGCGATCGCGCGCCAGGCCGAGGCCGAACGCGAACGCCGCGCCAAGGTGATCCACGCCGAAGGCGAGATGCAGGCCGCCGAGAAGCTGCGCGATGCTGCGGCGATGCTGTCGCAACAGCCGCAGGCGCTGCAGTTGCGTTATCTGCAAACGCTGGCCGACATGTCCAACAACGGCAAATCCTCGACCATCGTGTTCCCGCTGCCGCTGGACCTGATCCGGCCGCTGATGGAGGCATTCCCGTCGAAACGGGATTCGGGTACAACGGGCTGACCGATTTTCGCGAGCAAACCGATGGAAGCAATCCCAGCGGCTGGAAGCCTGGTCTGCGTGGGTCTGGGCATGACCCTGGGCTCGCACCTCGGCCCGCTGGCGCGCAGCCACATCGAGCAGGCCGACGTAGTGTTCGCCGGCCTCTCCGACGGCATCGTCGAGCTGTGGCTGCAGCGCATGCACCGCGACGTGCGCAGCCTGCAGGTGTACTACCGCGAGGGCAAGTCGCGCATGCAGACCTACCGCGAGATGGTCAAGGCCATCCTCACCGAGGTGCGTGCGGGCAAGAGGGTGTGCGGCGTGTTCTACGGCCATCCCGGCGTATTCGCCTGGGCGCCGCACAAGGCGATCGAGGTGGCCCGCGGCGAAGGCTACGCCGCGCACATGGAGCCGGGCATTTCCGCCGAGGATTGTCTCTATGCGGATCTCGGCATCGACCCCGGCCGCGTCGGCTGCCAGCACTACGAGGCCAGCCAGCTGCTGTTCTACCGACGCCGGATCGACCCCACGGCCTACCTGGTGCTGTGGCAGGTGGGCCTGGTCGGCGACCAGTCGCTGGCACGCTTCTCCACCGGCCCGGCCTACCGCCAACTGCTGATCGAGGTGCTCTCGCGCGACTACCCGCCGGAGCATGAGGTCATCATCTACCGCGCACCGACCCTGCCGATCCAGCAGGCGCGGATCGAGCGGTTGCCGCTGGGGGAGCTGCCTCAAGCGGAGGTGGGCATGGCCGATACGGTGGTGGTGCCGCCGGCGCGGGCGCTGTCGGTGGACCACGAGATGAGGGCGAGGCTGGATGTGCTTGACAAGGCGGCGTCCGAAGCCGCCGGCGATGCTGCCGCATCGAGTCTGCAAGGCGTCAAAAACCAAGCGTAAGATGGCCTCGGCGCAGCCGTGCCTGACAAGAGCGCCGTTGCGAGCAGGGAGTCGCAGTAAGACTGGAGCTGGCGGCCAGTTGTCAATCAGCGAGGTAGGGGGAATCATCAGGTGTTCGACGTTATCGATTTTCTTGAGACCCTGGGGCAAGACGCGCAGCTGCGTTACGCGTCGCAGGATGAAGTGGAGTTTGCGCTGTCCGGGGCGGTGGTGGAGCCGGCGATGCGGGTGGCGATCCTCGCCAGAAATGGCCCGGGCTTGCAGGCGTTGCTTGGGCAGGATCCGTTCTGCTGCTTGATCAACCCGGCCAAGCCCGATGAGGAGCAGGAGGAATGTGACGGCAACTGCAAGGAAAGCGAGGAAAAGAAGCGTGACGAGGAAAGGAAGGAGAAAAGGGATGGGGACTGAGGATCATTCGCCCTTTGTCTTGTCTGCGCTGGCGACCACCGACTAGCCCATGGACAAGGCTGGCGGCTACAGGCTGGCTTTCGCATGTTCTGCGCTTCTGCTCTGGTCAGTGGCGGGTCTCGCCACCGTACCCGCGTCCGTATCGGACGACCCCGGGCAACTGCTGAAACAGGCGGAAAGCATTCCGTCCTCCAATCGTGTCGAGTTCGACGAATTGATGCGCCGGCTCGCCAAGCCTGTGCGGGAGCTTTCTCCGCAGCAGCAAGTGCATCGCCGCTATCTTCTGGCCCGGCAGGCCGCTTTTGCCGGCAATTTCGACGCCGCCTTGCCGCCGTTGACGGCGATCGCGGGTCAGACCGCATATCCCGTGCTGGCGTTTCGCGCCAAAGCCACGGTGATTGACCTTCTGGTGGCGCAATCCCGCTACGAGGAAGCCTTCGCCAGGCTGAATTCGCTGCTGGAGCAGCTGCCGAAGATGGAGGAAAACGATGTCCGTGTGCAGGGACTTGGTGTCGCGGCGCAGTTGTACAACGAGGCAGGTCAGTATGAAGCCTCCTCGCGTTACGCAGATCAGATCATCAATGAGAGCACTGATACGCGCAGCGCCTGCAGGGGGTGGTTCTACAAGTCCGAGGCCTTGTTTGAAAGTGGCACCACGAAGCTGGCTGCCGATCAGCTTCGCGATGGCACGGAAGCATGCAGCAAGGCAGGCAATACGCTTTTCGCACTCAGCTTCCAGTATTTGCTGGCGAGTTTCGACATGCGGCAAGGCCGCCTCGACTCCGCCATCCGCTTGTTGCAGACCAGCTATCCCAAGGTGCTGCGAGCAGGCTTTCCGCCCCAGGTCGCGGAGTTCGAGTCCACTCTGGCCAAGGCGCACCTGGAGCGTGGCGACCTTGTCTCGGCTGCCAAGTTTGCCAATCAGGCCCTGGTGACGAACGCCAGCAGGCCGTATTCCGAGTCGACCGCCCGGGCGTACCACGTGCTTTATCGGGTCGACAAGAAGACCGGCGACGACCGTGCGGCGCTGGAGAATCTCGAGAAGTTCGTCGTCACCAACGACGGCTACATGGATCGCCTCAGTGCAAAGGCGCTTGCCTACCAGATCGTCGAGCAAAAGGTGCTGGCGAAGAAACTGCAGGTCGAAGAGCTGGACAAGAAAAACAAGCTGCTCGGGATGCAGGGCGAGCTGGATCGCAAGGAGGTCGAAACCAGCCGCCTGTACATCCTGTTGCTGCTGCTGGTACTCGCGTCCATCGGTTTGTGGGCGTATCGCATCAAGCGCTCGCAGCTCAAGTTCATGAAACTGGCGCGGCGCGACGGACTCACCGGCATCTTCAACCGGCAGCACTTCGTCAACGAGGCGGAACGGCTGCTGCGCTATTGCCAGAAGTCCGGACGCGACGCTTGCCTGGTGCTGCTCGACCTGGAT
This sequence comes from Rhodanobacter sp. UC4448_H15, assembly GCF_052978265.1. Next base: position 2,751,660 of record NZ_CM129665.1, on the reverse strand, counting down.
CATTTCAAGCAGGTCAACGACAACCATGGTCACGCGGTGGGCGACCGCGTGCTTCGGCGTGCGGTGGGGGCCTGCCAGAAGCACTTGCGGACCACCGACCTGTTCGGGCGGCTGGGCGGCGAGGAGTTCGGCATGCTGCTGCCCGAGTGCGGGCGGGAGCAGGTGTTGGAGCGCGTGGAGCAGATGCGCCTGGCCGTTGCCCAGGTTCCTGCCGGCGAGGCGGGCTCCGGCGTGGTTGTCTCGGCCAGCTTCGGCGTCGCGTCCGCCGCCAGCTCGGGGTATGAGCTGCGCCAGTTGATGACGGATGCGGACGACGCGCTCTACCGGGCCAAGCGCGAGGGGCGCAACCGGGTCAGCCTGTTCGACAGCCGGCGTGTTCAGTCGAATGTGGTGTAACGAGCGCAATCACAAACCCGGCTTTGGCGCCCCGTGCGCAGCCGCTTCAGGGAGATGCTGTTGAAATCGTTTTCACGCAAGGCCAGGAGCGTGCGGCTTCGGCCGATGATGCAGAGCGACGAAGCTCTGTTTCATACGCTCTATACCGATCCCGAGACCATGCGTTTCGTCGGTGCGCCGTGGACTCCGGCGGAGGCAGTGGAGAGGTTCCGTGCGACCCTCTGTCGCCGGGGAAAGACGGTCGTGACCGACCGCTTTTTCGTCATCGAGGAAAAATCCAGCCGGGAAGCTATGGGTATTTGCGGCTCCTCACATTATGATCCGGCAAACATGCGGGTCGAAGTTGGCGTGATGTTGTTGCCCTTGGGTCGCAGGGCAGGGGTGGGGAGGGGCGCACTGATGGCGTTGGTGGACCATCTGTTTGAAGAGCAGCTGCTCGTCGAAGTGTACGCACGCATCGTTGCCGGCCATTCGGCAGCAGAAAATCTGGTAAAGCGCGCCAGTTTCCTGCTGGACATGGTTGTGAGGGGCGGGGAGCGGGATGTGGGGGAGCGTCAGTGGTCGGTCCACCGATCAACTTGGCGAGCAAGTCAAAGACCAGCAGCGGAGGTTATCGATGTCCAACGTGATCGATTTTCTTGAAAGGATGGGACGAGACGGGAAACTGCGTCATGCCTCGACCAAGGATATGGAGGGGGCCTTGGAAGTTGCCCAGATTGACCCGCAGCTGGCTGCCGCGATCCTCGCGAAGGATTCGGCGCTGATCGAGTCGCTGCTCGGCGACAGCAAGATCTATTGCGCCCTGATGCCCGGCAAGCAGGACGAGGAAGAGGAAGGGGAGGGTGAGGACGAAGCGCCTTCGCGCGAGGAGTCCGGGATTCCCTCGCGGGACCCTCTTTCCCGCGTGACGTTTGCCAGATAGCCGATGCGTGGGGGGAACATCCGTCGGGTATCCCTGTCGGGGTTTGTCCTGCTGACATCCCTGTGGATGGCTGTGGCCGTGGCCCAGCCGTCCCCGGATGCGAACGCCGAAGAACTGCTCAGGCAGGCGCAGGGCCTGGAGACTTCGAACTTCGCCGAATTCTCGGTGGTGTTGCAGAAACTGAACAGCGACGCGATCACGCTGTCTCCCGACCAGCAGATGCGCGTGCGCTATCTCAACGCGTTCCAGCTCGCTTACCGTGGAGACAGCAAGGCTTCGGTACGGCTGCTCAATGACGTGATCGAGCACAGTTCGGATCCGACGTTGCAGTTGCGCGCGATTTCCACCCAGATCAACGTGTTGACGTTGTCGGCCCGTTATGAAGAGGCCTTCACCAGGCTCAGTCAACTGCTCGATCTTCTTCCTACGGTCACGGAGCGTAGAGCCCGGCAACAAGCCCTGGGCGTAGCTTCCCTGTTGTATACCGAGGCAGGCCAATACGATCTCGCGCTCAGTTATGCCGCGCAGATGCGGGATGAAAGTCCCAGTGAGGACAACGCCTGTCGGGCGGACTATGCGACGATCCTCGCGTTGCACACGAGCGGGAAGTTCCCGACCGGCGACCCAAAAGTGGCCCAGGCCATCAGCGGCTGCGTTGGTGCCAAGGAACCGATTTTTTCGGGCTTCATCCGGTCCTTTCTCGCCAGCGATGAAATCAAGCATGGACGGCCCCATCAGGCAATCAAGCTGTTGCAGGTCAATCTGGGCTCGGCCCGCGACACCCACTATCCAAGGCTGATCTCCGAGGTCAACGTGGTCCTCGCGCAAGCCTACTGGCAGACGGGCGACGTCGATCGTGCCGAGCAGGCTGCGCTTGCCGCGGCGGCGACAGCCATCAAGAACGAATATACCGAGCCGCGGACTCAGGCCTATCAAGTGCTGTACCAGATCGAAAGGCAGCGCGGCAATTTCGCGGCAGCCCTCGATTACCACGAAAAATATATGGCAGCCGACAAGGGTTATCTGAACACCGTGAGCGCCAAGTCTCTCGCCTACCAGACCGTCAAGCAGCAGGTGCTGGCGAAGAAGCTGCAGATCGACGCCCTGGCCAAACAGAACAAGATCCTCCAATTGCAGCAGGCGCTCGGTAAGAAGGCGATGGAGGCGGGGCGGCTGTGGATCATCCTGCTGGTGTTGCTGCTGTGTTCCATCGGCTTCATCACCTATCGCATCAAGCGCTCGCAGCTCAAGTTCATGAAACTGGCGCGGCGCGACGGGCTTACCGGCATTTTCAACCGGCAGCATTTCGTCGGCGAGGCGGAGCGGCTGCTGCAGTACTGCCGCAAGTCCGACCGGGTGGCCTGCCTGGTGCTGCTGGACCTGGATCACTTCAAGCAGGTCAACGACACCCATGGCCATGCGGTGGGTGACCGCGTGCTCCGGCGCGCGGTGGCTGCCTGCCAGGCGCATCTGCGCTCCACTGACCTGTTCGGCCGCCTCGGTGGCGAGGAGTTCGGCGTGCTGCTGCCCGAATGCGGGCTGGACCAGGCGGTTGCACGCGTCGAGCAGATCCGCCTGGCGATTGCCTCGGTCTCCCTTGGCGAGGACGTGCCGAACGTGGCAGTCTCGGCCAGCTTCGGCGTGGCAACGGTCGCCAACTCGGGCTATGAATTGCGCCAGTTGATGACCGATGCCGATGACGCGTTGTACGCGGCCAAGCGCGAAGGCCGCAACCGGGTCAACCTGTCCAGCAGCCGCCATGTGCAATTGAGCCTGGTCTAGCTCAGCCTCGCGGCAGGACATCCGCGCCGGCCGGCGTGGACAGCGGGACGAGTGCGGGTTACAACAGGCATTCGTTCCGGCCGGGGATTTTCCGATGCGCGCGATGAGTTCGTTCCTGTTGTTTGCCCTGGCACTGGCGGTGCTGCCGTCATCGGCCATGGCCGATGACCCTGCCACCGAGCCTGCCACGCTGGCGCCGTCGATCAACGCGACCGATTTTGCCCGCTACGAGAAGACGCTCAGTTCCGACGACTTCGGCGGGCGCAAGCCCGGCACGGTGGGTGCGCAACGCACGCTGGATTTCCTGGTCGGCGAGTTCAAGCGCATGGGCTTGCAGCCCGGCAACCACGGTTCATGGTTCCAGACCGTGCCGGCGGAGAGCACCCTGCTGCTCAATGACAAGGTGAAGCTGCAGATCGCCGCCGGCGCGCAGCACGCCAGTTTCGCCAACCAGCAGGACATGGTGGTGCAGACCCTGCAAGGAAAAGCGCAGGTCGACCTGAAGGATTCGCCGGTGGTGTTCCTCGGCTACGGCGCGGATGCGCCGAACTGGCACTGGAACGATTACGCCGGTGTGGACGTGAAGGGCAAGACGGTGATCGTGCTGGTCAACGATCCGGGCTTTGCCAGTGGCGATCCGACATTGTTCAACGGCCGCGCCATGACCTATTACGGCCGCTGGACCTACAAGTATGCCGAGGCTGCGCTGCAGGGCGCGGCGGCGTGTTTCATCGTGCACACCAGCGACGCGGCGGCGGGTTACCCATTCAGCGTGTTGCAGAACGGCAACCGCGGCCCGCAGTTGAGCCTGCCGTCGAGTGTCGATCCCGCGCCGCGCCTGCCGGTAGCCGGGTGGCTCACCCATGCCGCCGCCACGCGCCTGTTCGCCGCCGCCGGCAAGGATTTCGACGCGCTCGCGGCGGCAGCCGCGAAACCGGGCTTCAAGCCGGTGCCGCTCGGCGCGACCGCCTCGATCAGCCTCAGGAACAAGATCGACCACTTCGAATCGAAGAACGTGCTGGCCATGATCCCCGGCGACTACAAGCCCGACGAGGTGGTGGTCTATACCGCGCACTGGGATCACCTGGGCACCGACCCTTCGCGGCCCGGCCACAAGGTGTACGGCGGCGCGATCGACAACGGCACCGGCCTGAGCATGCTGCTGGAAATCGCCGGCGCGTTCGCGCAGCAGCGCACGCCGCCCGAGCGCAGCATCTTGTTCTTCATGCCCACGCTGGAGGAATCGGGCCTGCTCGGCTCGCAGTACTACGCGGCGCAACCGGTGTTTGCGCTCAACCGCACCGTGGCCGACATCGCCGTGGACGCGTTGCCGATCATCGGCCGCGCCCACGACATGACCGTGATCGGCAAGGGCCAGTCGCAGTTGGAGGACATGCTGGCCGACGTGCTGAAGGCCCAGGGCAGGGTGATCTCGCCCGAGACCACGCCGGAGAACGGTTTCTACTTCCGCTCCGACCATTTCAACTTCGCCCGCGCCGGGGTGCCGGCCATGCTGGCCAGCTCCGGCCTCGACCTGCTGGACGGCGGCGAGGCGGCCGGTCGCAAGGCCGCCGAGGATTACACCGCGCATCGTTACCACACGCCGAATGATGTATTCGATCCGGCCTGGGATTACTCGGGCATCCTCGAAGACACCCAGGCGCTGTACGAATTGGGCCAATACCTGAGCCACGCCGGCGTGTGGCCGGCGTGGTACGCCGACAGCCCGTTCAAGGCCAGGCGCGACAGGATGATGGCGCCGCCGGCCAAGCGCCAATAGTTGCGTCTCGTCAATACAAGAAACCGGCGGGCATTGCCCGCCCTACCTTCCGCTTCGCCGTTGTAGGGCGGGCACCGCCCGCCGACTCTTGCCGAGTCCCGGCAAAAAACCAACCGTGACGCGCCCCCCGCACAGGCGCTCGTTCAACGCCCCGTCGGTCGATCCAGCTTGTCGAAATGGACGATGGCATTGAGCACCAGCGGGTAGCTGCCGATGGTTTCGCCGCGCCACATCGGATTGCTGGCGAACAGCAGCACGTGGCCCTTGCCGTAGCGCGCATCGACCACGGCGGCGCGCTCGGCCATTTCGCTGCCGTGGTCGAGCAGGCCGGCGATCAGCAGCTTGTCGGCGGCGGCGAAGCGCAGGATCACCTGCGGCTGCTGGTCGGCCGGGATCACCCAGGGGTTGTTGCGCAGCTGCTCCGCGTTGAGCGGCGTGGCCTGCCATGGCTTGACGTCGGGCAGCGCCTCGGGTTCGACGGCGGCGCGTCCCTCGGGTGTGTCGGTGTCGTGCGGGCCACCGCGGCCGGTTGCGCGCTGGAAATCCTTCGCCGTCGGCAGGCCGTGGTCGCCGGTGACCAGGTTGGAGATCTTGAACGATTGCCCTTCGGCGCTGTAGATCGCCAGGTCGTCGCGCGTGTAGCTGGCGGCGATCGGGCTCTTGCGGTCGACGAACTGCGCCTGCAGCACGCTGCCGACCACCTTGAGCTTGTCGGTCGGGGTGACCGAGACGCCCGGCGCCAGGCCCACGTCGATCGCGAAGCGCGCGGTGTCCTCGGCGGTGATCAGCAGGCCGCCCTCGTGCACGAAGCGCTTCAGATTGGCGACGCCGGATTCGCCCAGGCCGGGGCGGATGTCGTCGGTGCTGTCGATGCGGCCGATGTTCGGCGTCAGTTCGGTGGTCTTCCATGGCATCGGCTCGCCCCACATCGGCAGGCCGTCGATGATGCGGCGGCTGCTGGCACCGCCGATCGGACCGAACAGGATCACGTCGTACTTCGCGCGCAGGTCGCCGAGCTTCGCCACGTCCTGGGTGCTGATGTAGTCGTACTTCACCTGCAACTGGTCCAGCGCCATGCGCCACCAGCCTTCGGTCTGCGTGCTGAGCCAGGTGTGCATCACCGCGATGCGCGGAAGTTTCGCGTGCGGCAGGTCGATCGCGGCAAGCCCCGCCGGCACGTCCACCGCCGCGTCGAGCTTGCGCATCGGCGCTTTCAGGATGGAGCTGTCGGTGACGCGCACCACTTCCACGTCGAACAGGTCGCCCATCGACCAGGCGGTGTCGTCATAGGGGTGCTGCTGCGGGTCCTTCGGCGACCAGTACTGGCGGTCGAGCAGGGTGTCGGCGATGCGCGAGTAGGGCTGATCCATGCGCACGACGATGCTGCCGGCGGGGAAACGGCGCGTGCGCGCCGGCTGCTCCTTGCCCTCATCGTCCTTCGCCGCCGGCAGGCTGACCTTGATCGGCGCCGTGCTGCGGCTCAGTTCCACGTGCTGGCGCTGCAGGATGCGCAGCAACTGCGCCTGCGAGCCGGGGCGCGCGTCGTCGGCGGGAAACACGTAGGCGGCCGGGCCGGCGTTCTGCGGTTTCTCGATCGAGCGCTTGCTCTTCAGGTAGTAGTTCTTCAGGAACAGCTGACCGTTGTCGGAAAAATACTTCAGCGCGGTGAGCAGGCCGGTCTGCTGGTAATTGTTGTTGTTGCGCTGCGACCAGGTCACCACCGGCAGCGGCGGGTTCGGCTTGTACCAGGTGCGCTGGTACTCCTCCGGTTCCAGGATGCGCTTGACGGTGTCGGCACCGTCGTTGCCGAAGGTCTCGTAGAGCCGGCTGATGCCGTTGTGCATGGCGGCGATGAACATCAGGTAGCCCGGGCTCCAGGTGTCGAAGCTGCCGTGGGTGAACACGCCGGGCATGCCGAGCTTGGTCATCTGTTGCACGTTGTCCCAGCCCAACTGCTGCCACTCGCCGGTGAGGATGGGATCGATCCAGGCGTTGTACGGGCCGTCGCCGACGGTGTTGTCGTAGAGGAAAGGCACCGACTCGTGCAGGTCGTGCAACACCTGCGCGTGCCAGCCGATGAAGGTGTCGGCGACGTTGCGGGTGAGGTTCAACGTCATCGCCATCGCGTCGCGGTTGTTGTCGTGCGCCACGTAATGGCCCCAGTACAGCAGGCGCGGATAGTTCCGGCCGGGATGGGCGCGGTGCCAGTTGTAGCGGTCCACCTGGCGGTCGCGGCCGTCCACCTCGACGATCGGCGTGATCAGGGTGATCACGTGCGAGCGGATGTGCTTGATGTAGGGCGCGTCGTCCACCGCCAGCCGGTAGGCCAGTTCCATCAGCGCGGTGGGCGAGCCGGTTTCGGTGGAGTGGATGGCGCCGGTGATGTAGTAGACCGGGGTGGACTGGGCGATCAGCGTGTCGGCGGCAGCATCGTCCATGCCGATCGTGCGCGGGTCGGCCAGCTTGGCCAGGCGTGCGTTGTTGGCATCCAGGCCGGCCAGCAGATCTTCATCGGCCACGGCGACCGCGATCATCGGGCGGCCCTCCTCGCTTTGGCCGATGGTGAACACCTTCACCCGCGGGCTGGCCGCCGCCAGCGCCCGGAAGTAGCGGTAGACGTCGGTGGAGTAGGGCAGGTAATTCGGCGCGCCGGCGATGTGGCCGAGCACCTTCAGCGGCGTCGGCACGGTAGCCGAGGCGGGCAGGTAGTCGGTCAGCGGCGAGTTGAACGAGGGATCGGTGGTGTCCTTCAGGATCTGCGCCGTGTACGCCTGGTCGACCGGTTGCGCCGGGTCACGCGCGTAGGTGATCGAGCCGTTCGGCTCGGTGGCGGCGGTGGCTGCACAACTGGCCAACGCCAGCAGGGCAAGCAACGGGATTCGACAACAAGCGGGCATGGCCATGGCTCCCCTTCGCAACGTGGCAACGGATCGTTGCACTGTGCCAGAACGCGGGCGCGCTTGCCCGGGCCGTGTCGGGGTGGTTATCAGCTGGCCGAGCCGGCCGCGGTCGGCCGCCGCCATGGCGGCGGGCGGCCGGGCCGGCTTGGGTCACTTGGTGGGTGCGGCAACCGCCGTCGGGGCGCCCGGGCCGATGCTGGAGCCGACGAACTGCACGATCTGCTGGTACAGCTCGGCCACGTTCTTCTCGTCGTAGAAGCCGTGGCCCTCGTCGGGCTGGTCGATCCAGGCGTGCGCCACGTGGCGGTCGAGCAGGGCCGTGTGCAGGCTGCGGCCCTGGATCGACGGCACGCGCTTGTCCTTGCCGCCAACCACCAGCATGACCCTGGCCTTGAGTCGGTCCAGCTGGTTGATCGGCGAGCGCCGCGCCAGCGTGTCCATGTCCGTGCCCAGCACGCGCTGCAGGTAGTTCTCGCCGGAGGTGGACTGCGGTATGTCGCCGCGCCGGTACATCAGGGCGAGGTCATACACGCCCACGTAGCCGATGGTGCACTTGTACAGGTCGGGCTCCTTCACTGCGCCCTCCAGCGCCGCGTAGCCGCCGTAGCTGCCGCCGAAGATGCAGATGCGGTTCGGATCGGCGAGGCCCTGCGCGATCGCCCAGCGGGTGGCGTCGGTGACGTCGTCCTGCATCTTGCCGCCCCATTCGAGCCAGCCCGCCTTCTCGAAGGCGTAGCCGTAACCGCCGGAGCCGCGATAGTTCACCTGCAACACCAGGTAGCCGCGGGTGGCCAGCATCTGCACGTAGGGGTCGAAGTCCCAATCGTCGCGCACGCCGTAGGGGCCACCGTGGACCAGCACCACCATCGGCAGGTGCCGGGCGGTTTCGAGCCCCGGCGGGAAGCTGGCGTAACCCTGCAACTTCAACCCGTCGCGGGCGGAGAACGCGAACGGCTGCTTGGTCGCCATCCGGACGGGGTCGATCCAGCGTTCCGTGGCCAGCAAGGAGGTGAGCTTGCCGGCCTTGCGGTCGAACAGGTAGAAGTGGCCCGGGTCGCTGTCCGCGGACACGTACAGGATGCAGAGGGCGCCGTCGCGGGTGCCGGAAACGATGCGCGCGTATTCGCCAGGGAAGTGCTGCATCAACCCCACCGCCGTCTTCGCTGCCGGCGCGTTGCCATCGAACAGCGCCACGCCTGGCCGCCCATCCTCGAAACCGACGCCGATGATCTGGTCGTCGGCCGGACCGAAGATCAGCGCGTTCGCCTCGACCGTCGGGTTGCTCCACAGCTCGGTCAGCTTGCCGGTGGCCGGGTCCCAGCGACACACCCCGAAGCCGCCCGCCTTCGGCGAGCAGCTGAAGTAGGCATGGCTGTCGTCCGCGTCGAACGCCCACGGAAAGGAGCGGCTGGCCTCGAACTCCGGCAGCTCCTTCCAGCCGTCCGCATCCACCGGGTGGGTGTACACCTTCGGGTTGCCGTTGGCGTCGAGTCCGGCGGCAAAGCGGATGCGGCCCTGGTGGTCGGCCACGAACGTCATGTCGCGACCGGGGGCGTTGATGATGGGCGCGATGTCGCCGCTGCGCAGGTCCATCCGCACCGCCCGGGACAGCTCGCCCTCGTTGCCCGAGCCGGACCAGGAGCTGATCGAGACCAGCGCGTGGTTGGGATCGCCGGGAATCGGCGCGATGAACGTCGCCGTGCCGTACTTGCCGTCGTTGCGCTGCGTCAGCCACCTCACCGAACTGCCGCCCTTGCGGTAGCCGTACAGCAGCAGCGGATTGCCGCCATCGGCCTCGACGCCGAACAGTTCGCCGGTGGACAGCGGCACGTCGTACCCACCCACGTGCTCGCCGACGCTGTACACCACGTGGGTGGGCGAAGCCCACCAGAAGTCGATGACGTCGTCTCCCTCGCGCGGGCGCACCACGTGCCCCTTCATGTCGGACAGGTGGATCAGTGCCAGCGAGCGCTGCCCCTTGACCAGGCCCATTGCCGCCAGGTACTGCCCGTCCGGAGAAATCTTCACCTCCGTGTACTCGGGATGTCTCGCCAGATCGGCAAACGACACTGGCGCAGCATGGACCACGCCCGCACAGACCAGCAACAGGGCCGCAACCTTGCACCGAATATCCATCTCTGATTCCCCCCCCCTGGACGCGACCGTCCGGATGGCGGCCACGCGATCGCTTATTTATAGCAGTCGGAGATCGCATTTTGGAAACGCAGGAACTTGCGTCCGCACCGGTGTCGACCCCGGCCACATTCACATGCCAGCCGCTTCCGCGGGCATGAGGATGCCCATCCGCCGTGCGCGATCAGCGTGCTTTGGGCTTGAGGCGAACGTAGAGCTGCTTGCGCACGATGGCGATGACCTTGCCGGAGGCGGTGGTCACTTCGGTCTCGAACCAGCGCAGCACTTTTTCGCCGCCGGCCGCGGCGACGCGCAGTTCATCGACCACGGCGGGGTCGAGTTTGAAGTGTGCGTAGACGTCCTCGTAGCCCGGCGCCACGAAGTCGATCGTGCCGGCCTTGTCCCACACGAAGTAGTCGCTGCCGAGCTGGTGCATCGCCAGCAGCATCCAGAACGGGTCGACCATGGCGAACAGGTTGCCGCCGAACTGGCTCTTGACGTAGTTGCGGTTCCACGGCCGCAGCCGCAACACCACCGTCGCTTCGGTGTAGTCCTCGCTGAGTGATTGCACGCGAATCGCGTTGACGAGGGCCGGCGGCCACAGGTTGAACAGCCGGCGAAAAGTGGAGGCGCGCATGAGGGCGATGGAATGAGAAAAGAAACATCCTACCCGAACATACGTAACGGTATGGAACGGGTGCGCACCCCGATGAACACGCAGGAGCACGCTCGCGGGCGATGCGCTTGCGCCGGGATTCGGAATTCGCAAAAAAGCTTAAAGGCATCGCCCGCAAGCGGGCTCCTGCGAGGGGATGATCGGCCTCAGAACAGCATCGAGGCCATTCGTCGCCGGTAACGCCCGACCAGCTCGGCGTCGTCCAGCGTGGCGAAGGCAGCGAGCAGGCGCTTCTTCGCCTGGCCGTCGTTCCAGTCGCGGGCCTTTTGCAGGATGGCGAGAAACTGGTCGAGGCCGGCTTCGGCGTCGCCTTCCTGCAGCAGGCGCAGGCCGAGCAGGTCGCGTGCTTCCCAATCTTCCGGGTTGGCCTCGATGCGCTGTTGCAATGTGTCTGCTGCAGGGGCGGCCGCGGCGGCGCGGGCCAGTTCCAGTTCGCTGCGCAGGCGCTGGGCGCGCGCGTCGGTGGCGAGGTTGGCGGGCAGGGCGTCGAGTTCGGCGCTGGCGGCATCGGCCTGGCCTGCACGCATCAGCGCCAGCGCCAGGTCGAGCTTGAGCTCGGCCTTGGCCGGCTCGGCGGCGATCGCCTGCTGGATGCGGTTGATCGCCGCCTCGGGCGTTTCGGCGGGAGCGTCGTCGTCGGCGATGTCGCCCTCGTCGCCTTCGAGGGCCTGCACGTGGCGGCCGAGGAACTCGCGCAGCTGGCGCTCGGGCAGTGCGCCGGCGAAGCCGTCGACGACCTGGCCCTGGCTGACCAGCATCACCGTGGGGATGCTCTTGATGCCGAACATCCCCGCCAGCTCCTGCTGCGCGTCGACATCGACCTTGCCGAGCCGGAACGCGCCGTTGAACTCGGCGGCCAGCTTTTCCAGGATCGGCCCCAGCGATTTGCACGGTTCGCACCATGCGGCCCAGAAGTCGACCAGGATCGGCGTGTCCATCGACGCTTGCAGCACCTCGGTCTCGAAGGTCTGCTGGTCGATGTCGAAGACGTGGCTGGCGCGGGTGGTATCGGTCACGGAAAGCTCCGGCGGCGGGTTGTGGATGCCCAGATCAGGGCGATGCCCAGCATATCAAGCAGCGGACGCGCGGCCTGCGCTCGCGCGCGCATTCACGAAAGATTTGCGAGAATCCCCCGATGGCCACCGCCGTACGAAACACCGATTGCCTGCATGCGCGTTCGTCCGATGCGCTGCTGATCTGCGAACACTGCGACACCGTCTATCGGCGGCGTCCGCTCGCGCGGGGCGAGGTCGCCCGCTGCGTGCGTTGCGGCGCGGAGCTGGATCGCCATCGCGCGCTGTCGGTCAATGCGCTGCTGGCGCTGATCCTCACCGCCATGATCGTGTTCGTGCAGGCCAACATCTGGCCGATCTTCACGCTCGGCCTGAACGGCCAGTTCAGCGCCACCACGCTGTGGGGCATGATCGTCACGATGTGGGAGCAGGGCGCCCAGGTGGTCGCCGTATTGGCGGCGGGCACGCTGTTCTTTTTCCCGATGACGAAGATGATGGTGATGGGCTGGCTGCTGTGGTTCGCCCGCATGGGCCGGCGTGCGCCCGGCTTTGCCCCGCTGATGGTGGCCCTGCACCGGATCGGCCCGTGGACGATGAGCGAAGTGTTCGTGCTGGGTGCGCTGGTGGCGATCGTCAAGGCGCACACCTACTTCGAGGTGGTGGCCGACCCGGGCATCTACGCCTATGGCGCGTTGACGTTGCTGATCACCATTTTCGCCGGCGTGGACATGCGCCAGCTGTGGGAGCAGACGCCGGAGCCGAAGCCGTGAGCGCGCTGCCTCGTGCCGTCGACCTGGGCCTGATCGGCTGCCGCATGTGCGGGCTGGTGTGCCGCAACGTGGCCGGCAACGCGAAGCTCGACGGCGACGGCGTGGGCGACGCGATGGCCTGCCCGCGCTGCGGTTCCACGTTGCGCCGGCGCAAGACCAACAGCTACGCGCGCACCTGGGCGCTGCTGATCGCCGGTTTCATCCTGTACATTCCGGCCAACGTGCTGCCGATCATGCGCACGGCCAGCCTCAACGACGTCGACGACAACACCATCATCAGCGGCGTGGTCGAATTGTGGACGAATGGCTCGGTGGACCTGGCGATCATCGTTTTCCTGGCCAGCATCGTGGTGCCGATGCTGAAGTTTCTCTCGCTGGGCATGCTGCTGGTGAGCAGCCAGCGTGGCAGCGACTGGGCGCGACCGCAGCGGGCCAGGCTGTATCGGCTGGTGGAGTTCATCGGCTACTGGTCGATGCTGGACGTGTTCGTGGTGGCGCTGCTGACGGCGCTGGTGCGCTTCAACGTGCTGAGTCGGGTCGAGCCGCTGCCCGGCGTCATTTTCTTCGGGCTGACCGTGGTGCTGACCATGCTCGCCTCGATGAGTTTCGATCCGCGCTTGATCTGGGATGGCAGGAACACCGATGACTGAAGACACCCGCGTCGAACCCGGTCCGCCCGCGCCCGACGCCCTGCCGCGGCCGGTGGTGGAGCAGCGCCGCTTCAAGGAGTCGCTGATCTGGCTGGTGCCCGCGCTGGCGGCGCTGGTGGGGCTTTCGCTGGTGATCCACAACTGGCTGCAGACCGGGCCGCAGGTCGTGATCAGCCTGCAGAGCGCCGAGGGGCTGGACGCCGGCAAGACGCCGGTCAAATACAAGAACGTGGTGATCGGGCGGGTCAAGAAGATCCGGCTCAGCCCCGACCGCAGCCACGTGCTGGTGTCGGTGGCGCTGGAGAAGAGCGCCGAGGGTTTCGCCACCAAGGGCACGCGCTACTGGGTAGTGCGCCCGCGCATCGGGCTGGGCGGCGTGTCCGGCATCGACACGCTGTTTTCCGGCGCCTTCATCGGCGCCGACGTGGGCGAGTCGGACGAGCAGCAGGAGCACTTCGATGGCCTGGAAGCGCCGCCGGCGGTGCGCCACGGCGAGCTGGGCCGCAGCTTCGTCCTGCACAGCGAGGACCTCGGCTCGCTGGATGTCGGCTCGCCGGTCTATTACCGGCGCATCCAGGTCGGGCGGGTGGCCTCGTACACGCTGGACAAGGACGGCAAGGGCGTGTCGCTGCACGTCTTCATCGACGGCCCGAACGACCGTTTCGTCAGCCGCTCCAGCCGCTTCTGGAATGCCAGCGGGGTGGATCTCTCGCTCGGCGCGAACGGGCTGAAGCTCAACACCCAGTCGATGGCCGCGGTGCTGGCCGGCGGCGTGGCCTTCCAGGACCCGCCCGGTCCCCACGACAGCACGCCGGCACCGGAGGACACCAGCTTCAAACTGTTCGGCGACCGCACCACCGCGATGGCGCCGCCCGACGGCGAGCCGCACTACCTGCGCATGCGCTTCGAACAGTCGGTGCGCGGGCTCGCGGTGGATGCGCCGGTGGAGTTCCTCGGCATCAACATCGGCAAGGTCGTCTCGGTGCGCCTGGACTACGACGAGAAGACGCAGAAATTCCCGGTGCTGGTGGGCGCGGTGGTCTACCCTGAGCGCCTCGGCGCCGCCTACGACAAGCTGGAAGCGATGGCCAGGGCCAACGGCCATGCTCCGGACCTGGCGCGCATGATGGGCGGGTTGATCGCGCACGGGCTACGCGCACAGGCGCGCACCGGCAACCTGCTCACCGGGCAGCTGTACGTGGCGCTGGATTTCGTGCCGCACGCCACCAAGGTCGACTTCGACCCGGCCGCCAAGCCGCTCACCATCCCCACCGCGCCGGGCAGTTTCGACAAACTGCAGGAGCAACTGGCGGAGATCGTCGACAAGCTCGACAAGGTGCCGTTCGACAGCATCGGCAAGCATGTCGACCAGGTGCTGGCCGGGCTCGACACCACCTTGAAGCAGGTCAACGGCAAGACCTTGCCGGCCTTCACCGAGACCTTGCACGGCGTGCAGAAAACCATGGGCACCGCCGATGCGGCGCTGTCGGACGATTCGCCGCTGCAACGCAATCTCGGCGCCACGCTGGAGCAGGTGCAGCGCATGTCGCGTTCGCTGCGCGTGCTGTCGGATTACCTCAGCGGTCATCCCGAAGCCCTGCTGCGCGGGCGCCGCCCCGACGACCGACCTGCCACGCCGCCCGCACCGGAACCGGCCCCGGCACAGGAGCACAAGCCATGATGCGTCACGCCATCGCGTTGCTGGCGATCACCGCCGCAGCCTTGCTCGCGGCCTGTGCCTCGGCACCGCTGCACTACTACACCTTGCTGCCCGGATCGGCGGCACCGGTGGCCGAGTCGGCGACCGCGATTGCGTTCGAGGTGCTCACCGTCAACGTGCCGGCGCAGGTCGACCGGCCGCAACTGGTCGTGCGCCAGGGCGGCCAGAGCGTGGCCCTGCTGGAGGGCGAGCGCTGGATCGCGCCGTTGGCCGACGAGGTGCGCGGCGCGCTGGCCGCCGACCTGACTCGCGCCTTGCCGGGCCGTGACGTGGGCGGCATGGCGCCCAGCGGCAAGCCGCTGTTGCAGGTGAGTCTGGACGTGCGCCGCTTCGATTCGCAGCCGGGCGATCACGCGTTGATCGAGGCAGCCTGGCAACTGCGCTGGCGCCACGACGGCAAGCTGGCCACGCAGGCATGCAGCAGCCGCATCCGCGAAGCCGTGGGGCCGGGCTACGACGCCCTGGTGCAGGGCCACCAGCAGGCGCTGGACCAGCTGGCGGAACAGATGGCGGGAGTGGCGCGCGCGCTGGCATCCGGCCAGCCGGCCGCCTGCCCGGAAGGCTGAGTCGGCCGCTCCTGCGTGAATGCCGGAACGGTGCCGGCCTTGGCGGAAACCCCGCGCTGGGCTAGTCTGACCCGTTCACCGCCGCCGGTTCGATCCGGTGCGCACCCACCGCATCATGGCCTTCCGAAATCATGCAGGACAATCAAGCCCCGACCGCTGCCGACACCGACGAAACCGCCTACCGCCCGCAAGCGGTGGAGGCTGCCGCGCAGCAGTACTGGAATGCGCAGCGCGCCTACGAGGTGAAGGAACAGTCCGGCCGGGCCAAGTTCTACTGCCTGTCGATGCTGCCGTACCCGTCCGGCGCGCTGCACATGGGGCATGTGCGCAACTACACCATCGGTGACGTGATCAGCCGCTTCCAGCGCATGCAGGGCAAGAACGTGCTGCAGCCGATGGGCTGGGACGCATTCGGCCTGCCGGCGGAGAACGCCGCGATCAAGCACAAGACCGCGCCGGCCAAGTGGACCTACGCCAACATCGAGCACATGCGCGCGCAGATGCAGGCGATGGGCTACGCGTTCGACTGGTCGCGCGAGTTCGCCACCTGCCGGCCGGACTACTACGTGCACGAGCAGCGCATGTTCACCCGGCTGATGAAGAAGGGCCTGGCCTACCGCAAGAACGCGGTGGTGAACTGGGACCCGGTGGACCAGACCGTGCTGGCCAACGAACAGGTGATCGACGGTCGCGGCTGGCGCACCGGCGCGCTGGTGGAGAAGCGCGAGATCCCGCAGTGGTTCCTGAAGATCACCGACTACGCGCAGGAACTGCTTGACGGCCTGGACGCGCTGCCGGGCTGGCCCGATGCGGTCAAGACCATGCAGCGCAACTGGCTGGGCCGCAGCGAGGGGCTGGAGATCCGCTTCGCGCTGGACGGCGAGGGCGAACCGCTGAGCGTGTTCACCACCCGCCCCGACACCTTGATGGGGGTGACCTTCCTCTCGATCGCCGCCGAGCACCCGCTGGCGCAGCGCGCGGCGCAGGACAATCCGAAGCTGGCCGCCTTCATCGCCGAGCTGAAGCACGGCGGCGTGTCCGAGGCCGAGCTGGAGACCCAGGACAAGCGCGGCATGGACACCGGCCTGTGCGCGATCCACCCGATCAGCGGCGAGCGCGTGCCGATCTGGGTGGCCAATTTCGTGCTGATGGGCTACGGCACCGGCGCGGTGATGGCAGTGCCGGGACACGACCAGCGCGACTGGGAATTCGCGCAGAAGTACAGCCTGCCGATCAGGATGGTGATCGTCGACGAGTCGGTGCTCGATGCGCTGAAACAGATCCGCCACGAGCTGGCGCTGGGCGTGGGCAGCGACGCGATGCTGGCCGCGCTGGAAGGCCGCGACATCCATGCGCAGGATGTCTCCGCGCCGCTGCGCGTGGTGCAGGAGTTCGAGCGCCGCATCATGGAGGAGGCGGCCTGGACCGCGCGCGGCACCCTGGTCAATTCCGGCGAGTACGACGGCATGGATTTCGCCCATGCGTTCGACGCGCTGGCCACGCGCTTCGAGCGCGCCGGCTGCGGCGCGCGCCGGGTCAACTGGCGCCTGCGCGACTGGGGCGTGAGCCGCCAGCGCTACTGGGGCTGCCCGATCCCGGTGATCCGCTGCGCGGCGTGCGGCGACGTGCCGGTGCCGGAAGACCAACTGCCGGTGCTGCTGCCCGAGGACGTCGCCTTCTCCGGCGTGCAGTCGCCGATCAAGGCCGACCCGGCCTGGCGCCAGACCACCTGCCCGAATTGCGGCGGCGCCGCCGAGCGCGAGACCGACACCTTCGACACCTTCATGGAGTCGAGCTGGTACTACGCGCGCTACACCTCGCCCGGCGCGGCCACCCAGGTCGACGACCGCGCCAACTACTGGCTGCCCGTGGACCAGTACATCGGCGGCATCGAGCACGCCATCCTGCACCTGCTGTATTTCCGCTTCTATCACAAGCTGCTGCGCGACGAAGGCCTGGTGGCCACCGACGAACCGGCCACCAACCTGCTGTGCCAGGGCATGGTGATCGCCGAGACGTTCTACCGCGAGAACGCCGACGGCTCCAGGGAATGGTTCAACCCGGCCGACGTGGAAGTGCAGCGCGACGATCACGGCCGCGTCACTGGCGCACGGCTCAGGACCGACGGGCAACCGGTGCGGATCGGCGGCATCGAGAAGATGTCCAAGTCGAAGAACAACGGTGTCGACCCGCAGTCGATGGTGGCCAAGTACGGCGCCGACACGGTGCGCCTGTTCTCGATGTTCGCCGCGCCGCCGGAGCAGTCGCTGGAATGGAACGAGGCCGGTGTCGAGGGCATGGCGCGTTTCCTCAAGCGCTTCTGGCGCGAGGTGACCGCCCACGCCGGCGGGCCCGACCATGCGGTGGTGGACCCGGCGGCACTGGATGCCGCGCAGAAGGCCATGCGCCGCCAGTTGCACGAGACCATCCAGAAAGTCAGCGACGACATCGGCCGGCGCCACGCGTTCAACACCGCGATCGCCGCACTGATGGAGCTGCTCAACGCGCTGGGCAAGTTCAACGACGCCAGCGAGCAGGGCCGCGCCGTGCGTCACGAGGCGCTGGAGACGATGGTGCTGCTGCTCAATCCGGTGGTGCCGCATGTCTGCCACGCGCTGTGGCAGGTGCTCGGCCACCCGGTCGCGGTGCTGGAGGACCAGCCGTGGCCGCGAGTCGATCCCGTCGCGCTGGTGCGCGACACCGCGACGCTGGCGGTGCAGGTCAACGGCAAGCTGCGCGGTACCATCGAGCTGCCGGTCAACGCCGGCAAGGACGAGGCCGAGGCATTGGCCCGGGCGCAGCCGCAGGTCAGGCAGTTCCTCGAGGGCATGACGGTGCGCAAGGTCATCGTGGTGCCCGGCAAGATCGTCAACATCGTCGCAGGATGACAACCATGGGCTTCATCAACGCGCGTCGGATTCGCCTGCTGTCGCTGCTGCTCGCCGCGCTGGCGCTGACTGCCTGCGGCTTCCATCTGCGTCAGAACGCCAACCTGCCCGCGGCCATGCAGCGGGTGCATCTGGACGCCCACGGCGGCAGCAATTTCCAGCGCCAGCTGACCCTCGCGCTGGAACGCGCCGGCGTTGCCGTCGAAGACGCGCCCGGCCCCGGCATCGCCGAGCTTGCCGTACCCACCGCCGCCTTCAACACCGACACGCTCACCTCCGGTGGCTACGCGCGCATCAGCGAGTTCGCGATCCACTACACGGTCAGGTTCGGCGTCACCGACGCCACCGGGCAGATCCTGGTGCCGCAGCAGACCATCAACATGTCGCGCGAGTTCAGCTACGACGCCGGCAACACGGTGGGCAGCGCCTCGCAGGTCGAGCAGATCCAGAAGAGCCTCGATGACGACATGGTGCAGGCGATCATGTTCCGCCTGCAGGCCGCCGCCCATTCTCCCGCCGCGGCGTCCAGCGTGCGCTGATGCCGCTCAACCCGAACCAGTGGTCGAAGGCGCTGGCGGCGGATCGACTCGACGCCGTCTACCTGCTGGCCGGCGAGGAACTGCTGGTGCTGGAAGCCGCCGACGCGTTGCGCGCGCAGGCACGGCGACTGGGTTACGGCGAGCGCGAGGTGCTCGAGGTCGGCCAGCATTTCGACTGGGATGACGTCGCCCGCGCCGGCGCCAGCATGTCGCTGTTCGCCAGCCGCCGGCTGATCGACCTGCGCCTGCCGACCGGTCGCCCCGGCATCGAAGGCGCCAAGGCGATCACCGCGTTCTGCGCCGACCCGCCGCCGGACGTCACCTTGCTGATCACCGCGATGGAGTGGAGCAGCAAGCACGACGGCGCCTGGAGCAAGAAGCTCGACGCCAGCCACAGCATGGTGGTGTTCAATGCGCCGCGGCCGCACGAGTGGAACGCCTGGGTCGGTGCGCGGCTGGCTTCGCGCGGACTCAGCGCCAGTGCCGACGCGGTGGCGTTGCTGGCCGAGCGGGTCGAGGGCAATCTGCTGGCGGCGGCGCAGGAGGTCGACAAGCTGGCGGTATTGCATGGTGAAGGCCGCATCGACGCGACCGAGATGGAGAGTCTCGTCGCCGACAGCGCCCGTTACGACGTATTCAAGCTCACCGACGCCGCCTTGTCCGGCGACGGTGCGCGCGCGCTGCGCGTGCTGGCCGGGTTGCGTTCCGAAGGCGACGAGCTGATCGCGCTGATGGGCTGGCTGGTCAACCAGCTGCAGCTGGCGCTGCGTCTGGCCAATGCGCAGAACTTCGCCGCGCAGGCCAAGGCCGAGCGCCTGTGGCAATCGCGCGAGCAGATGTTCCGCCAGGCATTGCGCCGTGCGCCGCGCGAACACTGGCTGCAATGCCTGGCGCGTGCCGCGCGCATCGACCGCATGGCCAAGGGCCGCGAGCAGGGCGATGCGTGGCTGGAAGCCGAACGGCTGATCGCGGCCATTGCCGAGCCGCGCGCCGCGAAGGCGCTCGCGTGAAACCGCTGGCGATTTTTGGCGGCACCTTCGATCCGATCCACCTCGGCCATCTGTGCGTGGCGTGGGAAGCCGCCGAACTGCTCGATGCCGAGGTGCTGATGATGCCGGCGGGGCTGCCGCCGCATCGCCCGCCGCCGATCGCCAGCGCGGCGCAGCGGCTGGCGATGCTGCAGGTGGCGCTGCGCGGCCAATCGCGGCTGATCCCGGATGGGCGCGAGCTGGCCCGCGAGGGCGCGTCCTACACGGTCGACACGTTGGCCGGCTTGCGCGCCGAGCAGGGTGATCGTCCGCTGGTTTTGCTGCTCGGCGCCGACGCGTTCGCCGGCTTGCCCGGCTGGCACGAGTGGCAGCGGCTGTTCGAGCTGGCGCACATTGGCGTGCTCAGCCGTCCGGGTGAACAGGCCCCGCTGCCGGAAGCGTTGCACCGGGAACTCGCCGGCCGCCGGGCGGACGACGCCGCGGCGTTGCGGCTGGCGCCAGCCGGTCGCGTGATCGAGCTGGCGGTCACCCCGCTGGAGATTTCCGCCACCCGCATCCGCCAGTTGCTGGCCGCCGGCCGCGATCCGCGCTACCTGCTGCCGGCGGGGCTGTTCGATTCGGCCGGGCTGCTCGCGCCCTATCGCCGCTGATCCGGCCCCGGATCACATGAATGCATAGTGCACGATGTGGAAGAAGATCGGCGCGGCGAAGGTGACCGAGTCGAGCCGGTCGAGGATGCCGCCGTGGCCCTCGATCATGCTGCCCCAGTCCTTCGCGCCGATGCTGCGCTTGACCGCCGACAGCGCCAGTCCGCCGAGGAAGCCGGCCAGCACGATCACCAGCGACATGCCGGCTGAACCCCAGAACGTGAACGGCGTGATCCACCACATGCAGGCGCCGATGGCGATGGCCGAGAGGCCACCGCCGACCAGGCCCTCGACGGTCTTGGATGGGCTCACCCTGGGCGCCAGCTTGTGCCGGCCGAACAGCTTGCCGAACACGTACTGCAGCACATCGCTGATCTGCACCACCAGCAGCAGGTACAGCATCAGCAGCAGGCTCTGCCCCTGATAGCCGGGAATGTGCAGCAGCAGCACCGCTGGCGCGTAGCTCACGCAGTACACCGTGAGCATCAGTCCCCACTGGATCTTGGTGGTGCGCTCCAGGAAATTCTCGGTGTCGCCGCTGAGCGCGGTGATCGCCGGCAACAGCAGGAAGCCGTACACCGGAATGCAGATCGCGAACAGCCCGTACCAGTCGATGCCGATCAGCCAGTACTGCAGCGGTATCGCCACGTAGAAACACAGCACCAGCGGCAGGTGATCGCCGCGGCGGGTCGGCGTGAGCGTGGCGAACTCGCGCAGCGCGAAGAACGAGGCCAGCGCAAAGAACACCAGGGTGGCGACGCGGCCCAGCACGAAGCAGGCGCACAGCAGCGCGGCCATCCACCACCAGGCGCGGATGCGGGCGTTGAGGTTGTCGATCACCTCGCGCTTGCCCGGCGCCGCCCGCCGTCCCAGCCAGCCGCCGATCGCGCTGGCCAGCAGCAACAGCGCCAGGATGCCGCCCATCACCCACCAGAACTTCTGCTGTGCCGTCATGCCAGTGCCACCACCGCCGCGTGGGCGCGCCTGAGGAAATCGTCCTTGTCTTCGTTCGCCCGCAATCGCATGGTTTCGCCGAAGCGCACCACGCAGGTCAGCGGCACCGGCAGCAGGCTGCCCTTGGGCATGCTCCGGTGCAGCGAATCCAGGTAGACCGGCACCAGCTCTGCCTGCGGGTAATCGCGCGCCAGATGGAACAGCCCGGCCTTGAACGGTTGCGGCAGCGGCTGCTGGCTGCGCGTGCCCTCCGGGAAAATGATCAGCGACTCGCCCGTGTCCAGTGCCTCCCGCAACGGCAGCAACGGGTCGCCGTCGCAACGGGTGCGGTCGCGCTCGATGTAGACGGCGCGAAAGCCATGGTCGGCGATGAAGCCGCGAAAGCCGCCGTGGCCCCAGTAATCGCGCGCCGCCACCGGCCGCGTGGTGGCGCGCAAGTTCGGCGGAAGCGCCGACCACAGCGCCAGCGTATCGAGGTGGCTCGAATGGTTGGCGAAGTAGATCCGTTGGGCGGGCGATGGTTTGCAGCCGATCCAGCGCGCATGCGCGCCGACCAGCAGGCGCACCAGCCCGACCAGGACATGCGACGTCATCATGCGGCATTGCCCTGGCGCAGGCGCACGGCGATCGCGCGGGCGCGCCAGATGCAGGTGAGCGCCGAGCCCGCGGCAATCAGGCCGGCGCCGGCAAGCAGCAGTTCATGCCGCCACGGCAGCAGTGCCGCGGCGAGCAACAGCGTCGCCACCTGCAGCCACATGCGGTGCGGCTTGGCCATCGGCCCGCGGAAATCCTGGGTCAGCCCCAGCGAACCACCGAGCACCCTGACATACGCGGTGAGCGCCGCCAGCAACGCGCACAGCCAGCCCAGCCAGGGCAGGGCGGCCGCGTAACCCAGCGCCACCAGGAACAGCGAATCGGCCAGCCGGTCGGGTATTTCGTTGAACAGCGCCCCGGCCGGCGTGCCCTTGTTGCCATCGACCGCGACCATGCCATCGAACATGTTGCAGAGCAGCCGCAGCACGATGCAGGCGGCGCACAGCAGCATGCCGGCCGGAGCGGTCATTGCCAGCAGCGCGGTCGCCCCGAGCACGGCGAACAGCACGCTGACGCAGGAGATCTGGTTGGGCGTGATCGAGGTGCGCACGAGGGCGCGGGTGACGAATTTCGCCCAGGCGCTGCTGCGTGCCGCAATGGGGCGTCGATCGGTTTGCTTCATGCCGGCCTCGTGCTTCTTCCTGGTACGCCCGTCGCGCGAATGGAGCTTGCAGTGTATCAATCGCTCCGGCTGTGGGCGCAGGCCTCATGGCGCGGTGGGCGAACGGCGCCAACACCTGATGGATTCGGCATTTCCTTCGCCAACGCGTTGCGCACGGCTCTTTCGGCACCGTACATTCCGTGGTGTTCGCAGACCGAGGCAGGAGAGCCCGATGCACCGACGGAAGCCCATACGCCACGCCGTACTTCCCTTGATAGCGATAGCCGTTGCACTGACGACAGGATGCCACGCCGCCATGACCGATCAGTCCCCGAAGATCCAGCCACCGCCGGAAACGTATGCGGTGCCGTTGCGGTTTGCACAACACAATTTCGTCGCCTATTGCTACAACACGATTGGTTGCCAGGTGATCTACGACCGTCACTATCAGGTGGAAGATGGGCCTGACGAGGTCAGCCCACCACCGCCGGCAGGCAACTACAAGACGAACTGGAACGCATCCTACCTTGGCATCGAGAACTTCCCGGCACCTGCGCAAGTGCGGTGGAAATCGCTGGATGGCGTTCAGCACGAGGCCAAGGTGGACATGGCGGCGATCTTCAAGGATCAGCTGGTCTGGCACAAAGTGCCCAAGGCGGACATGGCCGACTTTTTCCATGGTCCCGTGGCTGGCGAACCCGGCATTATCCTGGTAGTAAACGACCGCGCCATTGACGTCTATACAAAAATGTTCATTCCGACCAAGACAGAACAGATTCCTGGAAACAAGGACAGCGATTTCCGAGATGACCTGTTTCTTGCATGGACACACACCTATTGATTTGATCGATTTGGGAGCAAGGGAATGGGTCACGAAGACAGGTTGGACAAGGACGGGATCCGCGATGATGGCGTGCCGTACTACAAGGCCGACGCTCCGAGGCTGCAGAGTTACGTCGATGCGGCGGAGGCCTTGTCACGATTTCAAGCGCCGCTGCTGATACATGCCAACAATCCACACGAGCACTTGTTCCTGGCAGCATTCGATGGCACGGGCAACAATGTATTCAAGGACCCGCAGCATGCGACCAACGTGGCCAAAATCAAAGGTCAGATTGACGCCCTGGTCAAACAGGGCAACAAGCAGATCGAGGTGGGTTACGTCCCCGGCCCCGGCACACAGGATCACTATCTCGCGCGCACCCTGGATGGCATCAACGGCAATACCTACGATGAACGCATCGAAAAGATGTACAAGCTGTTCATCAAGCAGGCCAAGGAGTGGCGGCGAGAAGATCCTCAGGCTGAAATCCGCGTTGCCGATCTCGGTTTCAGTCGCGGCTCGGAGGAGGCGGCAGGGTTTGCCCGTCTGGTGGAGGATCGCGGCATCCAGGATCCCGCTGGCGCGGTCTACGCCTACGACAGCCACCACCAGATCACCCGCGTCGAATACACCAGGTCCCCGCTGGTCGAGCCGGGCCAGGTGGCACAGGTGGTGGGGTTGTTCGATGCAGTGGGTACCGGCGAGCCGGTGCGCGAGCACGACCGGCGCCTGCCGCCGTCGGTGATTTCCGGGTTTCAGATCATTTCCGCGGACGAGCGGCGCGGGTTGTTCAAGTCCGATCGCATCATCGATCCGGGCATGACGCCGGATGGTCGCTTCCTGGGCGTGATCGTGGCTGGGGTGCATTCGGACGTCGGGGGCAGCTATCACCGGGATGGCCTGGCCATCCGCAGCGACAACCTGATGAGCGATTACCTCAATGCCCTCAGCGATCAGCCGTTCCTCACGCTGCAGGCGGTACCCGGCGGCCCGCGCCTGAACGTGGTGCATCGCTCGGAGGACGGCATGCTGATCTATCGACTCGGCCGCAAGGTCGACCGACTCCGTCCCGAGGGCTACAACGAGCTGCTGGTGCCAAAGCACGAGGCTGGCAAGGTGAGCGATCCGTACAACGCCGAGCCCCGCGACGAAGTGCTGAGCCGGCAGTTTGAACGGCAGCCGGTGCAGGCGGGTGCCCGGACGGTAACGCCCGAGTCGGCATGGAAGACGCCAGCCGACGATTTGTCGGCACGGCTCGACCGCCTGCTGGCGGCCGGACAGGCAAACGACTGGGCGACGTTCAGCCGCGAAAACCGCACGCTGGCCGATGGTGACGCTGGCCGCCGGCTGCTCGAGCGCGCCGCGACGCAGGCGGGCTGGCTGGAGCAGCACGCGGCGCAGCAGCAGGCGATGCCCGCGCCACCGCGGCTGCAACCCGTTCCGGAACCCGTGCTGCAGCGCTGAACACGATCGATTGGCATCACGGAGCGACACCATGCAAGAGGACGAATTGACCGCCTTGATCGACAAGACCGCGACGCTGATGGTGCATTACGAGCGCCGCGGCGCCGCCATCGACTCGCGCCTGCAAGCTCTGGCCGATGCGCTGCAGGGACTGGCGCTGCAACTGCCGGCGGTAGTCAAGACCTCTGCCGATGGTGCGTTGCAGACTTTGCCGGCCGAGATGAGTTCGCTGATGCGCGAGGGCCTCGGCTCGTCGATCGGCGATTATCGCCAGCGTCTGGATTCGGCGAGCGGCGATGTGGAAAAGACTGCACAGGCGCTGGCCGGACAGATCGGTCACCTGCAACGGCTGCATCGCCAGTTGATATGGAAAACCCTCGGCGCCGTCGTGCTGGCGTTCGCCTTGTTGCTGGCCGGCAGCGTGTGGTTGTCGACGCATTACACCCGCGTGATTCGCGACAACCAGCTTTCCGCCGAGTTGCTGAAAGCCTACAACGGCGCCGACGTGACCTTGTGCGACAGCGGCACGCTGTGCGCGAACGTGGACACCCGCGGCGCGCGCCATGGCGAGCGGCGGCAATATCTGCCGGTCAAGCCACGCTGAGAGCTTGTGAGTTTTTCAACTTCTCGAGCCGGCCACCGATGGCTGCGACGCCCCTTGTGAGCTCGCTCGTGGGCGATGCTCTCGCTCTTGCAGATACCGAATCCGGACCCCGAAAGCATCGCTCGCGGGCGGGTTCACGCGAAAGAGGGGCGCTGGCTTACGGCGTGTCTTTCAGCTGACCCTGCACTTCGTTGATCGAGTCGCGGATGCGCTTGGAGAACACCGAGTCGTCGTGGTGGATCAGCAGCAGGTGTTCGGTGGCGCGGGTCATCGCGACGTAGAGCAGGCGCGCCTCGTCGGCTTCGGCCTGGCCTTCCTTGGGCAGGCCGCCGATGCCGGGGATGATGACGAAGGGAAACTCCAGGCCTTTGCTGGAGTGCATGGTCACCAGCTTCACGCTGTCCTCGACCACGAACAGGGCCTGCTTGCCGGCGTTGTCGGCGAGGCGGCTGGGGATGCCGAGCTGCCTGAGTGCCTCGTGCAGCCTTTCGCCTTCCCACTGGTTGCGGTAGATCACCGCCATGTCGGAGTACGGACGGCCATGCGCGTGTTCGTCGCGCAGCCGGGCGATCAGCACATCCATCTGCGCGCGTGCGGTCTCGGTGCGCACCAGCTCGGGCACGGCGCCGCGGCGGCCGGCGCTTTCCGGCGCGATCAGCGGTACGCCGTCATCGTCGTCGCTGCGCGAGGCAAGCAGGTCCTGGGCGAACGCGCGGGCGACCGAGAGGATTTCCAGCGTGTTGCGATAGTTGAGCTTGAGGATGGTGGTGCGGCCCTGCGCCTGCACGCCAAGGCTCTTCCAGCTGATCTTGCGGCGGTCGGCATGGCCGTAGATGTTCTGCGCGTCGTCGTACAGCACCAGCAGCGAGTTGGTGGCCGGGTCGATCATCTGCACGATCAGCTTGTACCAGTCCGGCTCGAAGTCGTGGCCTTCGTCGACCAGCACCGCGCCGTACTGGGCGCGCGGAATGCGGCCGCGGTCCACGCCGGCGATCACCGCCGGCGGCAGCGCCTCGATGAAGGCCTTGCCGCTGCCCGGCGGCAGCGGTTCGTGGTAGGCCACCAGCATCTTGCGGCACCACTTGTGGAAGTTGTAGACCTGCACCTTCTCGCCCAGGCCGCGTTCGCCGATCAACTGTTCCAGCCGCGCGGCCAGCGTCTTGTTGTAGCAGAGCACCAGGATCGGCTTGCTCATCTCGCGTGCCAGCTGCATCGCGCGGAAGCCGAGGATCATCGTCTTGCCGGAACCGGCCACGCCGTGGATGATCCGGTGCTCGCCGCCGATCGAGCGTGCCAGTTGCTCCTGCTGGGCGTCCATCACCTTGACCAGGTCGGGGATTTCCAGCGGCCGCACCG
Organism: Rhodanobacter sp. UC4448_H15; assembly: GCF_052978265.1. The sequence continues at coordinate 2,724,893 of NZ_CM129665.1, read as the reverse complement.
CGGCATCGGTGGGCCCGAACAGGCCGAACTGGCCGCTGCCGGCTTCCACGCGCAATTCGGGGAACAGGTGCCAGCGCACGCGGTCGATCTGCGGCAGGGTCAGCGCCACCGGATACACCTGCGGGAACATCGCCCACAGCTGCTGCTGGAACGCCTCGGCGTCGACCGTCTCGTACAACTCGTCGCGACAGATCACCAGGTGCTCGGGCAGTACCTCGCCCAGGCCGCCCTCGTCGAACTGCTTGCGGGTGATGTTGGCCAGCACCACGCCCCAGCCCCACGGCATGATCAGCTTGCCGGCGTGGCGCGAGCCTTGCGGGTGGCGCAGCGCGGGGTCGCGCTCCAGCACCACGCCGATCTCCAGCGCATATGCGCGCGCCTGCAGCAGAGGGTTGTTCTCCTTTACCAGGCCGCGCTCGGTGACCAGGGTGAACTGGGTGCTGTCGGCGTGGCGGATGGTGTCGGCCTTCCAGTCCTTCACTTCCAGCACCAGCAGGCCGCGGCGCGGGTGGAACACCACGAAGTCCGGATGGCGCTGCTTGAGCCCGACCGGCACGTCGTACCAGAGCAGGTAGTCGTCCTCCAGCTTCTGTTCCAGCCGTTCGGAGACACGCTTCTCGCCGCCGGTCATGCGCGGCAGGCAGCTGTTGCGGGTTGGGATGAGTGTTGCCACAGGCGCCCCTGGCTGACGTCACCGGGTGACGTTAGCCGATAGGGTGGCGCTGTCAATGCTGATTGACGGCGTGGAGCTGCGTCCAGTGCGACAACTGCTCCGGCGCCACGTCCACCCGCCGACACGCGCGGCTGGCGATGCCGTCCTGCAGGGCGGCGCGGAACACCGGCGCGATCGACCACAGCGCACGCGCGGCCAGTCGCGCCTGGCGCTGTTGCCGAGGCGTGTGGCCGAGCGCCGCGAGCGCCCAATCCGGCAGCAGGGCATGACCGGCACGCAGGAACAGGTCGCGCGACAGCGCGGCCGCCGGCACCGGCAGCCGCACCCGCGCGAGCAGGCCGAGCACGATGCGGGAGCGTTCGGTAAAGGCCAGTTCGGGCTGGATGCGGCGGAAATAATCCATGGTCTCGCGTTCGGACGCCGGCACGTCGCGCGCGCCAAGCGCCTCGGCGATCCGCCGCACCTCGTCGTAGTAGCGGTCGGCAGCACCGGGCGGCATCGCGATGTGACTGTAGCGGCGGTAGCCCTGCAAAAAGCAGTACGCCTCGCTGACGTGGACCCAGGTGAGCAGGTCGGGATCGTCGGCGCTGTATGGCCGTCCGTCCTCGCCGTGCCCGGTGACGTGGCCGTGGATCATCCGCACGTGCGCGATCATCGCCTCGGCCTGCGCACGCGGCGCATAGGTGGTACCGCCGACGAAGGCCGTGGTGCGACGCAGCCGGCCGACCAGGTCGCCGCGGAAATTGGAGTGGTCCCAGACCCCGGCCAGCGCCAGCGGGTGCAGCGTCTGCAGGGTCAGCGCGGCGAGGCCGCCGGCCAGCATGCCGGGGAAATCCGAGTGCACGCGCCAGGTGGCGCTGTGCGGCCCGAACAGGCCCGGATCGCCGTGCGGATGGTCGTAGTCGGGGCCGTCGGAGCCGGCGCGCGGGAAGGCGCGCAGCACCCAGTGGCGGATCGGTTGGCGCAGCACGTCGATGGGCGAGGGCATGCCTGCAGTCTATCGCCTGGACGCGAAGGTTTGATTTGGACGTCCATTGTGTTATCAATGGCGCCATGTCCTCCATCACCGCCCGCCTGTATTTCTGGTTTTACGGCTACCCGAAGCCAACGGCGGCGGCGCGGACGCGATCGTTTTGAACTGATCGAAAAACCACACCGAACCGCCAATCCATGGCGGTTTTTTTTTGGCCGCCACCTGAATATCCCCAGGAGAGCCGCCATGCACGCCACCGACGACCTGCGCATCCGCGCCATCACCCCCCTCGGCACGCCGGCCGAGATCATGCGCGACTGCGCCGCCGGCGACGCCGCGATGGCCACCGTGGATGCCGCGCGCCGCGCCATGCACGGCATGCTTTGCGGCAGCGACGACCGCCTCGCCGTGGTGATCGGCCCGTGCTCGATCCACGACCCCCGCGCGGCGCTGGAGTACGCCGCACGGTTGGCGCCGCTGCGCCGCGAACTGGGCGACGCGCTGGAGATCGTGATGCGGGTGTATTTCGAGAAGCCGCGCACCACCGTCGGCTGGAAGGGGCTGATCAACGACCCCGACCTCGACGGCAGCTTTCGCATCGACAAGGGGCTGCGCCTTGCCCGCGGCCTGCTGCGCGACATCAACACGCTGGGTGTGCCGGCCGGCACCGAGTTCCTCGACATGATCACGCCGCAATACATCGCTGACCTGGTGGCGTGGGGCGCGATCGGCGCGCGCACCACCGAGAGCCAGGTGCACCGCGAGCTGGCTTCGGGGCTGTCCTGCCCGGTCGGCTTCAAGAACGGCACCGACGGCAACGTGAAGATCGCGGTGGACGCGGTGCAGGCCGCGTCGCAGCCGCACCATTTCATGGCGGTGACCAAGGACGGCCGGGCCGCCGTGGCCAGCACCAGCGGCAACGGCGACTGCCACGTGATCCTGCGCGGCGGCAAGGCGCCCAACTTCGACGCAGCCAGCGTCGATGCCGCCTGCACCGCGATCGACAAGGCCGGCCTGCGCCCGCAGGTGATGATAGATGCCAGCCACGCCAACAGCGGCAAGAACCCGGAGAACCAGCCGCGGGTGATCGAAGACCTCGCCGTGCGCATCGCCGCCGGCGAAACGCGCATCTTCGGCGTGATGGTGGAAAGCCACCTGCTCGGCGGTCGGCAGGAGCTGCAGCCCGGCCAGCCGCTGCGCTACGGCCAGAGCATCACCGACGGCTGCCTCGGCTGGGAGGATTCCGTGCAGGTGCTGCAGCGGCTGGCGCGGGCAGTGCGGCAGCGCCGCCGCACTGTTGCCGCGCTTCCGGCGGAAGCCGCCGCCTGAGTCAGCCGAGCAGGCGCGCGTCCAGCGTGATCTCGGCCTTCAGCACCTTGGACACCGGGCAGCCCAGCTTGGTCGCCTCGGCGATCCGGGCGAACGTGTCCGCGTCGGCGCCGGGCACCTTCGCCTCGCAGCTGAGGTGCACCGCCGTGATCGTGAAACCGTCGCCGTCCTTCTCCAGCGTCACCACCGCCTTGGTGTCGATGCTGGTGGCGGTGAGCCCGGCGTTGCCCAGGCCCAGCGACAGCGCCATCGAGTAGCAGCCGGCATGTGCTGCGCCGATGAGTTCCTCCGGGTTCGTGCCGGGGCCATCTTCGAACCGCGACTTGAAGCCGTAGGGCGCCTCGCGCAGCACGCCGGTCTCGGTCGAGATCGTGCCCTGGCCGTCCTTGATGCCGCCGGACCAGTGGGCGAATGCGGATTTCTTCATCGGGGTTCTCCTGTGCGGACAAGCACCCATGCTGCACGAAGCTTCATGCAGCCGGCGCGAATGAAGCGGGCATTTCGGTTCACATGCGGTTGCCCCTCGCGCGCCGTATGCTCGCGGTTTGCCCGACCGTCAGGAGCACCCATGCCACTGTCCATCCAGCACGATCGCAAGGCGCACCGCTTCCACACCGAGGTGGATGGCGCGCACTGCGTGCTCGACTACAGCCTGGCCGGCACCGTGATGACGATCACCCACACTGGCGTGCCGCCCGAGGTGGGCGGTCGCGGCATCGCCTCGGCGCTGGTGCAGGCGGCGATGGAGGCTGCGCGTGCGGAAGGCTGGCAGGTGGTGCCGGCATGCTCATATGCTGCCGCGTGGGTGCAGCGGCATCCCGAATATCACGACCTGCTCGGCTAACTCCTGACGCGGAGGCATGCATGGAAAAACCCTCGGCACAGCCGGAGCCGGCTCCGGTCCGGTCGCGTGGCTGGCGGCCGTGGCGTTTCGTGGCGGGGCGCCCGTGGCTGATCCTGTCGCTGGTCCTTTTCGTGGCGTCGGTCGCGGTGCTGTCGTGGGGATTCGGTCTGCGCCTGGCCAGCGCGGTGCTGCTCGGTTTCGACCTGGCCGCGGTGGTCTACCTCGGCATCCTGGCCAGGCTGTTCAACCACGCCACGCCCAGCCACATGCGGCGCCAGGCGCAGGCGCTGGATACCGGGCGCTGGGGCGTGCTGTGGGGCGGCGTGCTGCTGTCGGCGGTGGTGCTGGCGGCGCTGGGTGACGAACTGCACGCGGCCAGGAGCGGCGGGGTGCCGGAGCTGGCCGTCGGCGTGCTCAGCGTGGTGCTGAGCTGGCTGTTCCTCAGCGTGATGTTCGCGGTGCATTACGCCCACGGCTACTACGGCAACTTCGGCGACAAGCATGCCGGCCTGGAGTTTCCCGACACGCCGAAACCCGACTACTGGGATTTCGCCTATTTCTCGATCGTCATTGGCATGACCTTCCAGGTCTCCGACGTGCAGATCACCAGCCCCTACCTGCGCCGCGTGGTGCTGCTGCACAGCGTGATCGCGTTTTTCTTCAACGTGTTCATCATCGCGATCACGGTGAATATCGTGGCCGGGCAGGGGAGCTGATCGGGCCGGGCAATCCGGCCTCGGTTCGCGGCAAAGGGAGCGAGGAGCGGCATGACCGCTTCATCCCTTCTTGCCTTTTCCCCGGGGAATGACCGATGAACGCGCGCCTTGCCTTTGCCCTTGCCGCCAGCAAGGCGTTTGCCCGGGACGCGATGGCTGCCAGCTCCGGCAGCGCGACGTCGCACGATGCCATGAAGCGCGGATCGATGAAGCACGACGCGATGAAGCAGAACGCCATGAAGGGGAATGCGATGAGGAAGGAGGCGATCGGCTTCGGCGGCTGACCGGCTTCAGTTGCCTGCGGCGGCGGTGGATACTGGGATCATCTCCGCCGCAGGCCATCATGCATGAGCGCCTCGTTCGCCAGCCGGCTCGGCATCGAGCATCCGTTGATCCAGGCACCTATGGCCGGGTCGACGTCGCCCGCGCTGGTGGCCGCGGTATCGAACGCCGGGGCGCTGGGTTCGCTCGGTGCCGGCTACCTGGAGCCGCAGGCGATCCTGGACCAGGCGGCGCAGATCCGGGCGCTGGGCGATCGGCCGTATGCGATCGGCCTGTTCGTGCTGCCGGACGAGTTCGAGGCCGACATGGCAGCGGTGGCCAGGGCGCGCGAACAGCTCGACGCGCTGATGGCGCGCGAAGGACTCGACGTGCGCACCCGCGTGCCGGCGCGCTGGGCGCCACGTTTCTCCGAACAGTTCGCCGCGCTGTGCGAGGCGCGTCCCGCGGTGGCGAGTTTCGCGTTCGGGGTGATCGATCCGGCCCAGCGGCGCGAATTGCGCCGACGCGACATCGTCGTGATCGGTACGGCCACCACGGTCGCCGAGGCGCGTGCCTGGGCCGATGTCGGTGCCGACGCCGTGTCGCTGCAGGGCGCCGAGGCAGGCGGTCACCGCGGCACCTTCCTGCATGAGCCCGAGGACGCGATGATCGGCCTGTTCGCCCTGCTGCCGCTGGCCGCGCGCGCGGTGAACATCCCGGTGATCGCCGCCGGCGGCATCATGGACGGCCGCGGCATGCTGGCGGCGGAAGTGCTCGGCGCGGCGGCCAGCCAGCTCGGCACCGCCTTCCTCGCCTGTCCGGAATGTCCGGCGGCGGAGGCCTGGAAGCAGGACTTGCCACGGGTCGAGGAGCATCAGGTCGCCACCATCCGCAGCTTCTCCGGCCGCGCCGCCCGTGGCCTGCGCAACCGTTTCGTCGAGGCGATGCCGCAGGCGGCGCAGGGCCTGCCGTATCCGGTGCTGAACGCGCTCACCGCGCCGCTGCGTCGCGCCGCGGCGGCGGCCGGGCGTGGCGACCTGCTGTCCGAGTGGTGCGGCCAGGCCGCCGCCATGGTGCGCCCGCAACCGGCCGCCGAACTGGTGGCGCGGCTGATGCACGAGTACCGGATGGCGAAAAGGTCGCTCGCACATTGATGGCCGCGGCCTGGGCGGCCGGCTTGACTTGCCGTCACGGCTGGGCGGTTATACTGCGCCCGCGCCATTTTGCGCGGCGATCCTGCATCGAGGCCCACCCTTTTGAGCACAGCTCGTAGCACCCCGGCCGTCACCACGGCCACCCTGCGCAAGTGCGTCATCGACGCGCTCGAAGAACTGAAAGCCAAGGACATCCGCGAGATCGACGTCCGCGGCAAGACCTCCATCGCCGACCTGCTGGTGATCGCCTCCGGCACCTCCGCCCGCCACGTCAAATCCATTGCCGACGAAGTCGGCAAATTCGCCAAGAAGGCCGGCGTGATGCCGCTGGGCGTGGAAGGCGAGACCGAGGGCGAATGGGTACTGGTCGACCTGGGCGACGTGATCGTCCACGTGATGCTGCCCCGCATCCGCGAGTTCTACGGCCTGGAGCGGCTGTGGACGGTGGGTGACCACGGGCACGAAGCCGACGCCGCGCAAGCCGGCTGAATTTCGTGTGGGGTGCGTCGCAGGAGTGGCCCCGCACCTCAATCCTCTCCCCGCAGGGGAGAGGAAGCGAACGCGGCGCTGCGCGCGTGTCATTTCATGAGAGCGGACCATGCGCGCGCGCCTGATCGCGGTCGGTGAACGCATGCCCGGGTGGGTGGCGGAAGGCTTCGCCGAATACCGCAAGCGGCTCTCGCACGAACTGCCGCTGGAGCTGGTCGAACTGAAGCCCGGCCTGCGCGGCAAGGGCCGCGACGATGCGCGGGCGATCCAGGACGAGGGCGCCGCGCTACTCGCCGCCTTGCCGCACGACGCCCACGCGATCGCACTTGATGGCCGCGGCAAGGCCTGGTCGAGCGAGGACCTGGCCGAACAGCTGGCGGGATGGCGCATGGGTGGGCGCGATCTCGCCTTCCTGATCGGCGGTCCCGACGGTCATGCACCCGAAGTCCTGGCGCGCGCCGACCAGCGCTGGTCGCTGGGCCCGCTGACCCTGCCGCACATGCTGGTGCGGCTGGTGCTGGCCGAGCAACTGTATCGCGCGTGCAAGATCGCGGCGGGGCATCCGTATCACCGGGGGTGAAGGTGGGGCCTCCTGCCCGGTCGTTTCGCCCGACCCTTTCGTCGTTCTCCCTGGGCATGGCGTGGTGAGCCCTTCGACTCCGCTGGGCTGCGCTCAGGGCGAACGGAGTTTGCGGCTGGGCGAAGTACCCGTCACGGATTGGTGGATGCATGCAACATCGCGTTGCGGGCCCGGGCGAGCTATGGTTTTCCGAATCCCGAATCCCGAATCCCGAATCCCCGCCATGCCAACCCGCATCCAGCTCGCCACGATGGCAGACCTCGACACCCTGGTGCCGTTGTTCGACGGCTATCGCCAGTTTTACCGCCAGTCGCCCGACCTCCCGCGGGCGCGGGCGTTTCTCGCCGAGCGCATCGAGCGCGGCGAATCGCTGATCCTGCTGGCGCGCGACGATGACGGCACGGGGTTGGGTTTCACCCAGCTGTACCCGCTGTTCTCGTCGGTGCGCGCGGTGCGCACATGGCTGCTCAACGACTTGTTCGTGGCCCGGTCGGCGCGCCGACGCGGGGTGGCGGGTGCGTTGTTGCGGGTGGCGGCCGAGCAGGCGCGCGAACGGGGTGCGGCGAGCCTGTCGCTGTCCACGGCGCTGGACAATGCGCCGGCGCAGGCCTTGTACGAATCACTGGGCTGGCGGCGCGAATCGGGCTTCTGCGAGTACAGCCTGGGGCTGTGAGACGGCTATGCTGCCGGGATCGTCACGCCGGAACTGTCCATGCTTCATCTCGCTTCCCAGTCGCCGCGTCGGCGGCAGTTGCTGCAGCAGCTCGGCGTCGAGTTCGCCGTCATTGATGTCGAGGTGGTGGAGTGTCGCGACGCGGCGGAGTCGCCGCTGGCCTACGTGCAGCGGGTGGCGCACGACAAGGCGCGTGCGGGGCTGGCATCGCTCGGCGCTGATGCCGCCGACGCGGTGGTGCTGGGTGCCGACACCGAGGTGGTGCTCGACGGCGAGGTGTTCGGCAAGCCGCGCGATGCGCGGGATGCGGCGGCGATGCTGGGCCGGCTGGCCGGACGCACGCATGAGGTCATCTCGGCGCTGTGGCTGGTGGCGAACCGGCGCGAGCTGGCGGCGGTCAGCGTGTCGCAGGTGCGCTTTGCGGCGCTGGATGCGGCGGCCATCGCCGCCTACGTCGACACCGGCGAGCCATTCGGCAAGGCGGGTGGCTACGCGATCCAGGGCCGTGGCGCGGCCCTGGTCGAACACCTCGCCGGCAGCTATTCCGGCGTGATGGGCCTGCCCTTGTTCGAGACCGCACAGGCGCTGCGCAAGTTTGCGGATTGATCGCGGGTCAGCCTGCGTGAGCCGCCAGGAACCACGCCGCCGTGGCCAGTGCGTTGTTTGCCGCGTGTGCCATCACGCCGGGCCAGATCGAGCCCGAACGCAGGCGCAGCCAGGCCAGCGCCATCGCCAGCAGCCACAGGGCGGGCAGCGCGAACACCTGCCAGTTGAGCCCGGGCAGGTGGGCAGTCGCAAATACCGCTGAACTCAGCACCGCGGCGCCGAACCGACCCCAACGCGGCTGCAGCGAAGACAGAAGCACGCCGCGGAACAGCAGCTCTTCCACCAGCGGCCCCAGGCTCGCCACCATCAGCATCAGCGGAATGCGCCAGCCCAGCGGCGTGTTCTCGCCCAGTTGCTGGATGTTCTGGGTGACCGGGTGGCCTTGCGCCAGCCAGTGCGTCAGCCAGCCGCCGAGCACTGGTGCGAGCAGGCCGATGACCACCGCCAGCGCGAGAAAGCCCAGCCGCGACGGGCGCACGAAGCCGAAACCCGGCGGCTGCGCCAGCGACCACAGCCGCGGCGAGCGACGCCACACCAGCCACAGGATCGTGGCTGCCGCCAGGCCCAGCGTCAGCATCACCAGCAGCGCCTGCATGCCGGGCGGCTGCAGGGTTTCGCGGATGCGCACGGTGAAATCGGCCACGCCGTGCCAGTCGTGCAGGTGGCCGGTGGCGATGGCCAGCAGGACCACCAGCACGCTGCTGCCGGCTGCCTGCAGGGCGAAATAAAGCACGATCCAGCCCAGTGCCATCCACGGTCCGGGGGCCGTCGGCGCAGCGGTGGTGGCGGGGCGGATGTCGATGGTCGAGGCTTCCTCAGCTGCGGCGAGTGACGAGCCGCGCCGCAGCGGCACGGCGTTCCTGGCAGCACGCTAGTCCGTGGCCGCGCTCCCGCGCAATCGGCCATCCGACACGGTCGCTACCGGCCGCATGGCGTAACATCGTGGCAGGAACCGATGCATCAGGGGGCGCGCGATGGCTATCGACTTTGGCAGGACGGCCGACGATTACGTACGCCATCGGGCGGGTTTTCCCGAAGCGTTCTTTGAACGCATCTTCCAGGATGGCACGGCGCGCGCCGGCCAGCAGGCGCTCGACCTGGGCAGCGGCACCGGCACGGTCGCCCGGGGCCTGGCGTTGCGCGGCTGCACGGTCACCGCGCTGGATCATTCGGCGCCGCTGCTGGCGCAGGCGGCCGAGCTCGACCGGGCTGCCGGCGTGCAGGTGAAGCAGGTGCGGGCGCGGGTCGAGAACGCGGATTTCCCGCCGGCCTCGTTCGACCTGGTCACCGCCGGGCAGTGCTGGCACTGGTTCGAGCGCGCACGCACCGCGGCCCTGGTGCGTCGCTGGTTGCGCCCGGGCGGACACTTGCTGATTGCCCACTTCGACTGGCTGCCGTTGAACGGCAACATCGTGCAGGACACCGAGCGGCTGATCCTGGCCTGCAATCCCGGCTGGACCCTGCACAGCGGCAGCGGCCTGTATCCGGCCTGGTTGAAGGATGTGGCCGAGGCCGGTTTCACCGATTTGCGCACCTGGTCGTTCGACCTGGACATCCCCTACAGCCACGAGGCCTGGCGCGGCCGGATCCGTGCCAGCGCCGGTATCGGCGCCGTACTGGATGCGGCCAAGGTGAAGCATTTCGATGGGGAACTGGCCGCGATGCTGGCCAGCCGTCATCCGCACGAGCCGCTGGCGGTGCCACATCGCGTATGGGCCTTGAGCGCCGTGGCGCCGGGGTTGCCGGATTGACGGCAAGCGCGTCAGCCTACCGCCATCGCGCGCACCACGCCGATGGCGGCCATCACCAGCAAGGCGATCCAGCCGACTGAGGCCAGTCCGAAGCCGGGGCCGCGTTTCGCCGGCTCGGCCATGTACGCCACCGCGTACCACACCCGTCCCGCCACCCAGACCAGTCCGGCAATGCCGGCCCAGCCGGTGAAGCCGTAGGTCGCCGCCAGCCACAGCGTGGGCAGGAACATCACGGTCTGTTCCAGCGTGTTCATCTGCACGCGGTAGGCTCGCTCGAACATCGGGTGCCCACTGGTGGCCGGTGCCTTGATCGCGTATTTGCCGCGGGCGCGGCCCACCAGCCAGCTGGTGCCGAACAGCAGCAGGATAGTGAGCAGGGTAACCAGGGCGGGCAACTGGGTCATGGTGGTCCTCGGCAGATGGGGTATCGGTGGCGTGCCGCTTGGCGCGATCGCGGGCGTGGCGCTATCGTCGCACGATGGCGCCACCGCACGGCGCCCGGCGAGGACATCATGGATTGGCGAAAAGGTGGCAGCAGCAGCAACGTCGAGATCGGCGGCAATGGCGGCAGTCGGCGCTTCGGCGGCGGTGGCGGCCGGATGGGCATCGGCGGCCTGATCGTGCTCGCGATCCTGGGCTGGGTCTTCTTCAAGAATCCCATGGCCCTGCTCGATCAGGGCGGCAGCGCGTCCTACGCGCCGTCGTCCGACACGCCGGCCCAGGTCGATCCGGAGCAACAGGCCTTCGTCAGCGCGATCCTGCATTCGACCGAGCAGACCTGGGGGGAGATCTTCCAGGCCAGTGGCATGACCTATGTCGAGCCGAAGCTGCACCTGTTCAGCGGCGGCGTCAGCACCGGCTGCGGCGGCGCGACCAGCGCGGTGGGGCCGTTCTATTGCCCGGCCGACCAGAAGGTCTACCTCGACCTGGCCTTCTTCCAGCAATTGCAGGACGAGCTGCATTCGTCCGGCGACTTCGCCCGCGCCTACGTGATCGCCCACGAGGTGGGCCATCACGTGCAGAAGCTCACCGGCGTGTTCGACAAGGTCGACGAGGCACGCCGCCGCGGCGCGCCGATGGATGGCGCCGACGGCCTGTCGGTGCGCCAGGAGCTGCAGGCGGACTGCTACGCCGGCGTGTGGGCAAACCACAGCCAGCGCGAGTTGAACTGGCTGCAGCCGGGCGACATCGAGGAGGCCCTGAACGCCGCCAGCCACATCGGCGACGACGCCTTGCAGCAGCAGTCGCAGGGCCGGGTGCGGCCGGACACCTTCACCCACGGCACCTCGGCGCAGCGGGTGAAATGGTTCAAGACCGGCTTCGGCAGCGGCGACGTGAGTCAGTGCAACACGTTTGCGGGTGAACCCTGAGCGCGTGTTGAACGCATCGCGTGGTCTGCCGTGCGGCGGGTTGCGGACGCTCTAGAATCGTCCGCTGCGCGCCGCGGGGTGCGCCATGAGCTGCGCCCGGGTTCGATTCGATGCTGCATCCCTGTTTGCGTTGCGGTGCCTGCTGCGCGTATTTCCGCGTGGCCTTCCATTGGTCGGAGACGGAGGCGTTCCTGGGCGGCAAGGTGCCGCCGGAGCTGACCGAGAAACTCGATCCGCACCGCGTCGTGATGCGCGGCACGCAGGCCGCACAGCCGCGTTGCACCGCCTTGCAGGGCGTGGTGGGCGAGGCCGCGCAATGCGGTATCTATCCGCTGCGGCCATCGGTGTGCCGCGAGGTGCAGCCCTCGTGGGAGTTTGGTGCGGCCAGCCCGCAGTGCGACAAGGCGCGCCTGGCGCACGGTTTGCCGGTGCTGCAGCCGGAGGATTGGCTCGACCCCTTCGATGCCGGCGAGCCGCCGTTGCCGCAGAGTGCCTGAGCGGCCTCGACTGCCGGGCGCGCGCCTTATTTGCGCGGTGGTGGCTTGCTGCCTGTGCGTGGCTTGGCGCCGCCTGGCCTGAATCCGCCGGGTTTGTGGCCGCCCGGCTTGTGGCTGGGGGCGTGGTGTGCGGGCGGTGCCGCTGAGCCGGTGTCGTTGCCGTCCCACTCGTGGATGCGCAACTGCTGCTGCACCACCCACACCTTCTTCAGGTGCTCGAAGATTTCCTTCGGCATGCCGTCGGGCAGGTCGATCAGGCTGTAGTGGTCGCGGATGCTGAGGCGGCCGATGTACTGGCTGTCCAGGCCGGCCTCGTTGGCGATCGCGCCGATGATGTTGCCCGGCTTGACGCCGTGCTCGTGGCCGACTTCGATGCGATAGGTGCGCTTGCCTTGTTCGGTGGCATGCGCGCGCAGCGGGCGCGCCGCGAACTCGCGCGGTGGCGCGCCCTCGTGACTGCGCGGCTTGTGCTCGCGGGCCGTGCGGCTGGCACCGTCGCGCTCGCGCGGCTGGTGTTCGCGCTTGGCCGGCTCGTACTTCTCGCGCTTGGGCGGCGGCGCCAGCAGCAGCGGTTGGTCGCCCTGGGCGATGCGCGCCAGCGCGGCGGCGATCTCGACCGCCGGCACGTTGTGTTCCTGCTCGTACTGCTCGATCAGCTGCTGGAACTGGCCCAAATCACCCTGCGCCAGCATGTCGCTGATGCGCTGCTTGAACTTGCCGATGCGTACATCATTGACCACCTCGACCGACGGCAACTGCATCTGCTCGATCGGCTGGCGGGTGGCGCGCTCGATCGCGTGCAGCATGCCGCGCTCGCGCGGGCTGACGAACAGGATCGCCTCGCCGCTGCGCCCGGCGCGGCCGGTGCGGCCGATGCGGTGCACGTAGCTTTCGGTGTCGTACGGGATGTCGTAGTTCAGCACGTGGCTGATCCGCTCCACGTCCAGCCCGCGCGCGGCCACGTCGGTGGCGACCAGGATGTCGAGCTTGCCGTCCTTCAGCTGCTGGATCACCCGCTCGCGCTGTGCCTGGGCGATGTCGCCGTTGATCGCGGCGGCGGCCAGGCCGCGCGCCTGCAGCTTCTCGGCCAGCTCCTCGGTGGCCTGCTTGGTGCGCGCGAAGATGATCATCGCGTCGAACGGCTCGGCCTCGAGGATGCGGGTCAAGGCATCGAGCTTGTGCATGCCGCTGACGAACCAGTAGCGCTGGTGGATGTTCGCCGCGGTCGTGGTCGAGGACTTGATGGTGACTTCGACCGGGTCCTTCAGATGCCGCTGCGCGATCTTGCGGATCGGCACCGGCATGGTCGCCGAGAACAGCGCGACCTGGCGCACGGGCGGGGTGGCCTGCAGCACCTTCTCGACGTCGTCGATGAAGCCCATGCGCAGCATCTCGTCGGCCTCGTCGAGCACCAGGAATTTCAGCTCCGACAGGTCCAGCGTGCCCTTGTCCAGATGGTCGATCACGCGGCCGGGCGTGCCGACCACGACGTGCACGCCGCGCTTGAGCGAATGCAGCTGCGGGCCGTAGCTCTGGCCGCCGTAGATCGGCAGCACCTGGAAGCCGGGGACGTGCGCGGCATAGGTCTGGAACGCCTCGGCTACCTGGATCGCCAGCTCGCGCGTGGGCGCCAGCACCAGCGCCTGCGGCTTGCCGGCGCGGCGCTCGATGCGCGAGAGGATCGGCAAGGCGAACGCGGCGGTCTTGCCGGTGCCGGTCTGCGCCTGGCCCAGCACGTCGCGGCCTTCCAGCAACGGCGGAATGGTGGCGGCCTGGATCGGCGAGGGCGACTCGTAGCCGACGTCGGCCAGCACGCGCTGAACGTCGGGGTGCAGTGCCAGCGCGCCAAAGCCGGACGGGACCGGGGCGTGGTCGGAAGTGGGGGATGACATGGGGAAACCTCGGAGCGGAACGCAGCGCCGTGAATGAGACGCGCAAGGGGCGGATTCTACCAGTCTCTGCCGACGCGCGTGGCCGGCAAGCCTGAACGGGCTGCCATCGTGGCGGCCAAGTATGCTGGCGGTTCGCGCGACCAGGACAGTACAAAGCCATGGCCATCGAAACGATTTCCGAACAGCGCCTGCATGCGGGCGTGCAGGGCTTCTATCGGCATGAATCGCATGCCTGTGCCGGCCCCATGCGCTTTGCCGTCTACCAGCCGCCGCAGGCGGCGCGGCAGCAGTGTCCGGTGCTGTATTTCCTGGCCGGCCTCACCTGCACCGAGGAAACCGCCACGATCAAGGCCGGCGCCCAGCGGCTGGCCGCCGAACTGGGCCTGATCCTGGTGATGCCCGATACCAGCCCGCGGGATACCGGCTTCGACGGCGCCACCGGCGACTGGGAGTTCGGCGAAGGCGCCGGCTTCTACCTCGACGCCACCGAGGCACCGTGGTCGACGCGCTTCCGCATGGCCAGCTACGTCGTCGACGAACTGCCCGCGTTGATCGGCACCCATTTCCCGGCCGACCTCGCGCGCAGCGGCATCTGCGGCCATTCGATGGGTGGCCACGGCGCGCTGACCCTGGCCTTGAACAATCCTGCACGCTATCGCTCGGTGTCGGCCTTCGCCCCGATCGTGGCCCCCAGCCAGGTGCCGTGGGGGCGCAAGGCGCTGCCGCGTTACCTGGGCGACGACCCGGCGGCCTGGGTCGCGCACGATGCCTGCGAACTGGTGCGGCGGCAGACCTTTCCCGGCACCATCCTGATCGACCAGGGCGAGGCCGACGGCTTCCTCGAAGCGCAGCTGAAACCGGAACTGTTCGACCAGGCCTGCGCCGAATCCGGACAGGCCCTGCTGCTGCGCCGGCACGCCGGCTACGACCACAGCTACTGGTTCATCACCAGCTTCATCGACGACCACCTGCGGCACCACGCCGGGGCGCTGGGCTTGCTGTAGGAGCCCCCTCGCGGGCGATACCGTTGCCCCGGAGCCGCGAGGAAAAGAGCATCGCCCGCAAGCGGGCTCCTGCCGCGGGAGACTCGGCGCGTGTCGGCTTGCTCAGGCCTTGGCCGCCGGGCGCCGGTTGTTGCGGCGGCGCTGGTTGCCGGCGGCGTGATCGCCGCGGCCCTGCGGCGCGTAGCCGTTCGGCCGTGCCGCGCCGGCGGGCTTGCCCTGGCGCGGTGCCCGCGACTGCTGGCGCTGACCGCCGCCACCCTGCTTCGGACGCGGCGCGCCGGCATCCAGTCGCAGCGGGGCGGACGGCTCGTAACCGGCCACGGCGGTGATCGCGATGTCCTGCTTGAGCAATTTGCGGATGTCGAACAACAAGCCGGATTCGTCATGGCTGACCAGCGACAGCGCCAGGCCTTCCATGCCGGCGCGGCCGGTACGGCCGATCCGGTGCACGTAGTCTTCGGCCACCGACGGCAGGTCGAAGTTGATCACGATCGGCAACTGCTCGATGTCGATGCCGCGCGCGGCGATGTCGGTGGCGACCAGCACGGTGACGCGGCCGCTCTTGAAATCGCTGAGGGCGCGCGTGCGCGCGTTCTGGCTCTTGTTGCCGTGGATCGCGGCGCTGCGCAGGCCCGAGGCGTTGAGGTAGGTGACCAGCTTGTCGGCGCCGTGCTTGGTGCGGCTGAACACCAGGCTCTGGCGGCGGCTGTCCTGCGACAGCACGTGCAGCAGCAGGTCGCGCTTGCGCGAGGCGTCCACCGGGTGCACCTGGTGGCTGACCAGGGCGGTCACGGTGTTCGGCGCCGAGACCGAGATCTCGCGCGGGTTGTGCATGAACTCCATCGCCAGCGTCTTGATCGCCGGTGCGAAGGTGGCCGAGAACAGCAGGGTCTGGCGCTTCTTCGGCACCACCTGCAGGATGCGCTTCAGCGCCGGCAGGAAGCCCATGTCGAGCATGCGGTCGGCTTCGTCCAGCACCAGCGTTTCCACCGCGGAGAGGTCGAGCGTGCGCTGCTGCAGGTGGTCGATCAACCGGCCCGGGGTGGCAATGACGATGTCCACGCCGCGGCGCAGCGCATTGATCTGCGGACCCATGCCGACGCCGCCGAAGATGGTGGTGGCGCTGACGTGGATGTGCTTGCCGTAGTCGCGCATGTTCTCGTGGATCTGCGCGGCCAGCTCGCGGGTGGGGGTGAGGATCAGTGCGCGCGGGCGGCGGGTCATGGTCTGCCCGCTGGTCGACAGTTTCTGCAGCAGGGGCAGGGCGAACGCGGCGGTCTTGCCGGTGCCGGTCTGGGCGGCGGCGAGCAGGTCGTGACCTTCCAGCGCCGGCGGGATCGCCGCGGCCTGGATCGGGGTGGGATTGGCGTAGCCGTAATCGGCGAGCGCACGCAACAACGCGGGCGCAAGGCCCAGCGAATCGAAGGACATGAAACACTCCTGGGCAACCCGGAGTGTTCATACCGTGTTGCGAAGCAAAGGGAAGGGGGGCGGCAGGTGCCGCTGCCATCGTGAAGACGACGGCCCGACAAGTATAGCGGATTCGACGCGCCGGCGTCTGCCCCTTCGGGCAGGAGTCAGCGCGGGTGGTGCGCCACCACCAGGTAGCTGTTGAACGGGGTGCGCCCACGCAACGGCTCGATGCGCACCTCCAGCCCCGCCTGCTCGATTGGCTCGCGCAATTCGTCGGCACTCGGATAATGCTGCGCACCGCCGGAAATCCAGCCGGAGGCATGCAGAAAGAACTCCTCCACGCGGGTGGCGTGGAAGCGCCAGTTGGCCTCGCGCAGTACGTTGCGGATGATCAGGCAGCCCTGCGGCGACAGGTGCCGGGCGGCGTCCCGCAGCAGGGCCGGCTGGCGCACGGCGGGCAGATAGTGCAGTACGTCGAGCAGGGCGACATGGCCCTGCTGCGCGGGCAGTTCGGCGGCGTCGGCCTGTTGCAGCCGCATCATGGCATCGAGTCCCGCGCGTTGCACCGCACGTTGGCCCGCCAAGATCTTGCGCGAGTCGTGGTCCAGCCCGAGGTAGGGCTGGTGGTGGCCTTGCGCGTGCAGGTACTGGCCCAGCAGGCCGATGCCGCAACCGATGTCCAGCAGCGGCAATGCGGTGCCGTCGATCCGCGCCGCCACGGCCGCGTAGACCGGGTCGCTGGCCAGCTTGCCGCGCACATAGCCACGCTGCAGGCTGCCCTGATAGAGCCGGGCGATGCGTTGCCGGGTGTGACGGTCCATGCGCGTCCCGCGTGCCGAAGATGCGGCCAGCCTAGCAAGCTTGCCGGGACGGTGCGGGGTTGCGTGGCGGGCCGGCCTCGTGCATACCGTGCGCAGCGCTGGCCGACGGCCGCTCCCTGGAGTTCCGCGATGTCATGGTTTGCACCCCTGCGCCAACTCGATGTCACCCAGCGGCATACGGTGGCGGCGAGCTTCCTGGGCTGGACGCTGGATGCGTTCGACTTCTTTCTGCTGGTGTTCGTGCTGGGCGACATCGCCGACGATTTCCACGTGCACAAGACCGAGGTGACGCTGGGCATTTTGCTGACCCTGGCGGCCCGCCCGCTCGGCGCTCTGCTGTTCGGCAGGCTGGCCGATCGCTACGGGCGCCGGCCGGTGCTGATGTTCGACGTGCTGCTGTTCTCGTTGCTGGAACTCGCCTGCGCCTTCGCGCCGACGCTGACCGTGTTGCTGGTGCTGCGCTTCGCCTTCGGCATCGCGATGGGCGGCGAGTGGGGCATCGGCGCTTCGCTGGCGCTGGAGAGCATCCCGGCGCGTTCCCGCGGCATGGTTTCCGGGCTGCTGCAGAGCGGCTACCCGTGCGGCTACTTTCTCGGCGCGATCGCCTACTGGGTGGTATTCGACGTGCTGGGCCTGGGCTGGCGCGCGATGTTCGTCGTTGGCGTGCTGCCGGCGTTGCTGGTGCTGTATCTGCGCAGCAAGGTGCCCGAGTCGCCGGTGTGGCAGGCGGGACAGGTGGGCAGGCAGCGGCGGAGCCTGCGCGATTCGATGCGCGGGCAAT
Organism: Rhodanobacter sp. UC4448_H15; assembly: GCF_052978265.1. The sequence goes on along the minus strand of NZ_CM129665.1, from coordinate 2,707,066 downwards.
GGAAGCGACTGCTGTACATGATGTTGCTGATGATGGCGTTCAACATGTTCAGCCATGGCTCGCAGGACATGTATCCGACCTTCCTCAAATCGCAGTTGCACCTGCAGGTCGGCGCGGTGACCGTGCTGACGATGCTGCTCAACGCAGGCGCCATCCTCGGTGGTCTGAGCTTCGGCGCCTGGTCCGAACGCATCGGTCGGCGGCGGGCAATGATCGTGGCGGCGCTGCTGGCCTTGCCGTGCATTCCGCTGTGGACGCATGGCGGCTCGCTGGTGCTGCTCGGGTTGGGCGCGTTCCTCATCCAGGTGATGGTGCAGGGGGCCTGGGGCATCGTGCCGGCCTACCTCAACGAGTTGTCGCCCGACGACGTGCGCGGCACCTTGCCCGGCTTCGCCTACCAGCTGGGCAATCTTCTGGCCGCGAGCACGGCCACCGCGCAATCGTGGCTGGCCGACCGCAGCGGCGGCAACTATGCGCTGGTGATGGCGGGGTGGATGGCCGTGGTCGCCGTCGCGCTGGCGCTGCTGGCCTGGCTGGGGCCGGAGGTGCGCGGTACGCGCTTTGGCAGGTCGCACTCCTGATAGAATCGCCGGTTTGCGCCCTCTTGCGAGACACATGATGAAAGCTGGAAAGGACAAGGTGGTTTCCCTGCACTACACGCTGACGGTGGCCGGCGACAAGGTCGAAAGCTCGCACGACCGCGACGAGCCGTTGTGGGTGCTGCTTGGCCACGGCCAGCTGATTCCCGGTCTGGAAGCCGCCCTGGAAGGCCACGAAGCCGGCGAGAATCTCGCGGTGGACGTGGCCGCCGTGGACGCCTACGGCGAGCGCCAGGAAGGCCAGATCCAGCGCATGTCCAAGAAGTACTTCCCGCAGGCCAGCCGACTCAAGCCCGGCATGGTCACCGTGCTGCAGCTGAAGCAGGGCGGCCAGCGCGCCGTCACCGTGCACAAGGTCGGCATGAGCACGATCGACGTGGATCTCAACCATCCGATGGCCGGCAAGGACCTGCATTTCGATGTCGCCATCGGCGAGGTGCGCGAGGCCACCGAGGAAGAACTCCAGCACGGCCATGCCCATCCGCCGGGCAGTGCGGAGCACTGAGCAGGGGATATCGAATCAAGGCAATGACGGCGCCCTCGGGCGCCGTCATTCGTTGGCCCTCTCCCTTCCACGGGAGCGTTGGAGAGGGGTAGCCCGGGCGACCCGCGGAAGTCCCACTGCGGGTGAAAGGTCCGGATGAGGGCCGGCAATTCGTGCAGCGGCGCACCCTGTGCGCGACGATCTTCGCCGCGTAACGAAAGGCATCGTGCACAAGGTGCGCTCCTGCAGGGTTCCGGCCCGTGTGGCCCCTCAATCCAGCACCCGCTTCCCGTACGCGAAATGATCGCCCCAGTACGGCCCGTCGATGTCGTCCAGCCGCACCGTGCCACCGCTGTTCGGCGCATGCACGAAACGCCCCTTGCCGACGTACACGCCGACGTGGCTGATGCTGCCGCCGATGTCGAAGAACACCAGGTCGCCGCTGGCCAACTGGGTCATGCGCTTCACCTTGTGCGCGCGCATCGAGGCCATGGCGTGCGAGGTGCGTGGCAGGGCGATGCCGGCCGCCGTGCGGTAGATGTAATCGACCAGCCCGCTGCAGTCGAAGCCGCCGGCCGGCGTGTTGCCGCCCCAGCGATAAGGCGTGCCCACCAGGCCGATCGCGCGGAACAGGATGTCGTTGGCTTCGCCCGCGCTGGCGGCTGACGGTGCGCGTGGCGGCAGGTCGGCCAGCGCGGAATGCGAAGTCCTGTAGGTCGGCTCGCGATGGTGCGGCGCGCTGGCGCAAGCGGCCAGCAACGCGAGCATGGCGCCGAGCAGCAAGGCGTGCGTCATGCGCCGGGCGGCGGCGATCGACGTGACGCGGCGTGTTCGGTCCATGCGCATGGCGGGGTCCCGGCTTGAGTCGGGCTGAGGTTATCAAATCAATGGGTTGGAAGAAAGTTCTCACAAGTTGGTGCAGTTGTGGCCATGCCGCGGTATCGGCGCAGCTGGTTACAATCCGTCGATGGATTCGGATCGCGACGATGTGTTGATCCTTGGTGGCGGCGTCATCGGGCTGGCTTGTGCGCTGCAACTGCGCAAGGCCGGTGCCAGCGTGCGCGTGCTGGAGCAGGGCACGCCCGGTTGCGGCAGTTCGCACGGCAACTGCGGCACCATCACGCCCAGCCATGCGGCGTCGCTGGCCATGCCGGGAATGATCGGCGTCGCGTTGCGGTCGATCGTCCACGCGGACGCGCCGCTGTATCTCGACCCGCGCCTGGACGGGCCGCGGCTGCGCTGGCTGCTGGGTTTCGCGCGCCATTGCAACTGGAGCGACTTCCATGCGGCGACCCATGCGCGGCTGGCGATCCTGCAGCGCTCGCGCCGGTTGCTCGGCGAGCTGGTGCGTGACGAAGGGCTCGACTGCGAGTTCAGCGAGCAGGGTACCTTGCATGTCTACCGCACGGACCGGCTGCGCCAGGCGGACGAGAAGGGGCATGCGGCGCTGCTCGAAAAACTCGGCGTGACGGTGCAGCGCCTGGACGGCGCCGAGGTCGAGGCGATGGAGCCGGCCTTGAAACCGGGCGTGGCCGGCGGCGTGCTGCATCCGCAGGATGCCTCGCTGCGGCCGGACCGCTACGCGGCCGAGCTGGCGCGCCGCGTGCTCGAATGCGGCGGCACGATCGAGAGCGGTGCGTGCATCGAGGGCTTCATCACCGACGGTACGCGGATCACCGGCGTGCGCACTTCTCGCGGAGCGTTCCGCGGCGAGCGCATCGTGATGGCGCTGGGCGCGTGGTCGCCGCTGCTGGCACGACAACTGGAGCTGCGCCTGCCGATGCAGCCGGGCAAGGGTTATTCGATCACCTGGGATCGTCCCGCGCTGGCGCCGCGCCGTGCGCTGAGCCTGCGCGAACCTTCCGTCTGCGTCACTTGCTGGAGCGACGGTTTCCGGTTGGGCAGCACGATGGAGTTCTCCGGCTACCGCACCGGGCTCAATCGCACCCGTCTGGACGCGTTGCGCCGCGGCGCCGCCGCGAACCTGCGCGAACCGGCCGGTGGCCGGCTGTTGGAGGAATGGTGGGGTTGGCGACCGATGAGCGTCGACGAAGTGCCGATCATCGGCCCCAGCACGCGCTGGACCAATCTGTGCCTGGCCACCGGCCATGGCATGCTGGGGGTGAGCATGTCGGCGGCCACCGGTGAACTGGTGGCGTCGCTGCTGGCCGGCACGCCGGCGCTGCTCGACGCCACCCCCTACGCACCCTCGCGTTTCGGGCTGTAGCGATCGCGGCGCCATCCGTCGGCGCCTTCCACGAACGCCGAGGAGCATGCGATGACGGCAAGCCATGACCTGATCGTGCTGGGCGCCGGTTCCGGCGGCCTGGCCACGGCCTTTCGCGCAGCCAGGCATGGTGCCCGCGTGGCCCTGGTCGAGCCGCGAGAACTGGGCGGCACGTGCGTCCATCGCGGCTGCGTGCCGAAGAAGGCCATGTGGATCGCCGCGCAATGGGCGCAGGAGCAGCGCTGGGCGACAGCGCTGGGGTTCGATGCACAGCCCGGGCCGCTGGACTGGCGGCACTTTCGCGAGGTGCGCGTGGCCTACATCGGAGGCATCGACCGTCGCTATGCCGAACGGCTGGAGCAGGCCGGTGTCGAGCTTGTGCGGCAAGCCGCGCGATTCGTCGCGACGGACACGGTGGAGCTGGCCGATGGCCACCGTGCGCAGGCGCCGCACGTGGTGATCGCCACCGGCGCACGGCCGCGTCGGCTGGATCTCCCCGGCTTCGATCTGGGTCTGGTGTCGGACGACATCTTCGCGCTCGACGCCGCGCCCGCGCGCGTGGCGATCGTCGGCGGCGGTTACGTGGCGTCGGAGTTCGCCGGCTTGCTGCGGGCGCTCGGCTGCAGCGTCGAGATGCTGGCGCGCGAGCGCCTGCTCGGCGGGTTCGACGCGGAACTGGTGCGCGCCCTGCGCGAACACATGCATGGCCAGGGCATCGCCGTGCAGCTGGACACCGACGTGCGCGGCGCACGTCGCACCGACGATGGCATCGTGCTGGACGACGCTGCCGTTGCCGGCACGCGAGGTCCCTACGACGCGGTGCTGTGGGCGGTGGGGCGCGTGCCGAACACCGAATCGCTGGGTCTGGATACTGTCCGCGTGAAGCGGGACGACAAGGGCCACGTCACGACCGATGCCTGGCAGGACACCAACGTCGCGGGCATCCACGCGGTGGGCGACGTCACCGGCCGGCATGCGCTGACCCCGGTGGCGGTGGCCGCCGGGCGCGCGCTCGCCGACCGCCTGTTCGGCGGGCAGGACGAGTCGCGGCTGGATTACCGCAACATCCCCAGCGTGGTGTTCTCCAAGCCACCGCTGGGTCGCGTCGGCCTTACCGAGGAAGAGGCCCGCGAGCGCCACGGCGACGCGGTGCGCATCCACTGCAGCCGCTTCACGCCCATGGCCTGGGCGCTGGTGGGCAAGCGTGAGCAGAGCCTGATGAAACTGGTGTGCGTTGGCGAGGACGAACGCGTCGTCGGCATTCATCTGCTGGGCGCGAGTGCCGACGAGATGCTGCAAGGGTTCGCGGTAGCCCTGAAGCGCGGCATCCGCAAGCGCGATCTCGATGCCACGGTGGCGATCCACCCGACCTCGGCGGAAGAACTGGTGTTGATGGATTAGTGGTCGCGATCGAAGACTCGGGATTCGGGGGAGCGGCCGCATGCGGGCTTTGGCTTTCGACTCCCCAACCCTGATCCCGGCCCTTAGACTACCCCCATGGACACGTTCACCTTGCACCGGGGCCGCGTACCCCTGCTGATCAGCCTGCCGCACGATGGCAGCTTCATTCCCGCCGACATCGCCGCGCGCATGCCCCCGGCCGCGCGGCGCTCGCCCGATACGGATTGGCACGTGGCGCGGTTGTACGAGCCGCTGGCCGAGGCGCTGGGCGCCAGCGTGCTGAAACCTGCCGCCTCGCGTTACGTGGTCGACCTCAATCGGCCTGCCGATGGCCATGCGCTGTATCCGGGCCAGCGCGAGACCGGCCTGGTGCCGTTGATCGGCTTCGATGGCGAGCCCTTGTACCGCGACGGCGATGCGCCCGACGCGGCCGAAGTTCAACGGCGGATAAACGATTACTGGCAGCCTTACCACGATGCATTGGCGCAGGAACTTGCGCGGTTGCGGGCCGAACACGGCCGCGTGGTGCTGTGGGAAGGCCATTCGATCCGCAGTCGCGTGCCGATGCTGTTCGAGGGCAGGCTGCCGGATTTCAACCTCGGTACGGCAAACGGGGCGAGCTGCGATGCCGCCCTGCAGATGCGCCTGGCCGATGGCCTGCAGGCGCAGTCGCGCTTCAGCGTTGCGATCAACGGGCGTTTCAAGGGCGGTTACATCACCCGTCATTACGGTCGCCCGGACGCCGGCGTGCAGGCGGTGCAACTGGAGCTGGTGCAGCTCAACTACATGGACGAGGCGAGCTTTGCCTATGACGCGTCGAAGGCGTCGCAGGTGCAGGCGTTGATCGAATCCTTGTTGCGCACCTGTCTGGACTGAACGCAAGAAATTGCCGGCGGCCGGAGCGTTTTTCGACTGTCAAGATCCGGCGCGATCCGGCGCACCGAAATGGCCTGCTGCATTCAGCAGCCGTATGTCCTGTGCGCCGCATTGTCTTGCCGTCGCGCCACCCGAGGCGCCGGGTTCCGGCCGGGCTCGCGGCATTTCTTCTCCGAGGTTTGTCACCATGATGCGTAATGTTCTGATTGCCTCCCTGCTGGTTGCGGGCGTGGCGCTTTCCGGCTCCGTGCTGGCCCAGGCTGCTGCCCCGCAGGCCGCCGCCCCCGCGGCGCAGGCTGCCGTGGCAACCAAGGCCGCCCCGGCGACCGAAGCTGCGCCGAAAGCCGCTGCGCACACGACGACGCACCACAAGACCCACAAGCATCACAAGAGCCACAAGAAGGCCGCCGCCACGCCGGCCGCGGGCTGATCCCGCGCCGGCCTGGAAAGGTTCTGGCTTCAGTGCCCCGCCGACTCAGGTCGGCGGGTTTTTTTGTGCCGGCAGCGCGGCAATGCACTTGAGCTCGATCGCGATCGGCGTGGGCAGGCTGTGGATGCCCAGCGTAGTGCGGCAGGCGTCGACGCCGGCGAAATATTCCGCGTAGAGGCGGTTGTAGGTCGCAAAGTCGCGCGCCATGTCGGTCAGGAACACGGTGACGTCGATGAGATCGGTCCACTGCGCACCGCTGGCTTCCAGCACGGCGCGCACGTTGGCGAACACCTGTCGGCATTGCGCCTCGATGTCGTAGTCGAGCAGACGGCCATCCGCGTCGTGGACGTTGCCGGGAATGGCATTGCTGCCCGGTTGACGCGGGCCGACGCCGGACAGGAACAGCAAATCTCCGACCCGCCGCGCGTGCGGATAGGCGCCCACCGGTTGCGGCGCGGCGTCGGTGCGGATACCCGCGCCGCTCATGCGCCGCCGGTCCAGCGGCGGGTCAGCTGGGCCACCGCCTGCTCATAGGCTTCGGGCAACTGTTCGCGGCCGCGCACGTCCAGCCCCAGGTCGTGCATGTGACCGTTGTCCAGGCCGTAGATCCACGCGTGCACGGCCAGTTGCTGGCCACGCTCCCAGGCTTCACGCACCACCGTGGTGTGGCAGACGTTGAGCGCCTGTTCCAGCGCGTTCAACTCGCACAGGTGGGCGTGGCGCAGGGCGAACGACTGGTTCGGGTCGAGCTTGTCCGAGTGCTTCAGGGCAATGTCGGTGATGTGCCGCAGCCAGTTGTCGATCAGGCCGAGGCGGCTCTCCTTCAACACCGCGCCGACGCCGCCGCAGCCGTAGTGGCCGACGACCAGGATGTGCTTGACCTTGAGCACGTCGACCGCGAACTGGATCGTGCTGAGCGCGTTGAGGTCGGTGTGCACCACCACGTTGGCGACGTTGCGATGCACGAAGATCTCGCCCGGCGGCAGGTCGACGATCTGGGTGGCCGGAACGCGCGAATCCGAGCAGCCGATCCACAGATACTGCGGCGCCTGCTGCTGCGACAACTTCTCGAAAAAGGTCGGGTCCTGCGTGGTGACCTGATCGGCCCAGCGGCGGTTGTTGGCAAGCAGATCGTTCAGTGAGTTCATCGAGGTTCCAGGCGTTTCGGACGGGTGGCGCGGCGTATCAGGGGCTGGCACCGTACGCGATGCAGACGTTTTTCGGTTCGGTGAAGAAATGCAGCGCCTCGGCACCACCCTCGCGGCCGACGCCCGATTGCTTGGCGCCGCCGAACGGCGTGCGCAGGTCGCGCAGCAACCAGCAGTTGATCCACACGATGCCGAATTCGAGTTGCCCGGCCAGCCGGTGCGCGCGGGAAAGATCCTGCGTCCACAGCGACGCGGCCAGTCCGTAGTGGCTGTCGTTGGCGATCGCCAGCGCCTCGGCTTCGTCCTCGAACGGGATCAGCGCGACTACCGGGCCGAAGATTTCCTGCTGGTTGGTCTGCGCCGAAGAGGGCAGCCCTTCGATCACGGTCGGCGCGATGAACCAGCCGCCGGCGCAGCGGCCCGGCACGGCAACCGCCGCGCCGCCACACAGCACGCGTCCGCCCTCGGCGCGGGCCTGTGCGATGCAGCCGAGCACCTTGTCGTAGTGCGCCCGCGACACCATGGCGCCGAGGTCGCTGCGTGCGTCGTCCGGATCGCCCACGCGCAGCGCCTGCACGCGCGCAAGATAGCGTTCGCGGAACGCGTCGTAGATGGAGCGCTGCACCAGCAAGCGCGAGCCGCACAGGCAGATCTCGCCCTGGTTGGCGAAGCCCGAGCGCACGATGGTGTCGAGGTTGGCGTCGGAAAGATCCGCATCGGCGAACACGATCGCCGGATTCTTTCCGCCCATCTCCAGCGAGACTTTCTTGAACGCCGGTGCCGCGACGGCAGCGATGGCCGCGCCAGTGCGCGTGGAGCCGGTGAACGACACCGCCTTGACCGCCGGATGCGCCACGATGGCTTCGCCGACCTGTGGCCCCAGCCCGTGCACGATGTTCAGCACGCCCGGCGGAAAGCCGGCCTCGATGCTCAGCTCGCCCAGCAGGGCGGCAGTGCACGGCGTGATCTCCGAGGGTTTTGCCACCACCGTGTTGCCGGCCGCCAGTGCCGGCGCGATCTTCCAGGTGAACAGGTACAGCGGCAGGTTCCACGGACTTATGCAACCGACCACGCCGAGCGGCTGGTGCAAGGTGTAGTTGATGGCGCCGGCGCCCGGCGTGCCCGTTTCCATCGCATGCGATTCGCTGCCCCAGCCGGTGATCGCGGCGGCGAAGTAGCGCAGGTTGCTCACCGCGCGCGGGATGTCGAGGCGGCGCGCGAGGGCGAGCGGCTTGCCGCTGTCGCGCGATTCCAGCGCAGCGAACTCCTCCAGCCGCGCCTCGATCAGGTCGGCCAGGCGGTGCAGCAAGTGCGCCCGTTGCTCGATCGGCGTGGCCGCCCAGGCGGTTGCTGCGCGACTGGCGGCGGCCACGGCGGCCCCGACATCGGCGGCATCGGAATCCGGGCATTGGGTCAGCACGCCCGCCGTGGCGGGTTCGTGCACGTCGAGCCAGCTGTCGCTAATAGGCGCCCGCAGGCGGCCGTCGATCAGGTTGGCTAGGCGCGGAGTGGACATCCGCGTCATCTTAAGTCCAGCACGCGACAATTGCACCGAACGCGACCGTACGCAGGGCGCGCGACGCGCTGGATGGGCCGGGCTTCAGTCGGGCGGCTGGCGGGTCTGGTCGCTCAGAGCGAGCGCATGCGCCCACCGTCGACCGGCAGGCTCGTGCCGGTGATGTAGCTGGCCGCCGGGGAGGCGAGGAAGGCGACGGCGGCGGCGGTTTCCGCGGGATCGGCGAAGCGGCCCATCGGAATCTCCGCGGCCATCTCGCGCGCGACTTCCACTTCGCTGCGCCCCGACTTCTGCGCCCGTACCCGCACGATCTGTTCGATCCGCGGCGTGTGGGTGGAGCCCGGCAGCACGTTGTTGACGGTGATGCCCAGCGGCGCCAGTTCGCCAGCCAGGGTCTTGGCCCAGCTCGCCACCGCGCCGCGGGTGGTGTTGGAGACGCCGATGCCGGAGAGCGGCTCCTTCACCGAGGTGGAGATGATGTTGACGATGCGGCCCCAGCCGGCGTCGCGCATGCCGGGGATCACCACCTGCGCCAGCGTGTGATTGGCCAGCAGGTGCTGGCCGAAGGCATCGAGGAATTGCGGCGGCGTGGCGTCGAGGATGCTGCCCGGCGGCGGTCCGCCGCTGTTGTTGACCAGGATGTGCACCGGCGCCGCCGCGACCAGGGCTTCGACCCGCTCGCGCAGGCTGCCGGTGTCGCTCGCATCGGCGACCAGCAGGTCGTGGTGCTGCGCGCCGTCGGTGCGCGGCAGGCTGCCGACCACCTCGGCCAGCACTTCGGCGCGACGCGCAAGCACGGTGACGTTGGCGCCGAGCAGGGCCAGCTCGATCGCGCAGGCACGGCCGATGCCCTGGGAAGCGCCGCAGACCAGCGCATGACGTCCACTCAGATCCAGTTGCATGGAGTTCTTCCTCGGTGAGGGGTCAGGAGGAGAGACGCGTGGCCAGCGCGCCCAGCCAGCACAGCCAGCCTAGCCAGGGACCCAGTCGCCACAGGTGGCGCCAGCGGTCGATCGAGCGGTCGCCCAGCGCCGGCAGTGCCGGCGAGCGCAGCACCTGCTGCATTCGCGCCCAGCGGCGCCAGGCGGAGGGCCGCGCGTGGTCGGCTGCCGCGATGATTTGCCAGTGTTGCGGATAACGCCGTCGCAACAGCGTGGCCAATCGGTATTGCGCCACGAACGACAGCACAAACAGGCCCACCCCGGCGACCAGCAACGCCAAGTACAGCACGATCACGACGAACTGCCGCGTTTCCCGCTCCAGGGCAGCGGCAACTCGTTCAGCAGGCCGTCGCCGTGGGGTGCTTCGCCGCACACCGCGTTGTCGATGGCTTTCTGGTAGACGGAGTTCATCATGCCGATCCACAGCGACCCGTCCGGCCCGTGCGGGATGCTGAAGCTGCCGCTGGAGTTCATCTTCAGGGTGGCCGCAGTGGTGGCGTTGGAGAGCGAGGCCGGCGACTGCTCCCAGTAGGTCTTGCCCGACTGCTGGTCGGCCGAGCTGTAGACCAGCAGGTAGTGGGCCTTGTCGCTGTCGATCTTGAAACTGCCGAAGGCCCCGCTGGTTTCGTCGCTCCAGCCCATGTGTTCGCACAGGCGGATGTCGTCGAAGCGGATCGGCTGGAAGCCGTCGTCGAGCAGCACGATGGTGGGCGCGAACAGGTAGCTGGCATGCAGCCAGCGTCCGTTCAATTCCGATTTCAGCGCCACCCGGTACGGCAGCTTCATGCCGGTGGGCAGGCGGAAGGCGAGGAAATAGCTCTTGGTGCCGTTGAGGTTGGCGACCATGCTGCCGCTGCCCAGGGTGAACTTCTGCGGCTGCCACGGCAGCAGGCTGCGGTAGGAGAAATCGGCGAAGCTGCTGCAGCAGGGCGTGGCCTGCTGCAGATGCAGTTGGGCGATCTTCAGCGGATCGCCGGGGTCCTCCGCGGGCGGCCGCAGGTTGGGCGGCAGCAACGCCTTGGCGGCATGGCAGCCGGTCAGCGCGAGGGCGGCGGTGAACACGGCGGCAAGGGCGGCGAAGCGGTACGACATGGGCGTCAGAACTCGGCGGTGCCGGCGGCACGCGGGTAGGGGATGGCGTCGCGGATGTTGGACAGGCCGCAGATGTAGACCAGCAGGCGCTCGAAGCCGAGGCCGAACCCGGCGTGCGGCACCGTGCCGTAGCGACGCAGGTCACGGTACCAGCCATAGCTGGCCGGATCGAGGCCGAACTGGATCATGCGGCGGTCCAGATGATCCAGCCGTTCCTCGCGCTGGCTGCCGCCGATGATCTCGCCGATGCCGGGCGCGAGTACGTCCATCGCGGCCACGGTCTTCTCGTCATCGTTCAAGCGCATGTAGAACGCCTTGATCGCCTCGGGGTAGTTCATCACGACCACGGGGCGGCCGACATGTTTCTCGGCGAGGTAGCGTTCGTGTTCGGTCTGCAGGTCGATGCCCCAGGCGACCGGGTATTCGAACTTCTCGCCGGACTTCTTCAGGATCTCGATCGCGTCGGTGTAGTCGATGCGCTCGAACGGCTTGGCGATGAATGCCTCCATCCGGCTGATCGCATCCGGTTGCACGCGTTCGGCGAAGAACGCCATGTCGTCGGGGCGTTCGTCCAGCACGGCCTTGAAGATCGCCTTGAGGAAGCCCTCGGCGCAGTCGGCATTGGCGGCCAGGTCGGCGAAGGCGATCTCCGGCTCGCACATCCAGAACTCGGCCAGGTGGCGCGCCGTGTTGGAATTCTCGGCGCGGAAAGTGGGACCGAAGGTGTACACCTTGCTCATCGCCAGGCAATAGGCCTCGACGTTGAGCTGGCCGGACACGGTGAGGAACGCCTCGCGGCCGAAGAAGTCCTTGCGGAAGTCGATCTTGCCGTCGGGCAGGCGCGGCAGGTTGGCCAGGTCCAGCGTGGACAGCCGGAACATGTCGCCGGCGCCTTCCGCATCCGACGTGGTGATGATCGGCGTGTTGATCCAGAAGAAGCCCTGCTCGGTGAGGTGGCGATGGATCGCCGTCATCATCGTGTGCCGCACGCGCGTCACCGCGCCGAACAGATTGGTGCGCGGGCGCAGGTGGGCGACCTCGCGCAGGAACTCCATCGAGTGCTGCTTGGGCTGGATCGGGTAGGTCTCCGGGTCGTCGACCAGGCCGGTGACGATCACCTCGCCGGCCTGGATCTCGAAACGCTGACCCTTGCCCTGCGAGGGCACCAAGGTGCCCGTGACGATCACGCCCGCGCCGGCGGTGAGGTGCTTCACCTCGCTCTCGTAATTGGCCAGGGTGGCCGGCACTACCGCCTGGATCGGGTCGAAGCAGGAGCCGTCGGTGACGTTGACGAAGGACAGGCCGGCCTTGGAATCGCGGCGCGTGCGCACCCAGCCGCGCACGGTCACCTGGCTGCCGGCATCGATGCTGCCCGACAACGCCTGCTTCACACTGACCACGGCCATGGATTGGAACTCCTGCTGCTTGCGCACCGGTCGGTGCGCTGGATGGTGGGCACCCGCGCGGCGCGCGGAGCCAAACCCGCATGATAATGTAGGGCTTGCCCGGGTCGCGACACCTGCCGCCCATTTCACGAGATCGAATCCGCCTGCCATGAGCATCAGCATCACCCCCGCTGCCAACGAACGCATGCGCCACTTCCTCGCCTCGACGCCCGCGGCGGCAGGCGTGCGCTTCGGGGTCAAGCGCACCGGCTGTTCGGGGTTTGCCTACGTGGTCGACCTGGCCGAGTCGATGGACGAGGGTGACCGGCTGCTGGAGGTGGACGGCGTGCCGCTGATCGTCAGCGACAAGAGCCTGGCCCTGGTCGACGGCACCGTCATCGACTTCCAGCGCCACGGGCTCAACGCCAGCTTCGTGTTCCACAACCCGAACTCCACCGGCGAGTGCGGCTGCGGCGAGAGCTTCACCGTCAGCTGAGCGCCTCTGCCCGGCGCGCAGGCTTTTCAATGACTTGCGTGGCCGTTGTGCGTCATCGTACAATTCCGCTTCTGTCTGCACCCGAAAGGGCACGGGCGGGACACTTGCCTCACCGCACTGACGGGAGGCTGCCAGGCCGCTTTGGCCGCATCCACAAGGAGTCAACCCACGATGACCCTGCGTCATTACGAAGTCGTATTCATGGTCCATCCGGACCAGAGCGAGCAGGTTCCCGCCATGCTCGAGCGCTACAAGTCGCTGATCGAGGCCGACGGCGGCAAGATCCACCGCCTGGAAGACTGGGGCCGGCGCCAGCTGGCTTACCCGATCGTCAACCTGGCCAAGGCACACTACGTGCTGCTCAACATCGAAGTGAGCCAGAACGCGCTGAACGAGCTGGAGTCCGGCTTCCGTTTCAACGACGCCGTGCTGCGCCACCTGGTGATCCGTCGTGACGAGGCCGACATCGAGCCGTCCTTCATCCTGAAGTCGAAGGAAAAGGACGACGCCAAGTCCAGCCGTCGCCGCGACGACGACAACGATGGCGAGAGCCGTGGCCATGGCCACGCCGACAACGATCGCGACAGCGACGACTGATCAGGGAGCACCCACATGTCCAAGTTTTTCCGCCGCCGCAAGTTCTGCCGCTTCACTGCCGAAGACGTGAAGGAGATCGACTACAAGGATCTCAACACCCTGCGCCAGTACGTCACCGAGAACGGCAAGATCGTGCCCAGCCGCATCACCGGCACCAAGGCGCGCTACCAGCGCCAGCTGGCCACCGCGATCAAGCGCGCGCGCTTCCTCTCGCTGCTGCCGTATACCGACAACCACGACGTCTGAGGGCGTCGAGGGAATAGGGAGTAGGGAATAGGGAATCGGTTGCTCCGTAGCTCCGCTTTTCCTATTTCCTATTCTCCATTCCCTATTCCCTATTCCCTCAATTCGGACAACCGTCCTCTGGCTGCGTCGGGCCACACCGGCGCTAACGAACAGGAAAGCATCATGGAACTCATTCTTCTGCAGAAAGTCCGCAATCTCGGCAACCTGGGTGACAAGGTCACCGTGAAGCCGGGTTACGGCCGCAACTACCTGCTGCCGCAGGGCAAGGCCGCGCGCGCCAATGCCGCCAACCTGGCCGCATTCGAGCAGCGTCGCGCCGAGTACGAGGCCAAGGCCAACTCCGTGCTGGCCGACGCCGAAGCGCGCAAGGCCAAGCTCGCCGACGTGGCGGTGACGATCCCGGCACATGCCAGTGCCGAGGGCAAGCTGTTCGGTTCGGTCGGCCCGCGCGACATCGCCGAGGCCCTGGCCGCCGAAGGTCACGCCGTCCACAAGGGCGAAGTGATCCTGGGCGAAGGCCCGCTGCGCACCACCGGCGAGTTCGAGGTTGCCGTGCACCTGCACGCCGACGTGCACACCACCGTCAAGGTGATCGTGGTCAGCGACAAGTAAGTTCCGGTCCATCGGAAACGTCCGGGCGCCGCGAGGCGCCCGTTTGTTTTTCGAGGGCCGGGAATGGGGAACAGGGCATCGGAAACGGCCTGGTCGCTGCCTTCGATTCACCACTCCCGATTCCCCATTCCCGGCTTTATCCCCAGCCATCCCCAACATATCCACAGAGTTGTTGTCTCGACGCGTGAGACGCGGCCGCGCATGATGTGTCGACATGTCCGCCCACCTGCGGTCGGCGCCTGCGGCGCCGGTGGCGGGGTCGTTCCCGAGGTAATCCGATGTCCTTCGTCCCAGAGCGCAAATCCTCCTCCGCGGCGATCGAGGCGTTGCGGGTGCCGCCGCATTCCATCGACGCGGAGCAGGCGGTGCTGGGCGGGTTGATGCTGGCCCCCGGCGCGCTGGACAACGTCGCCGACCGGCTGGCCGAGGACGATTTCTACCGCAAGGATCACCGGCTGATCTGGCGCGCGATCAACGAGCTGGCCAACAAGGGCATGCCGTGCGACGCGGTGACCCTGGGCGACTGGTTCGAGAGCAATGGCCTGGCCGAGATGGTCGGCGGGGCCGGCTACCTGATCGAGCTGGCCAACAGCACGCCCAGCGCGGCGAACATTGCCGCCTATGCCGAGATCGTGCGCGAGAAGTCGGTACTGCGCCAGCTGATCGACGCCGGCACCTCGATCACCGAGGACGGCTACCGGCCCGAAGGCAAGAGCGTGCACGAGGTGCTGGAAAGCGCCGAGCAGCGCGTGTTCCACATCGCCGAATCCGGCGCCCGCGGCAAGAAGGATTCCGTCTCGATGCGCGAGGCGGTGAAGGATGCCTTCAAGCTGCTCACCGAGCGCTACCAGAACCGCGGCCAGCTTACCGGCGTCAGCACCGGCTTCACCGACCTGGACGAGCTCACCTCCGGCCTGCAGCCGTCGGACCTGATCATCGTGGCCGCGCGCCCCTCGATGGGCAAGACGGCCTTCGCATTGAACATCGCCGAGACTGCGGCGCTGGGCAGCAAGAAGGCGGTGGTGGTGTTCTCGATGGAGATGTCCTCCTCGCAGCTTGCATTCCGCCTGATCTCCTCGGTGGGCCGCATCCACCAGCAGCATCTGCGCAACGGCACGCTGGAGGAGGAGGACTGGCCGCGCGTCTCCAATGCCATCGCGCTGCTGTCCGACGCCAAGATATTCATCGACGACACGCCCAGCCTGTCGCCGGTGGAGTTGCGTTCGCGCGCGCGCCGGCTGCATCGCGAGCACGGCGGTCTCGGCCTGATCGTGATCGACTACCTGCAGCTGATGCAGGTGCCCGGCAACACGGAGAATCGCGCCACCGAAATTTCAGAAATCTCGCGTTCACTGAAGGGGCTTGCCAAGGAGCTGAACGTGCCGGTGATCGCCCTGTCGCAGTTGAACCGCTCGCTGGAACAGCGCGCCGACAAGCGCCCGATGATGTCCGACCTGCGCGAGTCCGGCGCCATCGAGCAGGACGCCGACGTGATCATGTTCATCTACCGCGACGAGTACTACAACAAGGAATCGCAGGACAAGGGCATCGCCGAAATCATCATCGGCAAGCAGCGCAACGGCCCCACCGACACCTGCAAACTGACCTTCCTCGGCCACTACACCAAGTTCGTGAACTACGCACCGGACTCGTTCGTGGGCGGGTTTGATTGAGGCAGGGAATCGGGAATGGGGAATAGGGAATCGAGAAGCGCCTGCAATCTCCGGGGCATTCCGGTGTGTTTGCCAGGTCCGGAACATCAGGGCATGTCTCGAGGCCACGTGCTGTTCCCATTCCCTATTCCCCATTCCCGATTCCCTGGCGAAGCCCCATGAGCCGCACCACCGTCGCCACCATCCATCTCGGTGCGCTGCGCCACAATCTGGCGCGGCTCAAGGCCATGGCGGCGCCGGCGAAGGTGATGGCGGTGGTCAAGGCCGATGCCTACGGGCATGGGCTGGAGCGGGTGGCGCGTGCGCTGGATGGCGAGGCCGAGTGCTTTGCGGTGGCGGCGTTGGGCGATGGCCTGCGCCTGCGCGCGGCGGGGCATCGGCAGCGCATCGTGGTGTTGTCCGGGCCGGACAAGCCGGGCGACCTCGCCGAGATGCAGCGGCTGCAGCTGGAAGCGACCATCCACCACGAGGCGCAGTTGCCATGGCTGGCCGCGATGGCGCCGGTGCGCGGGCGGCTGCGGGTGTGGCTGAAGGTCGACAGCGGCATGCACCGGCTGGGCTTCGCGCCCGGGCGTATCGCGGCGGTGCATGCGCAGCTGGCCGCGATGGCCGGCGTCGATCCCGAGATAGGCCTGCTTACGCATTTTTCCGATTCGGAGGTGTTCGACGGCCCGCAGACGCCGGCGCAGATCGCCCGTTTCGCGGCGGTGACGGACTCGTTCGCCGGCCCGCGCTCGCTGTCCAATTCCGCCGCGGTGCTCGGCTGGCCCGACGCGCGCGGCGACTGGGTGCGCACCGGCGGATTGCTGTACGGCTTGTCGGTCGTCGAGGGCAGGCATGGTGGCGATTTCGGCTTCCGCCCGGCGATGACGCTGTCCACCCGGCTGATCGCGATCAACCGCATCGGCCGAGGCGAGCGCATCGGCTACAACGGCACCTGGACCTGTCCCGAGGACATGCCGGTCGGTGTGGCCGCGGTCGGCTACGGTGACGGCTACCCGCGCAGTGCCGCCGCCGGCACGCCGGTGCTCGTCGGCGATCGCCGCGTGGCATTGATCGGCCGGGTCTCGATGGACCTGATCACGCTCGACCTGCGCGGCGCACCCGACGCGACGATCGGCGACCGGGTGACGCTGTGGGGGCCGCAGCTTCCGGTCGAAACGATCGCCGCCGCGGCCGGCACGATCTCCTACGACCTCACTTGCGGCATGACCCGCCGTGTGCTGTTCGTCGAGGACGAAGGCTGACATCGTTGCGCGCCGCGCGCGTCTCGCCGCCTGCGATGGTCGCGCACTAAACTCGTTGTCCTCTGTCGCTTCACTCGGGAAATCCGCATGGCCAAAGCCAGGACCGCCTACGTCTGCACCGAATGCGGCGCCGAGCACAGCAAGTGGCAGGGACAGTGCGTCGAGTGCGGGGTGTGGAACACGCTCAGCGCGATCGTGCTGGAGCCGGCCACGGCGGGCAAGGCGTCGGCAGGTGCACAGCGTTCCAGCTATGCCGGCGCCGCTGCGGGCGCGCCGAAGATCACGCCGCTTACCGAAGTGATGCTGACCGCCGACGCGCGCACGCTGACCGGCATCGGCGAGCTGGACCGCGTGCTGGGCGGCGGTCTGGTGCAGGGTTCGGTGGTGCTGATCGGCGGCGATCCGGGCATCGGCAAGTCGACCCTGCTGTTGCAGGTGCTTGGCACGCTGGGTCTGCAGCTGCCCAGCGTCTACGTCACCGGCGAGGAGTCGCTTTCGCAGGTGGCCGCGCGTGCGCAGCGCCTGGGCCTGGCGCTGGAGCCGCTGCAGGCGCTGGCCGAGACCTGCATCGAACGGATTCTCGAACAGGCCATGGCCACGCGGCCGAAGGTGCTGGTGATCGA
Organism: Rhodanobacter sp. UC4448_H15; assembly: GCF_052978265.1. The sequence goes on along the minus strand of NZ_CM129665.1, from coordinate 2,689,473 downwards.
CTCGATCCAGACCATCTGGACGGAATTGCTGGCCGCCGCGCCCGGTTCGGTGTCGCAGGTGCGCGAGTCGGCCGCCAAGCTCACCCGCTTCGCCAAGGAGACCGGCACGGCGGTGTTCCTGGTCGGCCACGTGACCAAGGAGGGCGGCATCGCCGGCCCGCGCGTGCTCGAGCACATGGTCGATGCGGTGCTGTATTTCGAGGGCGAATCGGGCAGCCGTTTTCGCGTGTTGCGCGCGTTCAAGAACCGCTTCGGCGCGGTCAACGAACTGGGCGTGTTCGCGATGAGCGACAAGGGCCTGCGCGAGGTGCCGAATCCGTCGGCGATCTTCCTTTCCTCGCACAGCGGCCCGACTTCCGGCAGTGCGGTGATGGTGACTCGCGAGGGCACCCGCCCGTTGCTGGTCGAGGTGCAGGCGCTGGTGGACCAGTCCTCGCTGGGCAATCCGCGCCGGGTCACCCTGGGCCTGGAGCAGAACCGGCTCGCCATGCTGCTTGCCGTGCTGCATCGGCATGGCGGCGTGGCCGCGTACGACCAGGACGTGTTCGTCAACGTGGTCGGCGGTATCCGCGTGCAGGAAACCGCGGCCGATCTGCCGGTGCTGCTGGCGGTGCTGTCCAGCCTGCGCGATCGCCCGCTGCCGGAGCACATGGTCACCTTCGGCGAAGTGGGCCTGTCCGGCGAGATCCGTCCGGTGCCCAATGGCGAGGAGCGGCTCAAGGAAGCGGCCCATCACGGCTTCCGCCGCGCGATCGTGCCCAAGGCGAATGCGCCGAAGAAGGGCAGGGTCGGCGAGATGGAAGTGATCGGTGTGGAGCGGCTGGGAGAGGCGATCGACGCCTGCCGCTAGAACCGGTCGCGGGCGGATTCAGCCCATCGTGCGCTGCAGGATCACTTCCAGCACGAATTTCGAGCCGAAGAACGCCAGCCCCAGCACCGCCATGCCGATCAGGGTGAGGTTGACGGCGCTACGCCCGCGCCAGCCATGGCGCCAGCGACCCCACAACAAGGCCCCGAAGATCAGCCATGCCACGACGCTGAGCACCGTGGTGTGCACGAGGTGTTGCGCACGGATATTGGCGATGAACAGGAAGCCGCTCAGCAAGGTCAGGGTGAGCAGCGCGAATCCGGCGCCGATCAGGCGAAACAGCAAGGCTTCGGTCTGGGTCAGCGGCGGCAGGGCGCGAACCAGCATGCCTGGCCGGCGCGCGCGCAGCGCGCGCTCCTGCACCGCCAGCAGCAGGGCGAGTACCGCGGCGATGGACAGCACGCTGTAGGCAAGCAGCGCGATCACCACGTGCAACTGGATCTGCCAGTCCATGGGCCTGGGCACGGTCGGCGGCGCCAGGAACACGTCCAGCGCCAGCAACAGTGCAGCCAGCGGAAACACGATCACGCCCAGCCCGGCGACCGGTCGCGACAGGTTCACCAGCAGGGTCAGCGCAGCCACCACGCAGGCCACCAGCGACAGCGCGGCGAAGAAGTGCAGGTCGAGCCGGCCGCCATGCGCTCCCAGCAGGACCGCTGCGTGCAGCAGGACCGCCACCGTTGCCGTCGCCAGGCCGAGCCGCCGCGGCGAGCGCGGACAACCCGTCAGCGGAGCAGCCAGCAAGGCGGCGCCGCCGGCGTAGAGGGCGATGGCGAGAATGGAAGGAAGAGTCAGCGGCATGACGGTGAAGTGTCGCACAGGGCCCGGCCGGGTTGCATGCGGGAGCCGATCGATCCGTCCGCTATAATCATCCTTTTCCTGTTCGCCGGTTTCGCCATGTTCGAGTCGCTCAGCCAACGCCTTGCCACCACCGTCAACCGACTGCGCGGTCGCGGCCGGCTGACCGACGAGAACATCCGCGAAGCGCTGCGCGAAGTGCGCATCGCGCTGCTGGAGGCGGATGTGGCCTTGCCGGTCGTGCAGGCGCTGATCCAGCGCATCAAGGTGCGCGCGGTCGGCCAGGAAGTGGCGCGCAGCCTGTCGCCCGGTCAGGCGCTGGTGAAGGTGGTCAGCGATGAGCTGACCATGGTGATGGGCATCGCCAACACCGAATTGAACCTGGCCCAGCAGCCGCCCGCGGTGGTGCTGATGGCTGGCCTGCAAGGCGCGGGCAAGACCACCACGGTCGCCAAGCTGGCGCGGCTGCTGACCGAGCGCAAGAAGAAGAAAGTGATGGTGGTCAGCTGCGATGTCTATCGTCCGGCCGCCATCGAGCAACTGCGCACGCTGGCCGGGCAGGTCGGGGTGAAGTTCTTCCCCTCCGAGGTGGGCCAGGACCCGGTGCGCATCGCCAGGGACGCCATCGCCGCCGCGCGGCGCGAGCTGGTCGACGTGCTGATCGTCGACACCGCCGGCCGCCTGCATGTGGACGAGGCGATGATGGCCGAGATCAAGGCCTTGCACGCCGCGATCACGCCGATCGAAACCCTGTTCGTGGTCGATTCTATGACCGGCCAGGATGCGGCCAACACGGCCAAGGCGTTCGACGAGGCGCTGCCGCTGACCGGCGTGATCCTGACCAAGAGCGACGGCGACGCCCGTGGTGGCGCGGCGCTGTCGGTGCGCTACGTTACCGGCAAGCCGATCAAGTTCCTCGGTGCCGGCGAGAAAACCGACGCGCTTGAACCATTCCATCCCGACCGCCTGGCCCAGCGCATCCTCGGCATGGGTGACGTGCTGAGCCTGGTCGAGGAGGTCGAGCGCAAGGTCGACCAGGACAAGGCGCAGAAGCTGGCCCAGAAGGTGATGAAGGGCAAGCGCTTCGACCTCAACGACATGAAGGATCAGCTGGAGCAGATGGGCAACATGGGCGGCCTGGCCGGCCTGCTGGACAAGCTGCCCGGCGTCTCCAGCCTGCCTGACAGCGTGAAGTCGAAGGTCAACGACGGCGAAATGAAGAAGATGATCGCGATCATCAACTCGATGACCGGCAAGGAGCGCCGCCACCCGGACCTGCTCAACGGCTCGCGCCGTGCCCGCGTGGCGCGGGGCTCCGGCACCCAGCCGGCCGACGTTAACCGGGTGCTCAAGCAGTACATGCAGATGGAAAAGATGATGTCCAAGCTGGGCAAGGGCGGCAGCAAGGGCCTGATGCGGCAGATGCGCGGCGCGATGAAGGGCATGGGTGGCATGGGCGGGCTGCCGCCGATGCGCTGAAGGCGAGAAACGAGCGGAGAGGAGCGAGAAACGAGAGTGGAGCGCCGAGCTGGCTTTCTCTCGTTTCCCACTCCTCTCCACTCACTCCTGCCTTCCCAAGCCTTCCCTTTTCCCGAAAATCCGCTAAAATGCCCCGTTTCCCGCGCACGACTCTCGTGCGCCTGCCGCTGATTCGGCAATTTCCGGAGTTTTACCATGGTCAAGATTCGTCTTTCGCGCGGTGGCGCAAAGGGCCGTCCGTTCTACCACGTCGTGGTGACCGATCAGCGCAGCAAGCGCGACGGCCGCAACATCGAGAACGTCGGCTTCTACAATCCGGTCGCCTCCGGCAAGGACAAGCGTCTGGAGCTGAACGTGGCGCGCGTGCAGGAGTGGGTCGGCAAGGGTGCGCAGATGAGCGACAAGGTCGCCGCCCTCGTCAAGGAAGCCGGCAAGCAGCAGCCGGCCGCCTGAGCATGACGACAGCCGGTCGGCGCGTCCTGATCGGGCGCATCGTCGGGCTGTATGGCGTGCAGGGCTGGCTGAAGATCGAATCCTTCGCCGAGCCGCGCATGCGGATCTTCGATTACCAGCCGTGGCTGCTCGGTGCAGCGCCAGGCACGGAAAGAGAGGTCTCCGGCGTGAAAGGTCGACCGCAGGGCAAGGGCATGGTGGCCCAGTTGCCCGGGGTGGACGATCGGGACCAGGCGGCAGCGTTGATCGGTACCGACATCCATGTCGCCCGCGAACAGCTGCCTCCTCCGGCGAAGGGCGAGTATTACTGGGTCGACCTCGAAGGACTCGATGTCGTCACCACAGACAACGTGGAGCTGGGGCGGGTCAGCCACCTGTTCGCCACCGGCGCCAACGATGTCGTGGTGGTCAGGGACGGTACGCGCGAGCGGCTGATCCCCTTTGTCCAGGGGTCGTATGTGCGTTCGGTGGACTTGTCCGCAGGGCGCATGGTGGTGGACTGGGATCCCGAATTCTGACGTCGCCGGCTTGTGGGCAGAGGATCAAGGGTCATGCGCATCGATGTCGTCAGCCTGTTTCCCGACTTCGTGCGCCAGTGCGCCGCCGTCGGTGTGGTGGGACGCGCGCAGCAACGCGAGCTGCTGCAGGTGGAAGCCTGGAACCCGCGCGACTACGCCACCGACAAGCATCGCAGCGTGGACAGCAGCTCGTATGGCGGCGGTCCGGGCATGGTGATGATGATCGAGCCCTTGCGCACCACCTTGAAAGTGATGCGCGAGGCGGCACCGGAACCGGTGCATCTGGTTTATCTCAGTCCGCAGGGAGCGCGGCTGACGCAGGGCAGGGTGGAGGCGCTGGCGAAGCTGCCGCGCATCGGCCTGCTCTGCGGACGTTACGAAGGTGTGGACGAGCGCCTGCTGGCGCACGAGGTCGACGAGGAGCTCTCCATCGGCGATTATGTGCTGTCCGGCGGTGAGCTTGCCGCGGCGGTGGTCATCGACGCGGTGGGGCGCTTGCAGGATGGCGCGTTGAACGACGCGCAGTCGGCCGAGCAGGATTCATTCTCCGATGGCCTGCTGGATTGTCCGCATTACGGAAAACCGGTGCAGGATGCGCTGGGTGAGGTACCGGCGGTGTTGCTGTCCGGCGACCATGCGGCAATTGCCCGCTGGCGCCTCAAGCAATCGTTGGGTCGCACCTGGCTGCGCCGCCCGGACTTGTTGTCGCAGCGTGGCCTGGATGCGGCATCCCGGGCCTTGCTGGATGAATTTCGCCGTGAACATGCCTCTGGGCAGTCGACACGGCAAGACGATGCGGTCGAGTGACGGCCGCAGCCTTGATATCGCAAAAGTGAACCGACAGGTGCGCCATGAACAAGATCATTGAACAGTTCGAATCCGAGCAGATCACCCGCCAGCTGCCGGACTTCGGCCCCGGCGACACCGTGGTGGTCAACGTGAAGGTGAAGGAAGGCAACCGCGAGCGCGTGCAGGCGTTCGAGGGCATCGTCATCGCCAAGCGCAACCGCGGCCTGCATTCGGCCTTCACCGTGCGCAAGATCTCGCACGGCACCGGCGTGGAGCGCGTGTTCCAGGCGCACAGCCCGACCATCGACTCGGTCTCGGTGAAGCGCAAGGGCAAGGTGCGCGGCGCCAAGCTGTATTACCTGCGTGGCCTGGAAGGCAAGGCCGCCCGCATCAAGGAAGACATCGCCGCCGCTGCCGCCGCCAAGGCGAACGCCAAGGCGGCTGCCGCTGCCGAGTAATCCTCGCTGCGAAGGCTGCATGAAAAGACCCCCGCGGATCGCTCCCCGGGGGTTTTTTCTGTGTGATGCCGGCCATTCGGCGAATACCGCCTGATGCTCCTGCGATCGGATCCCGAACCCCGGGTCCCGAGGCAGCATTCATTCCAGCCGCTGCGGCACCTGCAGGAAGTTGCCCTGCACGAAGTCGACGCCGCAGGCGAACAGCAGCGACGTGCTGGTGGCGTCCTCGACCCACTCGGCGATGGTCAGGCGCTTCAGTTCGTGTGCCTGCTGGCAGATCTCGGCGACCTTCTTCTGGCTGTCGGCGTGCTGCGGCAGGTCGGCCATGTGGCTGCGGTCGATCTTGAGGTAGTCGGCGTCGATGTGGTTCAGCAGCTGGAACGAGTTCAGGCCCGAGCCGAACTGCTCCAGCGCAAAGCCGCCACCCATCTTCTTCCACGCGTTGACGAACTCCTGCGCGGGTCGCAGCAGGGTCATCACCTTGCTTTCGGTCATCTCCAGCACCAGGCGACCGTGTTTCAGCCCGGCCTTGCCCAGGCGCTCCTTCAGCCATGGCAACAGGCTGTCGTCCTGCAGCGAGGCGGCGGTGAGCTTGATGAAGAACGTGGTCGGCTGTCCCTGCGGCTCGCGCGCCTGCAGGATGCGGATGGCCTGGTCGAGCACCCAGCGGTCGACCGCCCCGGTGAGGTTGTGCTTCTCGGCGATCGGCATGAAGAAGCCCGGCAGCACCTCGCCCTGCGGTCCGTTCATGCGCAGCAGAATCTCGGAGAACTCGCCCTCGGCGTCCTGCAGGCTGATCGTCTGCTGGTGATACAGCACCAGACCGTTATTGGCCAGCGCCTGCTGCAGCAGGTCCAGCCAGTAGCGCTCGCGCTCCTCGTCGGCCTTCTCCCGCGCCGCCGGGTCGTGCAGTTCGACCTGGCTGCCGCCCAGGTTCTGCGCGGTGCGCAAGGCGTGGCTGGCCTGGTTGAGGAGCAGCTCGCTGTTGGCGTTCTTCTCGCCGAGCAGACTGCCGCCGACGCTGGCGGTGACCGTCAGCGAACGTGTGCCGGCATCGAAGATCTCGCTGCCGACGCTGTGCTGCAGCTTGGCGATCCACTCGCGGATCGCCTCGTCCGAACGCGAGTCGAGGGCCACGCCGAAAGTGTGCTCGGCGAGCATGCCGGCGATGTCGGTGGCGCCCAGCAGCATGCGGATGCGCCCGGCGAAGCCGGCCAGCAGTTCATCGGTCTTGCCCAGGCCGATGCCGCTGACCAGCGAGGCCCAGTTGTCCGGTTCGATCAGCAGCAGCGACTGGCCCTTCTTGCCCTTGGCTGCCTCGGTCACCGCATCGTCGATGCATGCCAGCATGTGCTGGCGGTTGTACAGGCCGGTGACCGGGTCGCGTTGCAGCTGTTCCAGCACGGCCGGGTCGACGACCTGGCGGCGGAACACGATCTGCAGGCAGCGCTCGCCCTCGAAGGTCGCCGGGGCGAACTCCACGGTGGCATCAAAGCGGCTGTCGTCGGCGCGGCGCGCGCGCAGCGGCAACTGGGCCGGGAACTTGCCCTGGTGGGCCTGGCCGCGCAGCAGCGCCTTCATCTCATCGGCATTGGCCGAGTCGATCATGTCCAGCAGCGGCATGCCCAGCAGGTCGTCGAAACTCTCGTAGCCGAAGGTGTCCAGGTAGGCCTGGTTGGCGCGCACGTGCATGCCCTCGTGCACGTAGGCGATCGCGTCCGTGGAGGAGTCGAGCAGGGCGTCGCAGCGGCGCTCGGTTTCGCGCAGCGCGGTGTGCAGCCAGCGCACCTGGCGGCGCGTGTGCAGGGATTCGAATTCGCGCTTCAGCACCGCGATGAGCTGCTTGGGGTGGGTGCGCGAGGCCACGCCGCGGGCGCCATGCACGAACAGGTCGGCGACCAGTTCGTTGTCCATGTTGCTGACCAGGCCTACTAGCGCGAAATCGCGGCCGGAGGCCTCCATCACGCCCATGGTTTCGTCCAGGCTGACGTCGGTGACCGAGGGGTCGAACATCACCACGTCAGGCTCAAGCTCGCCCACCGCCGAGCGGATCTGCTCGATGTTGGTGGCCCGCGCCGGTCGCACCGCGATGCCGCTGTTGCGCATCAGGCTGATGATCTGTTCGGCCTCCTCCAGGGAGTTCTCGACGAACAGGATCTTGATGACGAAGTCTTTTTTCATGGGGCGGGGCGTGGGTTCCGGGCAGGGCGGGCGCCCTTGACGGGTCCGCATGGTCGATGGCAATGAGTGTTTGTAGCGGATTCCGTTGTCGCTCGCCACCGGTGCGGCAGCCCCGGACCTGGCCGGTGGCGGCTCACAGCGGCCGCTTGGCCGGGTCGCCCGCCACCTCGCGTACCAGTCGCGGCACCAGGTAGCCGGGCAGGCGCGCGCGCAGGGTGTCCAGCAGCGCGAGCGCGGTGTCGTCGGCCACCTCGAAATGGGCGGTGCCGTGGACCCGATCCAGCTGGTGCAGGTAATAGGGCAGCACGCCGGCGGCGAACAGGCGTTCGGAAAGGTTGGCGAGCGCGTCGGCATCATCGTTGACGCCGCGCAGCAGCACCGACTGGTTCAGCAACGTCGCACCGGTCTCGCGCAAGGCGGCGCAGGCCGCGTCGACGCCGGCGTCGAGTTCGTTGGCATGGTTGGCATGCAGCACCACCACCTTCTGCAGCGGGAGGCCGGCCAGCCAGGCCAGCAGGGAGTCATCGACCCGCTCGGGCAGAACGACCGGCAGACGCGTGTGGATGCGCAGGCGGATCACCTGCGGCAGCTCGGCCAGGCCGCGGGTCAGCTCCTCCAGCTTGGACGTGGCCAGCGACAGCGGATCGCCGCCGGAGAGGATCAGTTCGCGGATCGACGGGTCGGCGCGCAGCCGCTCCAGCGCCTCGCGCCAGTGCGAGGCGGCGGCGATTTCCTCGCCGTAGGGGAAGTGCCGGCGGAAGCAGTAGCGGCAGTTCACCGCACAGCTGCCGCTGGCGATCAGCAGCGCGCGCCCGTCGTACTTGTGCAGCATGCCGTGGCCGGCCTTGGCCGAGAGGTCGCCCACGGCGTCGAGGGTGAAGCCGGCGACCCGGTCATGTTCGGTGCGCTGGGGCAGCACCTGCAGCAGCAGCGGATCGCGCGGATCGCCGCGGCGCATCCGTGCGACAAAACCGCGCGGCACGCGCAGGGCGAAGCCGGCGTCGTCCGGCGGCAGCAGGTCGGTGCGGTCGCCCAGGCCCACCGCCTGCAGCAGTTCGGCAGGGTCGGTGATGGCGTTGCGCCAGAGCTCGCGCCAGTCGGTTGCAGGCGACGATAGGCGGGCACTGGGGCTTGCGGTTATCATGGAGAGCCTTCGGCGGGCCTCTTGGCCCGTGAAAAGATACCCATTTTAGCCGTCCTGCGGGGCGGTTTTACCTTTGGAGCAGACAGCGCATGGCGACCCTCGGCCTCAACAACGTCAAGACGGGCAAGAAGATCCTCCACAACGGCGATCCCTGGATCATCACCGAGGCCGACTTCATCAAGCCGGGCAAGGGCCAGGCGTTCACCCGCATCCGCATCCGCAACCTGAAGGACGGCCGCACCACCGAGCAGACGCTGAAGTCCAGCGACTCGTTCGAGGAGGCCGACGTCACCGACACCGACATGCAGCTGTCCTTCATCGACGGCATCGGCAAGGACCGCCTGTGGCACTTCATGAACATGGAGACGTTCGAGATGGTGCCGGCCACGCAGGCCGCGATGGGCGATGCGTGGAAGTGGCTCAAGGGCGAAGAGGAGTGCGTGGTCACCCTGTTCAACGGCAACATCGTGGCGGTGCAGGCGCCGAAGTTCGTCGAGCTGAAGATCGTCGAGACTGACCCGGGCGTGCGCGGCGACACCTCCGGCGGCGGTGGCAAGCCGGCCACGCTGGAGACCGGTGCGGTGGTGCGCGTGCCGCTGTTCGTCGGCCAGGATGAAGTCATCAAGGTCGACACCCGCACCGGCGAATACGACAGCCGCGTCAAGTGACGAAGCGGCGCGCGGGCCATGCCCGCGCCTTTGCCGGTTCGTCATCCCTGCGCAGGCAGGGTCCAGTGAAACACTCGTGCGCAGCACGCCTCATCCTGCGCACAAGCAACCGCAGCAACATGGGATCCGGGCTTTGGCCGGGATGACGAACACGGGGCGGGCACCATCGAGGGGTGTGCCGCCCCTTCTCGCATCCACCCCTTGCAAGTGAGTGAACGATGACCCAGACCACCCCGCAATCCATCGACCTGCTGATCGAGGCGCGCTGGGTGGTGCCCGTCGAGCCGCATGCGGTGGTGCTGGAAAACCACGCCGTGGCCATCGACGGCGAGCGCATCGTGGCGCTGTTGCCGATCGACGAGGCCCGCGCCGCCTATGCGCCGCGCGAGCGCGTCGAACTGGGCGAGCACGCGCTGATCCCCGGCCTGGTCAACAGCCACACGCACAACCCGATGACCCTGCTGCGCGGCCTCGCCGACGACCTGCCGCTGATGGTCTGGCTGCAGCAGCACATCTGGCCGGCCGAGGCCAGGGTGATCGGCCCGGAGTTCGTGCGCGACGGCGTGGAACTGGCCGTGGCCGAGATGCTGCGCGGTGGCACCACCTGCGCCAACGAGAACTATTTCTTCCCCGACGTGATCGGCGCGACCTATCGCAAGCTGGGCTTCCGCGCGGTGGTCGGCCTGCCGGTAATCCAGTTCCCCACCGCCTGGGCGAACAGCCAGGACGAGTATTTCGCGCGCGCCGGCGAGGTGCATGACAGCTTCCGCGGCGATCCGCTGGTCAGCACCGCGTTCGCGCCGCATGCGCCGTACACCGTCTCCGACGAGAGCTTCGAGCGCATCCGGCTGCAGTCCGACCAGCTCGACATCCCGGTGCACCTGCACCTGCATGAGACCGCGCACGAGATCGAGGAAGAGAAGAAAAAGAGCGGCCTGCGCCCGTTCCAGCGCCTGCAGCGCCTGGGCCTGGTCAACGACCGCCTGATCGCGGTGCACATGACCCAGGTCACCGAGGGCGAGATCGCCGCCTGCGCGAGCGCCGGTGTCTCGATGGTGCATTGCCCGGAATCCAACCTCAAGCTCGCCTCCGGCTTCTGCCCGGCGGAGCAGTTCCGGCGCGCCGGCGCGAACCTGGCGATCGGCACCGACGGTTGCGCCTCCAACAACGACCTGGACATGTTCGGCGAGATGCGCACGGCGGCGCAGCTGGCCAAGGCGGTGGCGCAGGACGCCGCCGCCTTCGACGCCGCCTTTGCGCTGCGTGCGGCGACGCTCAACGGCGCGCGGGCGATCGGGCTGGAAGCGCGCATCGGCTCGATCGAACCCGGCAAGCAGGCCGACCTGGCTGCCGTGCGCCTGAGCGACCTGGAGACCCAGCCGCTGTTCCACGTCGCCTCGCAACTGGTGTATGCGTGCAGCCGCCAGCAGGTCACCGACGTGTGGATCGCCGGGCACCGCAAGCTGGCCGCGCGCGAGCTGATCGACATGGACACCGCGGCGATCCTGGCGCGAGCGCGCGCCTGGCGCGAGCGGATCGCCGCAACTTGAGTGGGAGTTTTCCGATGAATCGTTACCTGGTTTTGCTGATCCGCCGGCCGCAGTTCGACGCGGCCGTGGTGCCGCAGCATCTGGCCTATCTGGACCAGTTGCGCGGCGAGGGCAAGGTGGAGCTGTCCGGCGGCTTCGGCGACAAGTCCGGCGGTGCCTACCTGCTGCACGCGGCCGACCTCGCCGAGGCAACGGCGCTGGTGCAGCGCGACCCCGCGCATGTCAGTGGCGGCTGGGACATCACGGTGCACGAATGGCAGGCGTCTTGACTTTTGCGCTCATCCATAAGCGTGAAAATCAAGAGGCGGCCATCCATGGCCGCACTTTTCAATAAATTCGTGGATTCAACGTGGACTCGAACATGACCGCCGCCAATGTCAGCCCCGCCGAAATCGCCCGCTTCGACCAGCTGGCGTCCCGCTGGTGGGACCCCGACGGCGAATCGCGACCGCTGCACGACCTCAATCCGGTGCGCACGGCCTACATCGCGGCACGCGCGGAACTGCGCGGTGCCCGCGTGGCCGATGTCGGGTGCGGCGGCGGCCTGCTCAGCGAATCGCTGGCCCGTGCCGGTGCGCACGTCACCGGCATCGATCTGGGCGAGAAGGTGATCGACATCGCCCGCTTGCACCTGCACGAGTCGAACCTGCAGGTCGATTACCGGGTGCAATCCTCCGCCGAGCTGGCGGCTGCCGAAGCGGCGTCGTTCGACGTGGTGTGTTGCATGGAGCTGATCGAGCACGTGCCCGATCCGGCGGCGCTGGTCACCGACCTGGCCGCGATGCTCAAGCCCGGCGGACGGTTGTTCATGTCCACCATCAATCGCACGCCGGCGGCGTTCGGTGCGGCGATCCTGGGCGCCGAATACCTGCTGCGCATGCTGCCGCGCGGGACACACCACTACGCGCAATTCCTCAAGCCCTCCGAATTGTCGCGATTGCTGCGCGGCGCGGGGCTGGAGCTGGAAGACGTCAGCGGCCTGGCCTACAACCCGTTCCGCCGCGAGGCACGCCTGAGCCGTCTCACGGCAGTCAATTACGTGCTTTGCGCGCAGAAGCCGGCATGAGCAAGCCGCTGCCTCCATCCGTCGCCGGCGTCCTGTTCGATCTCGATGGCACCTTGCTGGACAGCGCGCCCGATCTGTACGCCGCGCTGCAGGCGCAGTGCGCCGAGGAGGGCGTGGCATCGCCCGCCTACGCGCCCGTGCGCGAGGTGGTCTCGCGCGGTGCCCGCGCGGTGCTGCGTTGCGCGTTCGCCTCGCGCGGCGAGGCGGTGATCGAGGCGCTGGTGCCGCGCTACCTGCAGTTGTACGAGCAGGTGATGGCCCGCGACACGCGCGCCTTCGACGGGGTCGACGACCTGCTGGCGCGGCTGGAAGCGCGAGGCCTGCGTTGGGGCATCGTCACCAACAAGGCGGCATTCCTGACCGACGAACTGTTGCGCCGGATCGGCTGGTCGACGCGCGCCGCCGCCGTGGTGTGCGGCGACACCTTGCCGGTGAAAAAGCCCGATCCGGCACCCGTGCTGCTGGCCTGCGAACGCGCAGGACTGGTGCCGGGCCAGTGCCTGTTCGTCGGTGACGATCGCCGCGACGTGCAGGCCGGCGCAGCGGCGGGCGTGTTCACCGTGGCCGCGAGCTGGGGCTACCTCGACGGCGGCGATCCGCACGCCTGGGGCGCCGATGTCGTGCTGGATCGGCCCGCCGCCCTGGCCGAGTTGCTGCGACTGGAGTCGGCGACGGCATGAGCGAACCAGCCGGGCAGAACGCGGTGTTGCAGGGCTTCATCGACAAATGGCTGGCCGCGCAGCCGCAGCAGCGCGTGGCGCTGGCCTTCGTCGACGGCCGCCGCCATCCGGGCCACGTGGCGCTGGCCGCGCTGGAGCAGGAGCTGCTGAGCGCGGCTTACGGCATCCGCGAGCCGCAGGTGGCCGCCGCCAAGCTCGGCTGGTGGGCGGAGGAACTGGCCGGTGCGGCGGCCAGCGGCGGGCGGCATCCGCTCACCCAGGTGCTGTTCGATGACGAACGCGCTCACGCGATCGCCACGGAGCTGTGGCTGGCGCCGGTATTGGCGGCGATGGCGCAGCTGGAGCAGGGCACGGCGGCCGATTACGCCGACCAACTGCAGGCGGCGATGCCGCTGCACGGTGCGCTGGCCGCACTGGAGACGGCATGGTGGTATGGCGCCGCGGCCTCGCCCGAGCGCGCGACCCGGGTGGCCGTGCTCAATCACTTGTTGCATGCCTTGTTGCACCTGGACGCAGACGCCGAACGCGACCGCCTGCCACTGCCGATGGCCCGGCTGGCACGCCACGGGCTGGATCGCGCGCAACTGCGCAAGCCTTGCGCACCGCGGCAGCAGGCGATCCGGGCGCAGTTGCAGGATTTGCTCGGCGACTGGCGCGCTGCCGATGCGCTGGGCGGGCCACTCAGCGTGTTTCGTGCACTCGAGTCGCGTCAGGCCTGCGCGCTGGCGCGCCGCGCGCTGCATGCCGACGAGGCACTGGCCGTGTTGCAGGCCGACTGGTCGCGCACGCCGTGGTCGACGCCGTGGCGGGCGTGGCAGGCCGCCCGTGCATGGCGGCGCCAGACACAGTAGTTTTGCGCGAGCGGACGCAGCGTTTCCGTGGCGACACCATTGTGAGGTGGCCGCCTTGCCCCAAGATTGGCGGTTTCGCGGCGGCTCGTCGCGCCGATGCCAGGATCTCCTCCATGCCCAGCCAGGAAAACACCGCCCGCTTGCTCCCCGACGTGGCCGTCCACGCACAGCCGCATCTTGCCGGTGCGCTGGATTGGGTCGGCATGGCCGAGATCCAGGTGCCGGTATTGTTCGACGCGGGCGATGGACAAACGCAGCGCTCCAGTGCCCGCGTCGGTGCCTTCGTCAATCTCAAGCGACCGGACAAGCGCGGCATCCACATGTCGCGGCTGTACCTGCAGGTGGAGCAGGCGTTGAGCACGCAGACCCTGAGCGCCGACATGCTGCGCTCGCTGCTGCGCGGCTTCCTCGACTCGCACCAGGATCTGTCCGACCGCGCCTGCCTCAGCATCCGCTTCGAACACCTCGTGCGCCGGCCGGCACTGAAAAGCGCGAACAGCGGCTGGCGCGCCTATCCGGTGTGCATCGAGGCCAGTCTGGTTGGCGACCAGTTCCTGCTGGAGTTCGGCACCGAGGTGGTCTATTCGTCGACTTGCCCGGCCTCGGCGGCGCTGTCGCGGCAGCTGATCCAGGACCAGTTCATTCACGATTTTGCGCCCGGCGAGGCGCTCGATCATGCCGCCGTGCTGGCGTGGCTGGGCAGCGAGAAGGGCATCGTGGCCGCCGCCCATGCGCAGCGCAGCGTGGCGCGCCTGCGCGTTCGCCCGGCGGCCGACGCCGGCTTCCATCTGGTCGGGCTGATCGATCGGGTCGAAAGCGCGCTCGGCACGCCGGTGCAGACCGCGGTAAAGCGCGAGGACGAACAAGCCTTCGCCTTGGCCAACGGCGGCAACCTGATGTTCTGCGAGGACGCCGCCCGGCGCATCCAGAAGGCACTCGATGCCGACGACCGCCTCGGCGATTTCCACATCCGGGTGGAACACCAGGAGAGCCTGCATCCGCACGACGCCGTTGCCTATGCCAGCAAGGGCGTGGAAGGCGGCTACGGTTCCATCGGTTAGGCCGCGCGATCGTCAGCGGGAGTGCGGCACATCCGAATCACGCGGCGCGTCGTGGTCGCGGCAACTCGCAAAATGAAAATGTTCCGGCACCGGATCTTCTCCGCCGGGACACAGCGGCTGGCAGCGCAGCAGTCGCCATGCGGCCAGCAGGCTGCCCCGCCACGGACCGAAGCGGATGACCGCAATCCGTGCATAATCGGAACAACTGGGGTGGAAGCGGCAGCGAGGGCCAAGCAGGGGGCTGAGCCAGCGCTTGTACAAACCAAGCAACCACAGTATGAATCGGGAGAGGATGTTCACGGATACCGAAGCGGCGTGCGCCATGTAGTGGTACAAGTATTCCAGAAGCAGGCTTGCCGGTGTTGAATGCATCGGCTATAACACGCGGCCCCCAAGGCCAATCAGGGTGAAGGGATATGGCGAAGACCAAAGCGAGTTCGACCGCCGCCAAGGCGCACAAGGGCAAGACGCCCAACAAGGCTGGCACCAAGGCCGTCAAGTCGAAGCCGGTGGCAGGCAAGGGGCAGGCTGCCAAGGTCGCCGCGAAGTCCCCCGCACGGGCCGTCGCGAAACCCGCCAGCAAGGCCACCCCGAAGAAGGCTGCGCCGCACACCAAGGCCTCCAGGCCGACTGCCCACGCACCGGCCAAGAAGGCCGCGGCGGGCAGCAAGGCCGCCAAGGGCAGGACGCCGGCGAGCAAGGCCGCGGTGAAGAAAGCGCCGGCGAAGAAGGTCGTTGCCAAAAAGGCCGTGACGAAACATCCCGTCGTGAAGCATCCCGCAGTGAAGAAGGCTCCCGCGAAGAAGGTATCGCCCGGGAAGGCTGCAGCGGGCAAGGCACCGGCCAGCAAGGTCGCGGCGAAGCCCGCGGCGAAGAAGCCGGCGCCCCGGCCGGTGCACGGCAAGGCCGCCAAACCGGCGGCACCGGCAGCCAAGGCGCCGGCAACCCACGCGGCACGACCGGAGCCGGTCGCGGCGACCATCCACCATTCTCCTTCACCCGCGAGCAGGCTCTTCAAGGGCAAGGTGGCAAGCGCCACGGCCATGGTCAGCGCTCCCGGGAATCATGCTTCCTCCCACAAGAAATCGAAGAATTCGTCGTCCCCAATGAATAAACTGGCAACAAAAACTCTAGACAGCGGCGTCACCCGTGAAGACGGGCGATACGCCTTGCCCTCCACCAGCACGATCTCCTTGCCCAAGGGTTATCGCCCGAGCAGCGACGAGGAGTACATGAACCCGCGACACCTGGCCTACTTCCGCAACAAGTTGCGTGAATGGCGCGACCAGCTGGTGGAAGAGTCGCGCCAGACCATGGACAACCTGCGCGAGGAAGTGCGGGACGTCGGCGACGAAGCCGAACGCGCCACCCGCGAAACCGAGAACTCGCTGGAGCTGCGTACCCGCGACCGCTATCGCAAGCTGATCTCCAAGATCGACAAGGCGCTGCGCCGGATCGAGGAAGGCAGCTACGGCTTCTGCGAGGAGACCGACGAGGAGATCGGCGTCGACCGCCTCGACGCGCGCCCGATCGCCACGCTCTCGCTCGACGCCCAGGAACGCCGCGAACATCTGCAGAAGCAGATGGGGGACTGAGCAAGGCGCGCCGCTTCGCGATGCAGCAAAAAGCCCCGCTTCGAGCGGGGCTTTTTGCGAGGAGCGAGTGAAGATGAGTGGGAGAGGAGCCGGAGCGCGACACGCCGTTGCCTTCTCTCATTCCTCGCTTCTCTTTGCTCGCTTCCCTTCCTTGCTCACTTTTGTCCCGCCGCTGCCGCGGCGTATCCCTTCAACTTCGCCAGCATCGCCGTCAGGCCGTTCGAGCGGGTGGGTGAAAGGTGCTTGGCCAGGCCGATCGTGCCGACGAAGCCGGGTTCGGTGGCCACGATCTCCGCGGCCGGGCGGTCGGAGTAGACGCGCAGCACCAGCGCGATCAGGCCCGAGACGATGGCGGAGTCGCTGGTGGCTTCGAAGTGCATGCAAGACGCATCGCCACTGGGCACCAGCCACACCATCGACTGGCAGCCGTGCACGCGCCAAGCTTCGGTCTTGCACTCCTCGGGAAACGGCGGCAATTGCCGCCCGAGGTCGATCAGGTACTGATAGCGCTCGCTCCAGTCGCCGAGAAAGGCGAACTCTTCGGCGATTTCCTGCTGGGCCTGGTCGGTGCTGCTGGCGGCGATATTCATGCGGCCATTATCGCGCGTAGCAGGGCGGGAAATGAAACCCGCTCCGGCATGGCCGTCAGGCCTTGGCGATGCTCCACCGCGTGCCCTGTGCACCATCCTCGATCACCACGCCCATCGCAGCAAGCTCGTCGCGGATCGCGTCGGCGCGGGCGAAATCGCGGGCGCTGCGGGCGACGCGACGCGCTTCCAGCAAGGCCTCGACTTGCGCGGCATCCACGTGCACGCCGCCGGAGTGCTTGAACCATGCTTCCGGGTCCTGCTGCAGCAGGCCGAGCAGGGCGCCGCCGCCGAGCAGATCGGCCTTGGCCGCGGGCGTGCCGTATTGACGCGCGGCGTCTGCAAGCACGGCCAGTTCGGCCAGCGCCAGGGGCGTGTTGAGGTCGTCGCAAAGCGCCGCCTCGACGGCGGCCGGCACGGGCAGCCGCGATGCGTCGATCGCCACGTCGGCAAGGTCGCGCAGCACCCGGTACCAGCCGTCCAGCGTGCTGACCGACTGCTGGATGGCGCCGTCGGACCAGTCCAGCGGCTGCCGGTAGTGGCCGCTGAGCAGGCGCAGGCGCAGCGCCTCGGGCGGGTGGAGTTTCAGCAGCTCGTGCACCAGCAGCACGTTGCCCAGCGACTTGGACATCTTGCGGCCGTCGAAGGTGAGCATGCCGTTGTGCATCCACCAGCGCGCGAAGGTCTTGCCGCCGTGCGCGCAGGTGGATTGCGCGATCTCGTTCTCGTGATGCGGGAACAGCAGGTCGACGCCGCCGGCGTGGATGTCGATGGTCTCGCCCAGTTGCGCGGCGCACATCGCCGAGCACTCGATGTGCCAGCCGGGGCGACCGCGCCCCCACGGGCTGTCCCAGCCGGCCAGTTCGGGCGTGGAGGGCTTCCACAGCACGAAATCGGTGGGGTTCTTCTTGTATGGCGCGATTTCCACGCGTGCGCCGGCGATCAACTCTTCGGTGTCGCGGCCGGAGAGCGCGCCGTAGTCGGGGTACGAGCCGACGTCGAACAGTACATGGCCTTCGGCCGCGTACGCGTGGCCGCCGGCGATCAGCGCCTCGTTCATGGCGATGATCGCGCCGATGTGCGCGGTGGCGTGCGGCTCCAGGTCTGGCGGCGCAATGCCCAGCCCGGCCATGTCCTCGCGATAGGCGCGCGCGTAGCGCTCGGTGATGATCGAGATCGGCACGCCTTCGGCCAATGCCGCGGCATTGATCTTGTCCTCGACGTCGGTGATGTTGCGGGCATACACCACCTGCGGGTAGTGCCGCCGCAGCAGCCGCGCCAGCACGTCGAACACCACCGGCCCGCGCGCGTTGCCGATGTGCACGTAGTTGTAGACCGTCGGTCCGCACAGGTACATCGTGACGCGCGCGGGATCCAGCGGAACAAACGGTTCGGTGCGGCGCGTCAGGCTGTTGTAGAGCGAAATCGGCATCGGTCACATCCGCGAGGGAGTCGGCGGTCGGGCGGGGCAGGTTGCGCATCTTAACAAGCGACGATGCCGCTCGTGCCCGGCGGATCGCCCGCTCCTGGCCGGACCCGGCGATCCGTGATGCCGTCGGCCTTGCGGCAAACGGTCGCCACGGCTGAACAGGCCGGTCCGGCCTAAGCGTGTATTCATAGTGAATTTGCTGCAATGCTGCCAGTCCGCGCGTGGCGTGGAACGTGCATCACGGGAGCAGGTCATGGTCAAGCTATGGGTTTCCGCGTTGGTGCTGGCCATGATGGCAGCCGGCGCGCACGCGCAGAATGCGCCGTACCCCAACGATGACGGCAATGCCCACTACGGCTGGGCCGACGTGCTGCGCGCCGACCCGGTGCATGGCGTGACGCGCACCAACGTGCCGCGGCAGGAGTGCTACGACCAGCAGGTGGTGCGCCACGAGGGCGGCAACAGCACCGCCGGCACGGTGCTGGGCGCGGTGATCGGTGGCGTGCTGGGCAACACCGTGGGCAAGGGCGACGGGCGCAAGGCGGCGACGGTCGCCGGTGCCGTGGCCGGTGGCGCGATCGGCAACCGCAGCACGCGCGGTCGCGATTACGAGAGCACGCAGACCCAGTGCCGCGAGGTGAACACGGTCAGCGAGCAGCGCCGGATCATCGGCTACGACGTGGAATATCGCTATCGCGGCGAGGTCTACATGTCGCGGCTGGACTACGATCCGGGCGAGCGCCTGCGCGTGCGGGTTTCCGTCACCCCGGTGGATTGATCCCGACTTCCGCTCATCCATCCCGCCGCCCCTCTCGGGCGGCGATTTTTTTCAGACGCCGATACTTGCCGGACAGGCACTGACCTGGCGCAGATTTTTGTTGCATGGCAGCGAAATTCTCGCCATGATAGCCGCCGACCACCCGGAACATCGCATGTCTTCAGCCGTCTATACCGCCACCGTACTTACCAGCGCCCGCGCGGCCGCTGGCATGACGTCGCGTGCGCGCCGACCGATGACTCGACATCCGGCCGGGTAGGCAGTCGCACGCGTTTCTTGTGCATCGACGACAAACCCGGCCCTTGTGCCGGGTTTTTTGTGTTTATTTCACGCGGATCCATCCGCAACACCCCGGCCATCCATGGCCGGACTCTTCAATAAGGCATCGACTTCATGACCATTCGGCATTTCTTGACCACCCAGGATTACAGCCGCGCCGAGATCGACGCGCTGCTGGAACAGGCCTCCGCGTTCAAGCGCTCGCCGCGCGGCCAGCAGCTCGCCGGCAAGTCGATCGCATTGCTGTTCTTCAATCCCTCGATGCGCACCCGCACCAGCTTCGAGCTGGGCGCGTTCCAGTTGGGTGGCCACGCGATCGTGCTGGCGCCGGGCAAGGACGCGTGGCCGATCGAGTTCGAGGTTGGCAGCGTGATGGACGGCGATACCGAGGAGCACATCGCCGAGGTGGCGCGGGTGCTGTCGCGTTACGTCGACCTGATCGCGGTGCGCGCGTTCCCGAAATTCCAGGACTGGGCGGTGGATCGCCAGAACAAGGTGATCAAGGCGTTTGCGCACTACGCCACGGTGCCGGTGATCAACATGGAGACGATCACCCATCCCTGCCAAGAACTGGCCCACGCGCTTGCGCTGAAGGAGCACCTGGGCGACCTGCAGAACAGGAAGTACGTGCTGACCTGGACCTATCACCCGAAGCCGCTGAACACCGCGGTGGCGAATTCGGCGCTGCTGATCGCGACCAAGCTGGGCATGGACGTGACCCTGCTTTGCCCGACGCCCGACTACGTGCTGGACGAGCGCTACATGGCGTTTGGCCGTCTGAACGCCGAACAGAACGGCGGCTCGCTGAAGGTCAGCCATGACATCGAGGAAGCCTACACCGGGGCCGACGTGGTCTACGCCAAGAGCTGGGGCGCGCTGCCGTTCTTCGGTCGCTGGGAAGAGGAGAAGCCTGTGCGCGAAGCGAACAGGCACTTCATCGTCGACGAGGCGAAGATGGCGCTCACCAACCACGGCCTGTTCAGCCACTGCCTGCCGCTGCGCCGGAACATCAAGGCCACCGACGCGGTGATGGATTCGCCCGCCTGCATCGCCATCGACGAGGCCGAGAACCGCCTGCACGTGCAGAAGGCGGTGATGGCGTCGTTGATCGGCCAGGGTTGAGCCGCCATGTATACGCCGAAGCATTTTGTGGAAAGCCGCGTCGAATCCCTGCACGGGCTGATTCGCGCATACCCGTTCGCCACGCTGGTGACCCGCGCGGCCGACGGATTGACGGCCAATCACCTGCCGTTCGAACTCGTCGGCGAGGTGCTGCACGGCCATGTCGCCCGCGGCAACGAGTTGGCGCGACTGGACGGCGCCGAGGTGCTGCTGGTGTTCCAGGGTCCGGACGGCTACATCAGCCCGAACTGGTATCCCAGCAAGCACGAGACCGGGCGCGAGGTGCCGACCTGGAACTACGCGGTGGTGCACGTGCACGGCCGGCTGCGCGTGATCGACGACGCGACGTGGCTGCGTCGTCTGCTGGAAACCTTGACCGATCACCATGAAGCGGGCCAGCCGCAGCCATGGAAGATCAGCGACGCGCCGGACGACCATATCGAGACCTCGCTGCGCGCGATCGTCGGCCTCGAAGTCTCGATCGATCGCATCGAAGGCAAGTTCAAGCTGAGCCAGAACCATCCCGCGCGCAACCGTGCGGGCGTGATCGCCGGGCTGCGCGAGCGCGACGGCGATAGCGACGCGGAACTGGCCGCATGGATGTCCCGACAAGAGGAATCGAAACCGTGAACCATCAGCATCACTATCGCGTTGCCGTGGAATGGACGGGCAACCTCGGCAGCGGCACGGACGGCTACCGCAACTACAGCCGCGACCACGTCATCCGCATCGACGGCAAGCCGGCGATCGCCGGTTCGTCCGACCCCACCTTCCGCGGCGATGCCGCGAAGCACAATCCCGAGGACATGCTGGTCACGGCATTGTCGACCTGCCACATGCTGTCGTATCTGCACATGGCCACCGTGGCCGGCGTGGTGGTGACGGCGTACAGCGACGCTGCCGAAGGCACGATGGCCACCGAAGGCGATGGCGGCCGTTTCGTCGAAGTGGTGCTGCGCCCCACGGTGACCATCACTGCCGCCAGCGACCCGGCCAAGGCCGAGGCCGCGCACGAGGCGGCGCATCACGCCTGCTTCATCGCCAATTCCGTGAATTTCCCGGTGCGCTGCGAGCCGCGCGTCGTCGTCGAATCCGCCTGACCACCCTTCTTTCCAGGATCTGCAAGCCATGAGCAAAGACATCGTCCTCGCCTTTTCCGGCGGCCTCGACACCAGCTTCTGCGTGCCTTACCTGCAGGAGCGTGGCTGGGCCGTGCACACCGTGTTTGCCGATACCGGTGGTGTCGACGCCGAAGAGCGCGCCTTCATCGAGAACCGCGCGAAGGAGCTGGGCGTGGCCAGCCACGTCACGGTCGATGGCGGCCCGGCGATCTGGGCGGGCTTCGTCAAGCCGTTCGTGTGGGCGGGCGAGGGTTACCAGGGCCAGTACCCGCTGCTGGTGTCCGACCGCTACCTGATCGTCGAGGCCGCGCTGAAGCGCGCCGCCGAACTGGGCACGAAGGCGATCGCGCATGGCTGCACCGGCATGGGCAACGACCAGGTGCGTTTCGACCTGGCGGTGAAGGCGCTGGGCGACTACCAGATCGTGGCGCCGATCCGCGAGATCCAGAAGGAACACACGCAGACGCGCGCCTACGAGCAGAAGTACCTGGAAGACCGCGGCTTCGGCGTGCGCGCCAAGCAGCAGGCGTACACCATCAACGAGAACCTGCTCGGCCTGACCATGTCCGGCGGCGAGATCGACCGGTGGCAGGCGCCCGGCGCCGGCGCGGTGGGCTGGTGCAAGCCGCGCGCCGAATGGCCGTCCAAACCGCTGCGGGTGAAGATCGGCTTCGTCAACGGCGAGGCGGTGACGCTGGACGGCGAGGCGATTGCAGGGCACGCCATGCTGGCGAAGCTCAACGGCCTGTTTGCGCAGTACGGCGTGGGCCGCGGCCTGTACACCGGCGACACCACGATCGGCCTGAAGGGCCGCATCATCTTCGAGGCGCCGGGCCTGACCGCGCTGCTCGCCGCGCACCGCGCGCTGGAGGAAGCCGTGCTCAGCAAGCAGCAGAACCGCTTCAAGCCGGAAGTGGCGCGCAAGTGGGTGGAGCTGGTCTACGAGGGCTTCTTCCACGACCCGCTGAAGACCGACCTGGAGGCGTTCCTGGCGTCCAGCCAGTCCACCGTCAACGGCACGGTGACGCTGGAGACGAACGGCGGCAGCGTCGGCGCGGTGGCGGTGGAGTCGAATCACATCCTCAACGCCAAGGGCGCCACCTATGCGCAGTCGGCCGACTGGGGCGTGGAGGAGGCCGAGGGTTTCATCAAGCTGTTCGGCATGAGCAGCACGCTGTGGGCCGAGGTCAATCGCGGATGAGCGCCTTGCTCGATGCCACGCTGAAGCACCTGGCGGCGCTGGTCGGTTTCGACACGCGCAACCCGCCGCGCGCGATCGATACCGGCGGCATCTTCGACTACCTGCGCGCGCAGCTGCCCGGCTTCGACGTGACGGTGAACGACTTCGGTGCCGGCGCGGTGGCCCTGCACGCGGTGCGCGGCGAGCCGAAGGTCCTGTTCAACGTGCACCTGGACACCGTGCCGGACTCGCCGGCGTGGACGGCCGATCCGCACGCGTTGCGGGTCACTGCCGATCGCGCGATCGGCCTGGGCGCGTGCGACATCAAGGGGGCGGCGGCGGCGCTGCTGGCGGTGGCGAATGCCAGTCACGGCGACCTGGCTCTGCTGTTCACCACCGACGAGGAGGCGAACGACGCGCGCTGCATCGCCGGCTTCCTGCGCGAACCGCATGCCTACGACGCGGTGATCGTGGCCGAACCCACGAAGGGCGAGGCGGTGCTGGCGCATCGCGGCATCCAGTCGGTGCTGATGCGCTTCGCCGGCCAGGCCGGGCATGCCTCGGGCGAGCAGAAGCCGGGCGACAGCGCGCTGCACCAAGCCGTGCGCTGGGGCAACGCGGCGCTGGATTTCGTGGCGGCGCAGTCGCACGAGCGCTTCGGCGGCCTCACCGGCCTGCGTTTCAACATTGGCCGCATCGAGGGCGGCATCAAGGCGAACATGATCGCGCCGACGGCGGAAGTGCGCTTCGGCTTTCGCGCCTTGCCCACGATGAATCCGGATCACCTGCTGATCCGATTCCGCAATCTGGTGGAACCGCCGCCGGTGGAGTTCGCCGAGACTTTTCGTGGCGCCTCGCTGCCGGCCGGCGATACCGCCAACGCCGAGGCGAACCGGCTGGTCGCGCGCGACGTGGCCGACGAGCTGGGCATCCCGGTTGGCAACGCGGTGGACTTCTGGACCGAAGCGGCGCTGTTCTCCGCCGCAGGCTATACCGCCTTCGTCTACGGCCCCGGCGACATCGCCCAGGCGCACAGCGCCGACGAGTGGGTCGCGCTGGATCAACTCGAACACTATGCGCAAACGGTTTATCGAATCGTTGAGAAGTCCGGCCAGGGACGGCCGGTTTTTGACCCCCGCGATCATGGATGAGCGCAAGGAACAAACAATGGACACGGCTAGGCACAACACCCGCAAGACCATCGTGCGCCTGCTCTCCAGCATGGGCAGCGCGAAGGAAATCCAACAGTACCTGAAGCGCTTCTCCGAGGTGGACGCCAAGCGCTTTGCCGTGGTGAAGGTCGGCGGCGCGGTGCTGCGCGACGAGCTGGCCGATCTGGCCTCGTCGCTGACTTTCCTGCAGCAGGTGGGGTTGACCCCGATCGTGCTGCACGGCGCCGGTCCGCAGTTGGACGAGGAACTGGCTGCCGCCGGCATCGAGAAGCACACCATCGACGGTCTGCGCGTGACCTCGCCCAAGGCGCTCGGCATCGTGCGCCGCGTGTTCCAGCAGCAGAACCTGAAACTGGTCGAGGCACTGCAGTCGATGGATACGCGCGCCACCTCGGTGGCGACGGGCGTGTTCATGGCCGACTACCTGGACCGCGATACCTACGGTCTGGTCGGCAAGGTCCGCAGCATCAACCTGGCGCCGATCGAGGCCAGCCTGCGCGCGAACTCCATCCCGGTGATCGCCAGCCTGGGCGAAACCGACGAAGGGCAGATCCTCAACGTCAACGCCGACTTCGCCGCGAACGAACTGGTGCGCGTGCTGCAGCCGTACAAGATCGTGTTCCTCACCGGCACGGGAGGCCTGCTCGACGAGCACGGCAAAGTGATCGATTCGATCAATCTGAGCACCGAGTTCGATCACTTGATGGCGCAGCCTTGGATCAACGGTGGCATGCGCCTGAAGATCGAGCAGATCGCCGACCTGCTGGCCGACCTGCCGCTGACCTCGTCGGTGTCGATCACCCGCCCGTCCGAACTGGCCAAGGAGCTGTTCACCCACAAGGGTTCCGGCACCCTCGTGCGACGCGGCGAGAAGGTGCTGCGCTTCGACTCCTGGGACGGCGTGGACCGCGCGCGCATGCGCACGCTGATCGAGTCCAGCTTCGGCCGCCGCCTGGTGCCGGACTACTTCGAGCGCACGCGGCCGTTCCGCATCTACGTCAGCGAGAACTACCGTGCCGCCATGATCCTGGTCGAGGAGGTCGGCTTGCCGTATCTCGACAAGTTCGCCGTGCTCGACGACGCGCAGGGCGAAGGTCTCGGCCGCGCGGTGTGGCAGGTGATGCGCGAAGAGAATCCGCGGCTGTTCTGGCGTTCGCGCCACCACAATCAGGTCAACATCTTCTACTACGCCGAGTCGGACGGCTGCATCAAACAGCCGCGCTGGAAGGTGTTCTGGTACGGCATCGACAATCTCGACACGATTTCCCGCTGCGTGGCGCATTGCGCGCAACGCCGGCCGACACTGGTGGATTGAGTCATGGACACGAACAGGAAAACGGTAGGCATCGTCGGCGCGCGTGGCCACACCGGCATGGAACTGATCCGCTTGATCGCGGCGCACCCGCTTCTGCAACTGGCCTTCGTTTCCTCGCGTGAGCTGGACGGCCAGCGAGTGGCCGATCACGTCGACGGTTTCGCCGGCGAACTGCGCTACGCCAGCCTGGACCCGGCCGCGGTGGTGGCGCAGGGCGCCGACGTGGTGATCCTGGCGCTGCCGAACGGCAAGGCGGCGCCGTTCGTCGAGGCGATCGACGCGGCGAAGCCGGACACGTTGATCCTCGACCTTTCCGCCGACTACCGCTTCGATCCGTCGTGGTACTACGGCCTGCCGGAACTCACCCGCGACAAGTGGCGGGGCGAGAAGCGCATCAGCAACCCCGGCTGTTACGCCACAGCCATGCAGCTCTCCATCGCGCCGCTGAAGGACCTGCTGGCCGCGCCACCGGTGTGCTTCGGCGTCTCCGGCTACTCCGGCGCCGGTACCACGCCGTCGGACAAGAACGATCCGGGCAAGCTGCGCGACAACCTGATGCCGTACGCGCTCACCGGCCACATGCACGAGAAGGAAGCCTCGTTCCGGCTCGGCGTGCCAGTGGAGTTCATGCCGCACGTGGCGCCGCACTTCCGCGGGCTCACCGTCACCACCAACCTGTATCTCACCCGCCCGCTGAAACGCGATGACGTGCTGCAGCGTTTCCATGCCGCCTACGACAGCGAGAAGCTGGCCGTCGTGACCGACGAGGCGCCGTGGGTCAGCCGCATCGCGCACCGCCACCATGCCGAGGTCGGCGGCTTCGCGGTATCGGCCGACGGCAAGCGCGTGGTGATCGTGGCCACGCTGGACAACCTGCTGAAAGGCGCCGCGACGCAGGCGATGCAGAACATCAACCGCGCGCTCGGCGTGGACGAATACACCGCGATTCCAGTGGAGCAGGAGTGAGGGAAGAGGAGTGAGGAGTGAGAGAAAAGCTCACACTCCCGGCGCTCCCGCCCCCTCTGCTCTTGATCTCTCTCACTCCTCACTCCTCTCAACTCACTTCTGGCTCCCATGACCCAACCCCTCTGGCAAAAAGCCGGCATCCGGATCGACGCGAAGATCATGCAGTTCCTCGCCGGCGACGACGTGCTGCTGGACCGCGAGTTCTTCCTGCACGACATCGCCGCCAGCAAGGCGCACGTGGAAGGGCTGGCCAACATCGGCGTGGTCAACGCCGACGAAGCCGCCGCGCTGAAGCGCGAACTGGATGCGCTGGCCGGTGACTTCACCAGCGGCGCCTTTGTGCTGGACGAGCGCTACGAGGACGGCCATTCGGCGATCGAGGCCCGCCTCACCGAACGCCTCGGCGACGCCGGCCGCCGCGTGCACACCGGGCGCAGCCGCAACGACCAGATCCTGGTCGCCACCCGGCTGTGGCTGAAGGACAAGCTGGCCGCGCTGGAGGCGCATTGCCGTGCGATCGCCGAGGCCTGCCTTGAGCGCGCGTCGCAAGAAGCCGTGCCGATGCCCGGCTACACCCACCTGCAGCGTGCGGTGGTGTCGTCCACCGCGATGTGGTTTGCCGGCTTCGCCGAGGGCTTCATCGACAATGCGCTGCGCGCGCGGCAGACGATGACGCTGATCGACGCGAACCCGCTCGGCACCGCCGCCGGCTACGGCGTGAACATGAAACTCGATCGCGAGTACACCACCCGGGCGCTCGGCTTCGCGCGCATGCAGATATCGCCGATCTACGCGCAGCTGTCGCGCGGCAAGTTCGAGATGGCCGCGCTGGAGGCGATCGGCGGTGCGCTGCTCGACCTGCGAAGGATGGCGTGGGACCTGTCGCTGTTCACCACCGCCGAATTCGACTTCGTCAAATTGCCGGCCGAGTACACCACCGGCAGCTCGATCATGCCGAACAAGCGCAACCCCGACGTGATCGAACTGCTGCGCGCCAGCTACGCCAGCGTGGCCGCCGCGCGCACCGAGATCGAACAGCTGCTGTCGCTGCCGTCCGGCTACCAGCGCGACCTGCAGTTCTCCAAGGGCTCGATCTTCCATGGCGTGCGCCATGGCCTGATGGCGCTGGAACTGGTACCCGACCTGCTGGCGCGGTTCGCGTGGAACGAAGCCGCGATGCGCGCGGCGATCGAGCCGGCGATGTACGCCACCGACGTGGCGATCGAGCAGGCCGCCGCCGGCGTGCCGTTCCGCGACGCGTATCGCGCGGCGGCGGAAACCGCGGCATCCGCGGGGCAGGGGCGCACGCCCGAAGGCAGCCTCGCCGCGCGCGTCTCGCCGGGCGCCGGCAACGACCTGCGACTGGATGAACTGCACGCGCGATTGCGTGCGCTCGACGACTGAAGCGGAGGCACGGGCATGGCGGCGATCGACACGGGGAACACGCACACCGGCCTGCCCGCGCAGGCATTGCCCTCCTGGCGCCGCGCCGTGCTGAAAGTGGGCAGCAACCTGCTTGCCGCCGACGGCGGCGGCCTCACCCCGCGTCATGCCGAAGCG
Organism: Rhodanobacter sp. UC4448_H15; assembly: GCF_052978265.1. The sequence continues at coordinate 2,661,805 of NZ_CM129665.1, read as the reverse complement.
CTGGCCGGTTTCGTTGCCGCCAGCCATGCCGAAGGCCGAGAAGTGGTACTGGTGTCCTCCGGCGCGGTGGCGGCCGGGCGCGCGCTGCTGCGCCAGCATGCGCGCGACATCGGCGGCCTCGCCGCGCGGCAGGCGCTGGCCGCGCTGGGGCAGGCGCCGATGGTCGCGCTGTGGCAATCGCTGTCCGCGCGGCCGGTGGCGCAGGTGCTGCTGACCCACGACGACCTGCGCAACCGCCGCCGCTACCTCAACGCGCGCGCCACGTTGCGCGAGTTGCTGCAGCTCGGCGTGCTGCCGGTGGTCAACGAGAACGACACCGTGTCGGTGGATGAACTGAAGCTCGGCGACAACGACAACCTTGCCGCCATCGTGGCCGCGCTGGTCGACGCCGACCTGCTGCTGATCGCCTCCGACGTCGATGCGCTGTACAGCGCCGACCCGCGGCGCGATCCCGCGGCCGTGCCGATCGCGCAGGTGGCCGCGCTGACCCCGGAGATCGTCGCGATGGCCGGCGACAGCGGCAGCGCGGCCGGCACCGGCGGCATGCGCACCAAGCTGCAGGCCGCGGCGAAAGCTGCCGCCGCCGGCATCCCCACGGCCTTGTTCAGCGGGCGCGAGGCGGCCACCGTGCAGGCACTGCAGCGCGGGCAGTTGCGCGGCACGCTGATCGCCGCGGCTTCAACGCGACTGCAGGCGCGCAAGTACTGGCTGCGCCACGCACCCGCCGCGCCGGGCCGCATCCGTATCGACGCCGGTGCGGTGAAGGCGCTGGCCGGCGGGCGCGTCTCGCTGCTGCCGGGTGGCGTGCTTGGCGCCGACGGCGAGTTCCACCGCGGCGACCTGGTGGAGATCGTCGACGCGGACGGTGCCGCCGTCGCGCGCGGACTCAGCCAGTACGGCGCCGCCGAAGTGCGCCGTCTGGCCGGCCGGCACAGCCGCGAGATCGACGGCGTGCTCGGCTACAGCTACGGCGACGAGGTGGTGCATCGCGACGACCTCGTCGGCATGAGTCGCCCGGTTGCGTCCGGGCAGGAGATCAGCACATGAGCACGATCCGCGAACAGGCCCTGGCTTGCCGTGACGCCGCCCAAGTCGTTGCGGCGCTGGGCAGCGAGGCGAAGCGCGCGCTGCTGCGCGACATGGCTGCGGCGCTGGAAGCGCAGTCCGCCGCGGTGCTGGCCGCCAACGCCGAAGACATGCGCCAGACCGCGGCGAAAGGCGTGCAGGGCGCCATGCTCGACCGCCTGCGGCTGGACCAGGCACGCGTGGCCGGCATCGCCAACGCGCTGCGCGACGTCGCCGAGCTGCCCGATCCGGTCGGCGTGACGACGCGCCGCGAGACACGGCCGAACGGGCTGTCGGTGGAGCGCGTGCGCATCCCGCTCGGCGTGATCGCGATGATCTACGAGGCGCGTCCGAACGTCACCGCCGACGCCGCCGCGCTGTGCCTGATGGCCGGCAACGCGGTGATCCTGCGCGGCGGCTCCGAGGCGATCCATTCCAACACCGCGATCGCCGCGGCGCTGAAGTCGGCACTGGAGGCGCACGGCGTGCCGACCGCCGCCGTGACCCTCGTCGACGACCTGCGCCGCGAGACGATGGTCGAACTGCTGCAGCTGGTCGACATCGTCGACCTGGCCATCCCGCGCGGCGGCGAAGGCCTGATCCGTTTCGTCGCCGAACACGCGCGCGTGCCGGTGATCAAGCACTACAAGGGCGTCTGTCACCTGTACGTGGATCGCGCCGCCGACCTCGACCTGGCGTTGGACCTGCTGCTCGACGGCAAGACCTCGCGCCCCGGCGTGTGCAACGCGCTGGAGACGTTGCTGGTGCATCGCGACGTCGCCGAAGCGTTCTTGCCACGCGCAACGCAGGCACTGTGCGAGCGCGGCGTCGAGCTGCGCGGCGACGAGCGCAGCCGCGCCCTGGTGCCCGACATGCGCGCGGCGACCGACGACGACTACGCCGCCGAGTTCCTCGACCTGATCCTCGCCGTGCGCGTGGTGGACGACCTCGACGACGCCATCGCCCACATCCGCCGCTACGGCTCCGACCACACCGAAGTCATCGCCACCGCCGACGAAACCGCCGCGCAACGCTTCGTGCAGGCGATCCGTTCCGCCGTGGTGATGGTCAACGCCTCCTCCCGTTTCAGCGACGGCGGTGAACTCGGCCTCGGCGCCGAGATCGGCATCTCCACCACGCGGCTACACGCCTACGGGCCGATGGGCGCCGAGGCGCTGACCATCGAACGCTTCGTGCTGCGCGGCGACGGCCAGGTGCGGCACGCCGAAAGCCGCCGGTGAAGGCGCGCATCGTGCGCCTCAGCCCCGCACGAAGGCGCGCCGCCAGTGCCGCAGTGCACCGGCCGCCACCAGCAGCCAGGCCAGCAGGCTGATGTAGACGCCGAGGTCGGACACCGGCTGCAGCAGATCCAGGTCCAGTGCCTGTGCCAGCGCATTCGTGCCGACCGTGTACATGCCCAGCGGAAACACGATGTCCCAGTCGTCCACCGCGTAGCGCAGGCGCACGTGGCGCATGCCGTGGCGCCACAGCTCGAGGATCGCCAGCAGCGGAATCCACCAGGTGGCGCTGGCCCAGAAGAACAGGGTGAAGCCCTTGACGAAGGGCACCAGCGCACCGAGCGACGGTTGCGCCGGCGCATGCAGCACCAGCAGGCTGCCGGCCAGCGTGGTGATCGCCAGCGCGCCCATGTTGATCCAGTACGGCGGCGTGAAGCCGCTGGCCGGCAGCGGCAGGAACAGCAGGCGGTAGAAGATCAGCGTGATCAGGATCAGGTACAGCGCCGCACCGACCAGGTACAGGCACAGCGCGGCGAACAGCCAGCCGAGCATGGGCGCCGCATGACCGTGCGCCACCAGCAGGGTGAGCGCCACTGCCAGCGCCTGCGTCGACACCACCGCCACCAGCCAGCCGCCATTGATGCTGCGCCGGAAGCCGGGCTTGCGCTGGCCGGTGATCACGGCGAGCAGCAGCAAGTACGACAGGCAGCCCCAGCCGACCGCGCCGAGCACGGTCAACGCGACGGCCCAATGCGGCAGCGGAACCACCAGCACGCACTGGCTGGCCAGCACACCGCTGGCCGCGACGAAGGTGAGAAAGCCCGCGCCCCGCGCCGGGTTGGTGAAGTCGTCCAGCACCTCGCGCCGGGCATGCACGAGGCGCAGCGCGTTCAGCGCCAGCAGCAGCACGAAGGCCACCGCGTTCAGCACGAACAGCGCACGTGCCAGCACGGGCATGCCGTGCTGGCCGGCATCGATGGAGACGATGCCGGTGGCCATCACCAGCGCGAACGCGCCGGGGTCCAGCTTGCGGATGCTCGATGGAAGGGTGCGGCTCGGCATCATCGTCCTGGCTCCGGCGAGCGGCCGTCCGGGTGACGGCCGGCGGGCGATCCATCCTTGGATTCGCCGTGGTTTGCGCCGGTCAGCTCGACGGGGTCAGCAAACGGGTCAGCTGGTCGAGTTGGGCGCGGTAGTGGTCAAGCACCTGCGCAGTGATCGTTGCATAGCGGTTCGCCTCGTCCCAGCGCCGTGCCTCGATCGCCTCACGCACGCCGGGAACCGTCTTGACGCCGTAGCCGGTGAGCATGCCTGGGGCGTAGATGAAGTGCCGGAACCACGGCCGGCCGGGCAGGCCGTCGGCATCGGTCAGCGCCTGTTCCATCCGGCCCATCTGCCGGTTGATCTGGCGCAGCCGCGCGGCGGGCAGGGCAAAGCCGTCGGCGGCCTGCCGCGCGTAGGCGGCCTGGAACGCCTGCGCGCTCTGCTCCAGCTGGCTGGCGGCGCGGTCCAGCGGGGCCAGCTCGATCGCCGGCACATCGGAGTCGCGCGCCGGCGGCAGCAGCGGCCGGGTCGGGTCGCTGTCCAGCGCGTAGGCATGCGCGTCGAGCAACTGGTGCTGTTGCGCCGTTGCCTTGCGCGTCTTCTCGATCAGCTTGTGCAGTTCGCCGACGTAGCGGCCCAGGGTCTGGCTGAAATCGCCGAAGCGCAGCGGCAGCACATCGGCATCGGCGCTGCGCAACACGATGTGGCCGGCCACCTTGGCCAGCGCCACGCCGTACTCGAAGGTGGGATCGCCGAAGCGGGCGTAATGGTCGAACGAGTCGTAGCGCGAGTGATAGATGCCGGCATTGTCGTCCTCGCCGCCGAAGCCCAGGTCGAGCGAGGCGATGCCGAGATGTTCCAGGAACGGGCTGTAATCGGAGCCGGAGCCCAGTGCCTCGATCGGCAAATCGCCGCCGCTGGCTGCCGCCTTGGCATTGGCCTTGGCTTCGGGTTTCGCCTTGGGATCGCTGCCTTCGATCATCAGGTGCGCCCGCCAGCGCTTGCCCACGCTCACGCGGGTTTCCGGATCGGTCACGCCGTCGGCGACCTGGTTGACCAGATGCTGCAGCGAATGGCTGCCGCCGGCGCCGAGGAAGCCGCGGCCGTTGGTATCCGAGTTGATGTAGAGCACGGCCTTGGCCTGCAGCTCCTTCGCGTGCGCCTCGGCCCATTCGGTGGAACCGAGCAGGCCCGGTTCCTCGCCGTCCCAGCTGGCGTAGACCAGGGTGCGCTGCGGCCGCCAACCCTGCTTGAGCAGGCCGCCGATGGCCTTGGCCTCGGCCATCAGGGCTACGTTGCCGGCCAGCGGGTCCCATGCGCCGAACACCCAGCCGTCGTGGTGGTTGCCGCGGATGATCCACTGGTCCGGCGCGCGGGCGCCCTCGATCTTCGCGATCACGTCGTAGATCGGCTTGCGGTTCCAGTCCGACAGCACGGTCAGGTGCGCCTTGGCCGTGCTCGGGCCCACGTGGTAGGTCAGCGGCAGTGCGCCGCGCCAGGCTGCGGGTGCCACCGGGCCGCCCAGCGACTTCAGCAGCGGCGTGGCGTCGGCGTAGGAGATCGGCAGCACCGGAATCTTCAGCAGGGTCTTCGCGTCCTTGATCGCCAGCCGCTTGGCGCCGGGCGTGGAGCCGATGCCGGGGGTCAGCGGATCGCCGGGATATTGCTGCATGTCGGCGACCGAGCCGCGCTGCACGCCTTCGGGCGGGCGCCAGCCGCCTTCGGGCCAGGTGTCGCCCTGGGCGTAGCCGTCATCGTGCGGGTCGGAGTAGATCAGGCAGCCGACCGCGCCATGCTCCTGCGCCAGCTTCGGCTTGAGCCCGCGCCAGCCGCCGCCGTAGCGGGTGATAACGATCTTGCCGCGCACGTCGATGCCGCGGCGCACCAGCTCCTTGTAGTCGTCCGGCATGCCGTAGTTGGCGTAGACCAGTGGTGCGGTGACATCGCCGTCGCCGCCGTAGACGTTGTATGGCGGCAGCGCGCCGGGCAGCGCCGAAGTGGCATCGCCGGCGACCGGCGGCTCGTGCAGGGTGGCGGTGAACGGCTGCGGCCCGAGCAGTTCCAGCGCGACTTTCTTCGGCGTCGGATACAACACCTCGAACGTCTCGATGTGCGCATCCCAGCCCCAGGCGCGGAACTTCTCCAGCATGAACTCGGCATTCGCCTTGTCGTGCGGCGAGCCGACCTGGTTCGGCGCCGATGCCATCTGCTTCAACCAGTCGCGCAGCTCGGCCGGGTCGAGCTGGGCGTCGAAACGTCGTTCCAGGTCGAGTTGGGTGGTGGCATGCGCGGGCGTGAAGCCGAGCAGGCCGGCTTGCGATGGGGCGGCGGGTTCCGCTCCGACGGCGGCGAAGGTCGCAAGCGCACACGCCGTGGCAAGCAGTACGCGCATTCTGTGGTGGGTCATGGAATCAGTTCCCCTGGTCGACGGAGGGTTGCGCCACGTCGCCGCGAACCGGCGTGGACACGGGCCCGGCAGTGGCTGCCGGGGGCTGGGAGGGCGGTGGCCGCGGGTTGCGGTCCCTGATCGTGACGTTCTGTGAAAACAGCGTGGCGTTGTTCTCGCCGCTGTAGACCACGCGGTACTTGCCGGGCCGCAGGTAGAGCTCGCTGGCGGGCGCCGCGCCGCCGCTGCGCACGCGGTCGCTGGGCACGGCGTTGAGCGGCACCGGATCGAGCACCACGCGATCGGCCGGGATGGCATCGTTGCCTTCGCTGGCGTAACGCGCCTCCACCATGCAGGGAAAATGCTGGTTGCAGCGTTCGCCATCCACGTAATACGGCTTGCGTTCGCCGCCCAGGCTGAGCCAGGTCGGGCGGCCGCGACGCATGGATGTCGGCGGGAACCACACGCTGAGGTCGTAGCCCGGCCGCAACGACCACGGTTTGCCGGCGTCGTCCACGAACACGATGGGGCCGGTCGGTTGCAACTTCTTCATGACCGGCTCGTAGTACGGATGATTGCCGCCGACATCGGGGTGGTCGTACAGCATGGTCTGCTCGACGGTGAGCGGGTCGATGTCGATCAGCCGGCGCAGGTGCTGGGCCATCGAGGCGCCGCCCAGGTAGGCGCCGGATTCCTGGATGTGCGCGTAGCCGGCGTTGACCACCACGCGCGCGTCGGGATGGTCCTTGAACACCTGCCGGTACAGGTTGCGCGCCTGCTCCGCTTCGCGTGCGTCGCCGGAGGCATCGGACAGCGCCTCGTAGCCGACCACCTTGTAGCCGAGCCGCAACGCGGTGCGCACCATTTCCGCGCAGACCGGTTCCTGCGTGTAGAAGCCGCTGTCCTTGGTCGGGTATCCCCGCGCCTGCAGCCCCTTGTCGGTCTGGTAGACCGTCTCGGCCGCGAAATAGTCGTAACCCTCGGCGCGCAGTCGCGCCAGCATCTGCACCGTCAGGCTGCGGGTGAGCGGGATGTTGTGCGCCTCGTTGAAGAACACCGCCCGGCGCCCTTTCGCCAGCCGCGCGATCGCCGTCAGGGCAGACTCGGCGTGGTGGACCCCGTCGTCCAACGGCAAGGGGCGGTCGTCGGGCAACGCTCCCTGCCTGATCGAGAAGCTGGTCGCCGCGTCCGGGTAATCGCCGATGAAGGTCTGATACCAGCTCAGGTACTGGCTGAAAATGACCTGGAAAGCAGGGTCGTTGTTGCCGACGGAGGCGTAGCGCATCACCTGGAACTGGGCCAGCAGGCCGTTGCGCTTGTCGGCGTCGCGCATGATCGCCTCGGATTCCTGCGACGCCTTGAGTTGCCTGGCCTGCCAGTGCGCCGGCGATTGCGCATGGCCGGAGCCGGGCAGGCCGGCGATCGCGGCGCAGGCGGCGGCGAACAGAATGCTGGTACAGCGCATGGAACCTCCCGTGAGTCGGTGGGTTTGCGTGGCCATCCCGCGGCGGTGGAACCGCAACCCGTGCACGTTACCGCAAGCACCATCGCATGCCTGTGCCTGTCGACACAGTGTCATCACGCTCAAAGCGGAGCACAATCGGGAACCCCGCCTGCCGATGGAGTACGCCATGCGCCATGCCATGCTTGCCCTCCTGCTGACCCTTCCGTTCCCCGCCGTGGCGACCGCCCAGGTTGCCGACCTGCACAGCGGCGCGATCACCGCTGCCGTGCAGAAAGGCGTCGACGATCCGGCGCGCGCGGCGGACCGCCACGAGGATGCGCGCCGCAAGCTGGCGCTTGTCATGACCTTCGCCGAGGTCAAGCCCGGCCAGAACGTGCTCGAACTGGTGCCAGGCAGTGGCTACTGGACGCGGGCGTTCAGCGCCATCGTCGGGCCCACGGGCCACGTCTATACCGTCTGGCCGGACGAGATGGGCAAGTACTCCGCCAAGAGCCTGGCCAACTGGCAGAAGCTGGCGGCCACGCCGCACTACGCCAACGTGAGCCTGCTGCAGCAGCCGGCGGCCAAGCTGAGCGTGCCGGTGCCGGTGGACCTGGTATTCACCTCGCAGAACTACCACGACTACCACGACCCGTTCATGGGCCCGGTCGACATGGCCAGCTTCGACAAGCAGGTCTACGACGCGCTCAAGCCCGGCGGCCTGTTCGTGGTGATCGACCACGTCGCCCCCGCCGGCTCCGGCCTGGCCGATACCGACACTCTGCATCGCATCGACCCGGAGGTCGTCAAGCGCGAAGTCGAGGCCGCCGGCTTCGTCTTCGACGGCGAAAGCAATGCCCTGCGCAACCCGGCCGACACGCATGCCACCAAGGTGTTCGACAAGTCGATACGCGGCCACACCGACCAGTTCATCTATCGGTTCCGCAAGCCGGCGAAGTAGGCGTGGTCGAAGGGTACGACATGCAGCGCGTCCAGCTTGCGCCCGTGCCGATGGTATTGCTGCTGGCGAGCAGGGATTCCCGCCAGCGTGCCCCGGGAAGCAGGCCGTGATCGCTGGCGAGCCAACTCCGGACGCTGTCGCCGCCGATCCCCCGCCACAGCGCCCGCCTGAGCCCGACGCCGCCGACTGCTGCGGTGAGGGTTGCGTGCGTTGCGTCTACGACATCCACGACGAAAAACTGGAGCGCTACGAACAGGCACTGGCGGCGTGGCGTGCACGGCATCCGGGGAAATGAGCCCGTTGCCAACCTTTCGGTAGCCATCCATGTGGAACGCCATCACCCGCGCCGTCAGCCCTTCCATCGCCCGTTGCGAGCTGTCGCACCTCGCGCGTGTGCCGATCGACCTGGAGCTCGCACGCATCCAGCACGGCAACTATCTGCGTGCGCTGGAACGCGCCGGCTGTGACGTGCTGGTTCTGCCGGCCGAAGTCGAACTGCCCGATTCGGTGTTCGTCGAGGATGTGGCGATCGTGCTGGACGAGTTGGCCGTGCTGACACGGCCCGGCGCCATGTCACGGCGCGCCGAAGTCGCCACTGTGGCCGACCCGTTGCGTCGATACCGGCCTTTGCAGGCGATCGAGGCCCCGGCCACCCTGGACGGCGGCGATGTGCTGCGCATCGGCCGCACGCTTTATGTCGGCCAATCCGTCCGCAGCAATCCGGATGGACTGGGCCAGTTGCGCAACCGGCTCGCCCCGTTCGGCTATGTCGTCGAAGGCGTGCCCACGCGCGACTGCCTGCATCTGAAATCGGCGGTCACCGCCTTGTCCGATGACAGCGTGGTGCTGCAGCCGGCTTGGGTGGATCGCGAATACTTCGCCGCATTCCACATCATCGAGGTCGATCCCGCCGAAGCGCATGCCGCCAACGTCTTGCGCATCGGCGATGAGCTGATCATGCCGACCAGCTTCCCCCGCACACGACAACGGCTGCTCGATGCCGGCTTTCAGGTGACGACCGTCGACGTGTCCGAACTGCAAAAAGCCGAAGGTGCGGTGACCTGTTGCAGCCTGGTATTTCGTTCGGTGACGTGAGCGCATCGCTGTTTCGCACCCCTGAGTCGGGCTTCCGTCGGCGGCTGCGGCGTTTCGTCGGGCCGCCGGGGATTTCCCGCGTCTCGGCCACTATTCTCGATCGCACTCCCAAGTCAGCGGAACTGTCGTCGTGATCAGAAGCTTCTTCTTCTACCTGCGCCTCATCGTGGCCTGGTACCTGCTGGTGCTGCTGGCGACGTTGTCCGTGAGCTGGATCTGGTCGGGGTTGGGCAGCCTGGTGCAGTTGCTGGGGCTGGTGGTGATCGTGTTCGTGGTGATCCGCGCGCATTCGCACCTGGTGCGGGTGCGCATGATCGCGGGCAAGCTGACCTCGGCGACGCTGGCCACCCGGCAACGGCGGCAGATCGAGGCGCCGTTCGAGGCGGAGGAGGCGTTCGAGCTGCTGGACGCCGCGATTCGCGAGCTGCCGGGCGTGGAGCAGGTGGACCGCGCGCGCAACCACCTGCAGATTCGCGCCACCGCGGTCTACGCCGACCCCTATGACCTGGCGCAGCTGGGGCGCTGGAACCCGATGCGCTGGATCGTCAGCCAGCGCAACCGCATCCTGGCCACGGTCAATCGCGGCGACGGCAGCAGCAGCTTCAGCCTGGTCTGCGAGCCGTGCAGCGCGCCGTGGAGCGACTGGCTGCAGGTGGACGATGGCGTCAACCTGGAGAACCTCGAGGCGATCGCCCGCGCGGTGACGCTCGGCGTGGCCAGCCGCCGCCGCGGCGAGCAGGCGGCGGCGGCGCAGACGGCGACCGAGAAGGAGCTGGCGATCGCCAGGCTCAGCCTGCTGCAGGCGCAGGTGGAGCCGCACTTCCTGTACAACACGCTGGCCAGCGCGCAGGTGCTGGTGCGCAGCGACCCGGCCGGGGCGGATGCGATGCTGGGCCACCTGATCCAGTACCTGCGTCACTCGCTGCCGCGCGCCGACCGCGCGCTCGCCAGCCTGGGCGAGGAACTGGAGCGCTCGCGCGCCTACCTGGCGATCATGAAGATCCGCATGGGCGCACGCCTGAACGTGCAGATCGACGTGCCGGACGAACTGCTGGCCACGCCGCTGCCGCCGATGCTGCTGCAGACCCTGGTGGAAAACGCGATCAAGCACGGCCTGGAGCCGCGGCCCGGCGACGGCACGGTGTGGATCTTCGCGCGCCGGCAGGATGGCCGCCTGGCGGTGACCGTGGCCGACGACGGCAAGGGTTTCGGCGCGCAGGAAAGCGGCGCGGGCATCGGCCTGAAGAACGCGCGCGAACGGCTGAAACTGATCTATGCCGGCCAGGCCAGCCTGGCCATCGCGGCGAACTTCCCGCAGGGCGTCGCCGCCACCATCAACGTGCCGGAGCACTACAACGAGGAGCAGGCCCATGGCTAAGGGTGTGATCGCCGAAGACGAGGTCTTGCTGCGCCAGTCGCTGCGTGCCGCGCTGGAGACGGCATGGCCGCAGCTGGACATCGTCGCCGAGTGCGAGGACGGCGCCAGCGCGCTGGAGGCGATCGTCGAGCATCGGCCCGAAGTGGCCTTCCTCGACATCCGCATGCCCGGCCTCACCGGCCTCGAAGTCGCCACCGCCGCGGCCGAAGCGTGCCCGGCCACCCAGGTGGTGTTCGTCACCGCGTATGACCAGTACGCCATCGACGCCTTCGAGCGCGGCGCGATCGACTACCTGCTCAAGCCGGTCGTCCCGGAACGGTTGCGCGCCACCGTGGAGCGCGTGCAGTCGCGCGTGGGCGCGGATCGGTCCGACACTGCCTCGCTGGCCGACCTGGTCCGGCAGATCGGCAGCCGGCTGGGGCCGGCGCGCCAGCAACCGCCGCTGAGCTGGGTCACCGCCAGCACGGGGCGGGAGACGCGGCTGATCCTGCTCGACGACGTCGCCTATTTCCGCGCGGACAACAAGTACACCACCGTGGTCACCGCCGAGGGCGAGGCGCTGCTGCGCACGCCGATCCGCGAACTGCTGGAGGTGCTCGACCCGACCGTGTTCAAGCAGATCCACCGCGGCACCGTGATCAACATGAAGGCGGTCGCCGCCGTCACCCGCGACGACACCGGCAAGGGCATCGTGCGCCTGCGCGAGCGGCCGGAAACGCTCAGCGTGAGCGCGCCGTTCATGACCCTGTTTCGCAACATGTAACTGCCGCGTTCGCAACGGTTTGTCGGGAGGACGGCCATGCACTATCTCATCGCGCTGATCTGGCTGGTGCTCTCGCTGGCCGGGGTGGAGGGCTACGGCAGCCAGTCGCATGCCACGCGCGCCAGCGTCAACGGCGTCGACGTGCTTTACAGCCGTACGCGGATTGTGGCCGACATCGCCGACATCACCTGCGTGCGCAGCGCCAGCGGGCGTTGCCATTACCGTTTGCTGGCGTGCCCGACGCCGGCCGCGCACGCGACCAAGGCGCCGGCCTGCGAGCAGGCCGGCGCACGGCAGTTCGTGCTGGCGAGCGGAGCAAGCCGGGACGTCGCGGGCCTGCCCGCACGCTTCATGCTTTGCGTGGGTGCCGGCGACGGCGGCGTCGGCGCGGAATGCAACATGCTTTCCGCATCGCGTTCGCCGCTTGCCGGCTGGTGAGCGGCGGAGCTACTTGTCCTTCTTTTTTTCTTGCTTGGCGGCGCGCTTTTCCTTCAGCGTTTTCTCCGGCTTCTTCTTTTCGCTCTTCTTCGAATCCATGCCCTTGCTCATGCGCGGCTCCTCGATGTGGACGATGGTGGTGGCGGCAAGTCTAGGCGTTTCCTCGACCAAACGGGAGTCGTTGCCGTCGCCGATCAGGCCGTGGCCACGCCGGCGGCGAAGTGCTGGCCGAGGTCGCGCTGGCAGCGTGCGAGCACGGCCGGCGGCATGACGCCCGGCCAGCTGTGCGCCAGGTCCGCATCGGCGGGGAACTCGCCGTTTTCCACCAGCAGGCTCAGGCTGGCCAGACTGTCGGCCACCGCCAGCGCGCGGCCCAGCGGCGAGGTGGCTGCGCTGACCTCGCCCTGGCACTCGGCCAGGGCGCCGAGCACGCGCGCCGGCAGCCCCCATTGGCGGGCAGCCTGCAGCGAGAGTTGCGCGGCCAGCATCGCGCAGTGCCGCACGAAGCCCGCCGACAACGGCGGTGGCGGCGCCCCGGGCAGCAGTTGATCCAGCAGGCGCACCACCGCGCCCGTACCGGCATGGCGCACGATCCCGGCCAGATAGGCCTCGAACGCATCGCAGCCGGTGGTGCGCCCCAGCCACGCGCAGGCATGCGCGCAGCGTTCCGCGTGGCCCCACAGGCGCCCGCCTGCCGCGTGGCCCATGCTGCCGGTGTTGCCCTGCAGGATCGGCTTCATCACGTGCAGGGTGATCACCCGGCGCAGGCCGTCCTGGCCGAGCAGCACCACCGCCTGTTGCAGGCTGCTGATCGGTTGTGCCGAACGGTAGAACACGGTGCTGGTGGCGCGCATGACCTCGCCCACCATCAGCGGGTCGCGGCCGACCAGCTTGGCCAGTTCGGCGCCTGCAGCCTCGTCGCTCTTGAGGGTGCGCAGCAGTTGCGGCAGCACGGTCGGCAGGCGCGGCAGGCTGCGCAGGTCGAAGCGAGCGCCGAGCAGCTCCAGTCGCCGCAGCAGGGCCGCTTCGGCCGGCAGCGGGTCATCCTGGCGGGGCGGCGGCAGGCCGAGCACGAGCCGGTGGAAGCGCTCGTCGATCAAGGCCAGCGACGGCGTTTCCGTCGCGGCGTGGGCGACGGCGGGCGACGGGACGGCGGCAGGGGCCGGCGACCGCGCCTTGCTGGCGCGCTGCGGACTGGCCTTTGCCTTGCGTCGCGAAAACACGCGCCGCCACATGTTTCCCACCATGGGGACTGCCCCTCTGTCGCGCCGTGTCGTCGATGGTTCGCTCCCGTTAGCGGCCGCGCGGCGGGAAAGTTGAGCCGACGGCCGCCGCGCGTGGCTGTGGCTGGCAATGAACCGGTTCGCCCCCAGATAGGGTGCTTCCGTCATCCGGGATTGCGCCATGATTCCATTTTCCATCCTCGACCTGGCCCCGATCACCGAAGGCAGCGACGCGGGCCAGGCCTTCCGCAACACGCTGGACCTGGCGCAGCTGGGCGAGCGGCTCGGCTACCGGCGCTACTGGCTGGCCGAGCACCACAACATGCCCGGCATCGCCAGCGCGGCCACCGCCGTGCTGATCGGCCATGTCGCCGCCGGCACCTCGACGATCCGCGTGGGCGCCGGCGGCATCATGCTGCCCAACCACGCGCCGTTGCAGGTGGCCGAGGCGTTCGGCACGCTGGCCTCGCTGCATCCGGGCCGCATCGATCTGGGCCTGGGGCGTGCGCCGGGCACCGACCAGCCCACGGCGCGGGCGCTGCGCCGCTACTTCGACAGCGCCGACGCGTTCCCGCAGGACGTGCTGGAGCTGCTTGGCTATTTCGAGCCGGCGCAGCCCGGCCAGCCGGTGCGCGCGGTGCCCGGCGCCGGCATCGAGGTGCCGGTGTGGCTGCTGGGGTCGAGCCTGTTCAGTGCGCGGCTGGCGGCGCAGCTGGGGTTGCCGTTCGCGTTCGCCTCGCACTTCGCGCCGGATGCGATGGACGAGGCGCTGGCGTTGTATCGGCGCAACTTCGTGCCCTCGGCGCGGTTGCAGCAGCCGTATGCGATGCTCGGCATCAACGTGGTCGCCGCCGACAGCGACGCCGAGGCGCGGCGATTGTTCACCACCCAGCAGCAGAGCTTCATCAACCTGCGTCGCGGCAAGCCCGGCCTGATCCCGCCGCCGATCGACGACATCGAGGCGTACTGGACGCCGCCGGAGAAGCTGATGGTCGAGCGCGCTCTGGCCTGCGCGGTGGTCGGCGATGCGGTCACGGTGAAGGAGGGCATCGCGGCCTTCGTGGCCCGCCACCGGCCGGACGAGTTGATGCTGACTGCCAACATCTTCGAGCACTCGGCGCGACGACATTCGTTCGAGATCGCCGCGGCGGCACGCGAGGCATGAGCTTCGCCACGGATGCGGTCGGCGTCGGCCATAATGGGCGTTCCCCCGTCGACGCATTGAAGCCACGCCACCGATGAAAACCCCCAAGGGCCTGCAGGAGCTGATCGACGACGGCATGATCGACCAGGTGCTCAGGCCGCTCAAGAGCGGCAAGGAAGCCTCGGTGTATGTCGTGCGCTGCGGCGACGAGGTGCGCTGCGCCAAGGTCTACAAGGACATGGCCCAGCGCAGCTTCCAGGCGCGCGTGCAATACCAGGAAGGGCGCAAGGTACGCGGCAGCCGACAGGCGCGGGCGATGGGCAAGGCGACGAAGTTCGGCCGCCGCGAGGCCGAGGAGGCATGGAAGAATGCCGAGGTCGACGCCCTGTACCAGCTGGCCGCCGCCGGCGTGCGCGTGCCGCGGCCGTACGGCTACTTCAACGGCGTGCTGGTGATGGAACTGGTCACCGATGCGGACGGCCATTCCGCGCCGCGGCTCGGCGAGGTCGAACTGTCCGCCGACGAGGCGCGCGCGTATCACCGCTTCCTGATGCAGCAGGTGGCCCGCATGCTGTGCGTGGGGCTGATCCATGGCGACCTGTCCGAGTACAACGTGCTGGTCGGCCCGCACGGCCCGGTCATCATAGACCTGCCGCAGGCGGTCAGCGCGGCGGGCAACAACAGCGCGCGCACGATGCTGCGGCGTGACGTGGGCAACATCACCATCAGCCTGTCGCGCTTCGCGCCCGAGCTGCTGGACACCCACTACGGCGAGGAGATGTGGGCGCTGTACGAACTGGGCGAGCTGCATCCCGATACCGAACTGACCGGCCGGTTCGAGTTCGACGAGCACATCGCCGACGTCGACAGCGTGATGCAGTCGATCATCGACGCCCGCGAGGAAGCGATCATCCGCCAGCAGGGCAGGGAAGCGGCGGAGCGGGAATTGTAGGAGCGCCCGGTGGGTCGCCAATCACGATGGCGGGCACTGCCCGCCGGGGTCGAGCCGCCTCAGGGCTTCTGGACGTCCAAAAGCTCGACGTCGAACACCAGCGAGGCGTTCGGCGGGATGTCGTCGCCGGCGCCGCGCGCGCCGTAGCCCAGCGCGGCGGGGATCAGCAGGGTGCGCTTGCCGCCCACGCGCATGCCGGCCACGCCCTGGTCCCAGCCGGCGATGACGTTGCCGGCGCCGAGCACGAAGGAGAACGGCTCGCCATGATCGCGCGAGCTGTCGAACTGGCTGCCGTGCTTGTTGCCGGCAGTTTCGTCGTACAGCCAGCCGGTGTAGTGCACGGTGACCTTCATGCCCGCCATGGCCTCGGCGCCGGTGCCGACCTTGCTGTCGACGACGGTGAGCTGGTCCACGCTGCCGCGGGTTTGTTGCGGCGCCGGCGCCGAGCAGGCGACGAGCGAAATCAGGGCGAACAGGGAAAGCAACCAGCGCATGGAAAGACTCCTGGGCAAGGGGGCAGCGGATGTCCCGATCAAGTCTCGGGTTTGGCATTCCGACTTTCGTCGGGGCGAGAACCGGATGGGGTTTTTCTTGAGGGAGCCGCGATTATCCGGCAATCGACCGGCGCGTGCCTGCCGCGGTGAGCTCGCACGGGTCAGGCTGCCGCCGTGCCGGCGATAGCGGACCAGCAGCCGACATGCCGGTCAGCTCA
Organism: Rhodanobacter sp. UC4448_H15; assembly: GCF_052978265.1. The sequence goes on along the minus strand of NZ_CM129665.1, from coordinate 2,645,962 downwards.
CTGCTTCGGCGCTCGCCATGCGGATCTGCGGATCGACCGCCACGGCATCGGCATCGTTCATCAGTTGCAGCTGGCCGTCCTGGATCAGCACCTGCAGGCGCATGCCCCGCTGCAGCAGGGTGACCAGTGCGGCGACGGTGTCGGCGCTGATGTCCAGCACGCTGAGATTGCGGTGGCGAGCCAGCGTGGCGGCGTGGCGGTTCCACCAGAGCTCCGCCGCGTTGCCGCCGTAATTGATCACCACCACCTGGCGCGCACGGCCGCAGGCCTTGCGGACGCGCGTCTCGTCGGGCTGACCCACGTCGATCCACAACTCGATCTCGTCGGTATACGCCTTGCGCCACAGCGCCGGCTCGTCCTCGTCGCTGAGGCCCTTGCCGAACTCCAACCGCTCGTCCGCATGCATGGCGAACGCGAGCAGCCGCACCATCAGGCGCTCCTCGGTTTCCGACGGGTGGCGCGCCAGGGTCAGCGCATGGGTGGCGTAGTAATGCCGGTCCATGTCGCTGATCTGCAGTTCGACCTTGTAGATGGTGGAGTTGAGTGCCATGCGCATGCCGGAGGACAACAGCCGAGCATTGTACGCGGCATGGCGCCGACCTGCCGCCGACCTGCGGCTAGACTGGCCCGATCATGCCGAACGTTCCTTTCCGTCCTGACCGTGGCGCCAGCACGGTGCACCTGCCGCCAGGGTCCTGGCGAAGCGCGCTCGACGCGCTGTGCGCGCACTTTCCCGCGATCAGTCGTGCGCAATGGCTGGATCGGATCGCGCGCGGCCGCGTGCTGGACGGGGATGGCGTGGCGATCGACGCGCAGGTGCCGTACCGCGCGGGAATGCGCCTCCACTACTACCGCGAGGTGGCGGACGAGGCGGAGATACCGTTCGTCGAGACGATCCTGCACGCCGATGAGCATCTGGTGGTGGCGGACAAGCCGCACTTCCTGCCGGTGACGCCCGCCGGCGCCTACGTCGAGCAGACGCTGTTGCGGCGGCTGATGCGGCGGCTCGGCAATCCGCAACTGGTGCCCCTGCACCGGATCGATCGCGCCACCGCAGGGCTGGTGCTGTTTTCGGCCAACCCGGCCAGCCGCGCGTCTTACCAGGCGCTGTTTCGCCAACGGCGCATCGACAAATGGTACGAAGCGTTGGCGCCGGCCTTGCCGGCAGAGGTTTTCCCGCTGTGCCGGCGCTCACGCATCGTGCGGGGCGAACCGTTCTTCCGCATGACCGAAGCCGGGGGCGAACCCAACAGCGAGACCCGCATCGAGGTGATCGAACGCGGCGGCATCGACTGGCGCTATGCGCTGCGTCCGGTGACCGGGCGCAAACACCAGTTGCGCATCCACATGGCGGCGCTGGGCGCGCCGATCCGCAATGACCCGCTGTATCCCGAACTGGCCGTCGCAGCCGCGGACGACTATCGACGTCCACTGAAGCTGCTGGCGCGGGAGCTGGCGTTCGTCGATCCGCTGTCGGGCGAATTCCGCCGCTTCCGCAGCGGGTTGACGCTCGGCGACGATCTCGCCTGATCGAGGTGGGGCCGGCGGGCGATGCCCGCCCTACGCCTGCACTTGTCACGATGAGCGCCCGAATGCCTACAAGGGCCAGGCGGGTCGTAGGGCGGGCACCGCCCGCCGGTCCGTGCCGCGGTGTGGCTACTCCGCCGGCGTCTTGTGCTTGTAGCGGCACAGGTCGCGGATCACGCAGTGCGGGCAATCCGGCTTGCGCGCCTTGCACACGTAGCGCCCGTGCAGGATCAGCCAGTGGTGGGCGTCCTGCCTGAACTCGGCCGGGATCACCTTGACCAGCTTGTCCTCCACCGTGCGCACGTCCTTGCCGGGCGCCAGCCCGGTGCGGTTGGCGACGCGGAAGATGTGCGTGTCGACCGCGATGGTCGGCTCGCCGAAGGCGGTATTGAGCACCACGTTGGCGGTCTTGCGGCCCACGCCGGGCAGCGCTTCCAGCGCCTCGCGGGTACGCGGCACCTCGCCGCCGTGCTGCTCGATCAGCAGCCGGCACAGCGCGATCACGTTCCTGGCCTTGGCGTTGAACAGGCCGATCGTGCTGATGTAGCGCTTCAGCCCATCCTCGCCGAGGTCGAGGATGGCCTGCGGTGTGTTCGCCACCGGATAGAGCTTGCGGGTCGCCTTGTTCACGCCAACGTCGGTGGCCTGCGCCGACAGCACCACCGCCACCAGCAACTCGAACGGGGTGCCGTACAGCAGCTCGGTGGTCGGATGCGGGTCGAGTTCGCGCAGGCGCGTGAACAGTTCCACCACGTCGGCGCGCTTCATGAGGACTTCTTCGCCTTCGCGCGTGCCAGCGCCGCCAGCACCGGATTGGTCGACGCGGCGGCATCCACCGCGGCCTTGCGTGCGGCCAGCTCGGCGTCACGCTCGGCGCGTTCGCGCGCCAGCCGGGCGCCGCGGCGCTGGAAGTGAGCGCGTGCGGCATCCGCGTGCGCCTGATCGATCTGCCCCATCGGCATCGGCACCAGTTCGATGCAATCCACCGGGCACGCCGGCACGCACAGCTCGCAACCGGTGCAATCGTCGGCGAGCACGGTGTGCATCAGTTTCGGCGCGCCGATGATGGCGTCGACCGGGCAGGCCTGGATGCATTTGGTGCAGCCGATGCAATCGGCTTCCACGATGCGCGCAAGCATGCGTGGCTTCTCGATGCCGCAGGCGGGGTCCAGCGGCAGCGGTGGCCGGCCCAGCAAGTTCGCCAGTTTCGCGATGCCGGCCGCGCCGCCGGGCGGGCAGCGGTTGATCGCCGCCTCGCCACGCGCGATCGCCTCGGCATACGGCCGGCAGCCGTGGTAGCCGCATTGCTCGCACTGCGTCTGCGGCAGCAGCGCGTCGATGCGGTCGGCCAGGACGGCGATGGGATCACTCATGCGCGGTGCGGGGTGGGCGATAATCGACGCCCATTGTCCCGCAATTGCCGATCACTTGTTGGAGTGTCGCCATGAAACCGTCGTTCCTCGCTTCCCTGTTGCTGGCTGCCGTGCTCGGTGCCGGCGGCTCGATCCTCCTGACCCATGCCGGCACGGCGCAGGCGCAATCGAGCGCCACCGCCGACACGGTGACCGTCTTCGTCGACGCCACGCTGGGTTTCCGCAAGAAGCACATGGCGAACCAGCTCACGAAATCCCACGCCGACTACGCCGCGCGCGGCTACCGCTACGTGGACATGGCGCCGTACAACGAGAACGGCGACCTGGTCGGCTTCTTCGTGACCTACACGAGGCAGTGAACGGTCCGCTGTATCGAGGGCGGGAGCGCACCGCGTGCGCTCCTGCGGGTCGCTCGCCGTAAGGTGGGCAGTGCCCGCCCTGCGTGTCAGCGCACGCTGGCGCCGGGCCTGGCGCCCTGGTCGGCATCGAGCAGGAACAGGTCGCTGCCGCCGTCGCCGGCGGACAGGATCATGCCTTCGGACAGGCCGAAGCGCATCTTGCGCGGGGCCAGGTTGGCGATGAACACCACGTTGCGGCCGACCAGTTTTTCCGGTTCGGCGTAGGCGGCGCGGATGCCGGAGAAGATCTGCCGCTTGCCGAGTTCGCCGGCGTCCAGTTCGAAGCGCAGCAGCTTGTCCGAGCCTTCCACGAATTCGCAGGTGGTGACCTTGCCGATGCGCAGGTCGAGCTTGGCGAAGTCGTCGATGGAGATGAGGCCGGGATTCGCCCCTTCGACAGGCTCGGGACGGTGGATCCCGGATTCGGGGTTCGTCACGGCAGATTTCGACTTGTCGTTCATGGATTTCTTCGCCGGGGCAGCCGGCGCGGCGGGAACGGATGCGCCAAGCGATTCCCTGGAGGCCTCGACCATCGCCTCGATGCGCTTGGCATCGAGGCGGGCCAGCAGCGGCTCGAAGGTGTTGACGCGGTGGCCGTGCAGTTCGCGGCGGGCGTCGTCGAAGCTGGCGACGGGTGCGGCGAGGAATTGTTCGGCGGCTGCCACGGTGGCCGGCAGCACCGGCTTGAGCAAGCCTGACAGCAGGCGGAAGCCGTGCAGGGCCAGCGTGCAGACCTGCTGCAGTTCGGCGCGGCGGGCGTCGTCCTTGGCGATCAGCCACGGCGCCCTGGTGGCGATGTAGCCGTTGACCAGGTCGGCGATGGCGACGAAACGACGAGTCACCTCGGCGAACTCGCCGGCGTCGTACAGCGCGTCGACGCCGTCGTAGTGCGACAGCAGGGTTTGCCACAGCGCCGCTTCCTCCGCCTCGAAACGGTCGGCCAGCCTGCCGTCGAAAAACTTCTGCACGAAGCCGGCGGTGCGGCTGGCGATGTTCACCCACTTGCCGATCAGGTGCGAGTTGACCCGTTCCTCGAATGCCTTGAGATCGAGGTCCACGTCGACCGGCGCCGCGCTGAGCATGGTGGCGAAGTTGTAGCGCAGGAATTCCGGGTGGATGCCGGCGTCGAGATAGGTGCGCGCCTGGATGAAGGTGCCGCGCGACTTGGACATCTTGGCTCCGTTCACCGTCAGGTAGCCGTTGACGTGCAACGCGGTGGGCGTGCGGAAACCCGCGCCATGCAGCATCGCCGGCCAGAACAGGCCGTGGAAGTTGATGATGTCCTTGCCGATGAAGTGATGCATCTCGGCGGTGCTGTCGGGGCCGAGGAAGTCGTCGAACTTCAGGCCGGTCCTGTCGCACAGCGCCTTGAAGCTGGCCAGGTAGCCGACCGGCGCATCCAGCCACACGTAGAAGAACTTGCCCGGCGCGTCGGGGATCGGGAAGCCGAAGTAGGGCGCGTCACGCGAGATGTCCCAGTCCTTCAGGCCGCCATCCAGCCATTCGCGCAGCTTGGCGGCGACGCCGCTGTCGGCCACCGGCTTGCCTTGGGTGAACTTGCCGGCGAACCAGTCGCGCAGCAGCGATTCGAACTTGCCCAGCTCGAAGAAGTAGTGCTCCGAACCGCGCAGCACCGGGGTGGCGCCGGACATCACCGAATACGGGTTGATCAGGTCGGTGGGCGCATAGGTGGCGCCGCAGTTTTCGCAGTTGTCGCCGTACTGGTCCGGCGTGCCGCATTTCGGGCAGGTGCCCTTGATGTAGCGGTCCGGCAGGAACATCTGCTTCTCGGGATCGAACAGCTGCTGGATGTTGCGCCTGGCGATGCAGCCGCTGTCGCGCAGGCGCGTGTAGATCAGCGAGGCCAGCTCGCGATTCTCGTCCGAGTGGGTCGTGTGGTAGTGGTCGAAGCTGAAGTGGAAATCGCCGAAATCGGCTTCATGACCTGCCCGGATGCCCGCGATGAAGGCCTCCGGCGTCATCCCGGCCTTCTCGGCGGCCAGCATGATCGGCGTGCCGTGCGCGTCGTCCGCCGCCACGAAATGCACCTCGTTGCCCATCATCCGCTGCGCACGCACCCAGATGTCGGCCTGGATGTAGCCCAGCATGTGGCCCAGGTGCAGCGGACCGTTCGCGTAGGGCAGGGCGTGGGTGACGAGCAGGCGACGACTCATGGGTTGCGTGGCTTCCTTGGGGGGACTGCGCATTATGGCATGCGCCCCCGCCGGTATTGGCCGTCCGGATGGCCATGCCGCAGCGCGCGCGGACTTTGCTCGCCGGGGATTCCGGTGCGGTGGTGCAGAGCGCCTGGCTGCTGTCGCGGGTTGCTGGAGCGCATGTGGGCAGAGTCCTTTCGGCCACGGATCACGGCAGCCTTGCGCCGGGGCCGCGCACCACGCGGCTGGTTTTCCTCGCCTTGGGCATCGGCATGGCAGCCATCGTGCCGGTGATGTTCGGCGCGGTCGGGCGTTTGCCCGGGGCGTCGCCCAGGGTCTCGCTGGCCACGGTGACCATGCCGGGTTACGCCGGCTCAGCGGTGCGGACGCCGGCCGTGCACACAAGAACGCCCCGCACCGGTCGGCGGTGCGGGGCGTGGTCGAAGGTCAATCGACGCAGCGGATGGTCAGGGCTGGCGTTCCCACTGCTGCGAGCGGCCGACCCAGGAAAAGCCGATGTAGCCGCGCACGTTGAGCTTCTGGCCGCCGTCGAGCATCGACAGCTTCACCTTGTAGACCTTGCCGGTCTTCGGGTCGAGGATGTGACCGCCGCTCCAGACGTCGCCATCCTGGTGCACGCCCCACATGATGTTCATGCCTTCGATCGGCTTGTCCTTGCGCTCGCCGTCGCACTTCTTGCACAGCGCCACCTCGCCGTCGCGGGCGATATCCGAAGGGCTGCGGTTGAGCAGCTTGACGATGGTGGCCTTCAGCTCGCCATTCTCGTCGGTGATCTGCACGATCGACTTGGCCTGGCCGCTTTCGTCGTCGATGGTTTTCCAGTTGCCCACGGGGGTGTCGTTGGCGGCCAGTGCCGAACCGGCGGCGAGCAGCAGGCAGGTGGCGAAGGCAAAGCGTCGTGCTGACTTCATGGCGTCTCTCCCGTACGAAAGCGTATGGAATCGAGACTGGCGAGGTTCGGCGAGGTCGTCAAGCTGCATTGCGCCATGGCTGCCGGTGCGCCGGTGAGGCGCTGATCTGTGTCAGCCGGCCGTCTGCGGCGCGCTGGCATAATGGGCGTCTCTCTCGACGACCGAACCGACATGACGCAGGTGAATGAAGCCCTGGTCCGCCAGATCCTGGGCGGGCTGATCGACACCCACACCGGTGCCCCGCTGGGCGAGGCCGTGCGCGCCGTGGGCGTCGACGGCGGCCGGGTTTCGGTGGACCTGCAGCTTGGCTATCCCGCCGCCAGCGCGATCGGGGCGATCACCGCGCGGGTGCGCGAGGCGTTGCAGGCCGATCCGGGCATCGAGTCGGCGACGGTGTCGATCACCAGCCGCATCCACGTGCACAAGGTGCAGGGCACGCTGGGGCCGCTGCCGAACGTGAAGAACATCATCGTGGTCGCCTCGGGCAAGGGCGGCGTGGGCAAGTCCACCGTGTCGGCCAACCTGGCGCTGGCGCTGCAGGCCGAGGGCGCGAAGGTGGGCGTGATGGACGCGGACATCTACGGCCCCAGCCAGCCCACCATGCTCGGCGTGCACGGCAAGCCGGCCTCGCCCGATGGCAAGAGCATCCTGCCGATGCAGGCGCACGGCATGCCGGTGATGTCGATCGGCTTCCTCGTCGAAGAGGACACGCCGATGATCTGGCGCGGCCCGATGGTGACCCAGGCGATGATGCAGCTGATCACCGACACCCGCTGGGAACAGCTCGACTACCTGGTCATCGACCTGCCTCCGGGCACCGGCGATATCCAGCTCACGCTGTCGCAGAAAGTGCCGGTGGCTGGCGCGGTGATCGTCACCACGCCGCAGGACATCGCCCTGCTGGACGCGCGCAAGGCGCTCAAGATGTTCGAGAAGGTCGAGGTGCCGGTGCTTGGCGTGGTGGAGAACATGGCCACCCACGTCTGCTCCAACTGCGGCCACGAGGAGAACATCTTCGGTGAAGGCGGCGGCGAGCGCATGGCCACGCAGTACGGCGCGGCCTACCTCGGCTCGCTGCCGCTGGACATCCGCATCCGCGAGCAGACCGATGGCGGCAACCCCACGGTGGCGGCGATCCCCGATTCCGACCTTGCTGCCCGCTACCGCGAGATCGCCCGCAATACCGCCGGCCGGCTGTCGCGCCAGCCGCGCAACAAGTCGCTGGGCCTGGGCAAGATCGTGGTGCAGGGCGTGCCCTCTGCATGACGGCGCCGCGGCGCGTGCTGTGCCTGTGCGGCAGCTTGCGCCGGGTATCGTCGAATCGCGCCGCGCTGGAAGCCGCGCACCAACTGGCCGCAGCGCCGCTCGAACTGGTGCTGCACGACGGGCTGGGCGCGCTGCCGCCGTTCAATCCGGATGACGAGGTCGATCCGCTGCCGCCCCCGGTGCTGGCGTTGCGCGAAGCAGTCGGCGCCGCGGATGCCTTGCTGATCGCCTGCCCCGAATACGCCCACGGCGTGCCCGGCGCGTTCAAGAACCTGCTCGACTGGCTGGTCGGCAGCCTGGAGTTTCCCGGCAAGCCGGTGCTGCTGCTGAACACGGCCGCGCGCGGTTCGCACCATGCGCAGGAGGCACTGGCCGAGATCCTGTTCACCATGTCGGCCCGGTTGCTGGCGGCACGGCCCGTGCCGGTGGCATTGCCGGGCGCCGGCTGCACCGCGGCGCAGGTGCTGGCCAGCGCGGAACGCTGCGCGGAATTGCACGCAGCGCTGGACCTCCTGGCCGCGCTTCCACCCCGCCCGTAGGAGCCCGCTGGCGGGCGATGCTCCTGGCCGGGATTCGGGGTTCGCAAGAGTATCGCCCGCCAGCGGGCTCCTACGGGTGACGAAGGCCAGCCGGCTGGCGTGGCGGTACCCCGACCATGTATTTTTGCCGCTTTGCGCCCGGTTGGTTCGGGCTGCCCGCAATCGACCGGAGAGCGCGTGAGCATCAAATCCGACAAGTGGATCCGCCGCATGGCCGAGGGCCAGGGCATGATCGAGCCGTTCGAGCCGGGCCAGGTCAAGCAGAACGACAGCGGGCGCATCGTTTCCTACGGCACCTCCAGCTACGGCTACGACGTGCGCTGTGCGCGCGAGTTCAAGATCTTCACCAACATCAACTCGACCATCGTCGATCCCAAGGCATTCGACCCGAACAGCTTTGTCGACGTGGCCTCGGACGTGTGCATCATCCCGCCCAACTCGTTCGCGCTGGCGCGCACGGTGGAGTACTTCCGCATCCCGCGCAACGTGCTGGTGGTGTGCCTGGGCAAGAGCACCTACGCGCGCTGCGGCATCATCGTCAACGTGACGCCGCTGGAACCGGAGTGGGAGGGGCACGTGACGCTGGAGTTCTCCAACACCACGCCGCTGCCGGCGAAGATCTACGCCAACGAGGGCGTGGCGCAGATGCTGTTCTTCGAGTCCGACGAGGAGTGCGAGACCAGCTACAAGGACCGTGGCGGCAAGTACCAGGGCCAGCAGGGCGTGACCCTGCCGCGTACCTGACCCCGCCTGCCTGAACGGCGGCGCGCGGCAACCGCCGTCGGCGCCACGGACTGCTAGACTTCACCGTTGCCACGACGCCTTCCGGGAGAGCTGCATGAGCCGAATGTCCACCCTGCTTGTCCGCATGTCCGCCGCGATCGTGCTGGGCAGCGTGTTGCTGCTGGCCGGTTGCCACCGCAACCAGGTCAAGAACGAGCAGCACCTGGCGGCGTCGATGAAGGGCGAATTCAGCCTGACCATGCAGGCGTACAAGGACGGGCAATTCCTGATCGATGGCGCGGTGCTCTCGGCGCTCGACGCCGGCAGTCACTTCGCCTACCTGCGCGACCAGGGCAAGCTGCCCGCGAAAGTGCTGTTGATCGACAGCGACGAGGCCAAGGTCGGCAAGAAGCATCTGCAGTATCTGGCCCGCATGTCGATCGACTACGGCTTTGCCGCGTATTTCTTCGACCACAAGGGCCGCCTCACCCAGATCAGCCCGGTCGACGTCAAGGCGCGCAAACTGGAGGACCACCAGCAGCGCGCGCAGCCGTCCAGCGACGGCGGCGGCTACGAGCCCTCGCAGCAGCACTGAACCGCCGCGACCGCGGCACCGCGAAAAGCCCGTGGCGCGAGCCGCGGGCTTTTTGTCGAACGGCGATCAGGCGATCGTGCCGCCGCCGAGGCGCAGGTCGGCGTGCGTGACGGCCGCCACCCGCAGCGCGATCTCCAGGCCGCGCACCATGTCGTCCAGTGCCATGCTGGGCGCGCCGGGCCGCGATGCGGCCTGCAGCGGCAGCCACGGGATGTGGATGAAGCCGGCGCGCACGCGGCGCTTGGGCGCGCTCCAGTGCAGCGCTGCGTAGGCGAGGTGGTTGCACACGTAGGTGCCGGCCGTGTGCGAGATCGCGGCGGGCAGTCCGGCCTCGTGCAGGGCCGCCAGCATCGCCTTCAGCGGCAGGGTGCTGAAGTAGGCCGCGGGCGCGCCGGGGATCACCGGTTCGTCGATCGGTTGGGCGCCGGCGTTGTCGGGAATCCGCGCATCCTGCAGGTTGATCGCCACGCGTTCCAGCGACAACTGCGCGCGCCCGCCAGCCTGGCCCACGCCCAGCACGATCGCCGGCGTCGTTTCCCGCAGGGCGGCCTTGAGCAGGCGCAGCGAGGCGGCGAACTCGGTCGGGATTTGCCGCGCCACCACCCGATGCCCGCCGATGCGCCGCCCGTGCAGGGCGCGCGCGGCTTCCCACGAGGGGTTGACCGTCTCGCCGCCGAACGGGTCGAAGCCGGTCAACAGGATACGTGGCAGGGTTTTGCTCATCGGGCCTCGCGCGTTCATCGAAACACCAGCAGCCACATCATGGTGAACGTGCTGGCGAAGATCCACAGCGCGCTCCAGGCCTGCGCCTTGATCACGCCGTAGGGGTTGCGCAATTCCAGCAGCGCCGCCGGCACCAGGTTGAAGTCGGCCGCCATCGGCGTCAGCAGGGTGCCGCAGTAGCCGCACAGCATGCCCATCGCGCCGAGGATCGCCGGGTGCGCGCCGTGCTGCTGGATCAGCAGCGGCAGGCCGATGCCGGCCATCATCACCGGAAAGGCGGCAAACGCGTTGCCCATGATGACGGTGAACAGCACCATGCCCAGCGCGAACACCGCCAGTGCCGCGGTGGCGTTGCCGGTGGGCAGGAAATCGGTGGCGATCGCGGCGATCGCCGCGCCCACGCCGCTTTGCGTGAACACCTGGCCCAGCGCGGCCAGCAGCAGCGGCAGCAGGGCGGCCCAGCCGATCGCGTCGAGCAATCGCCGGCCCTCGGCCACACCTTCGTGCACCGGCGTGCGCGCCACCCTTGCGGCGGCCAGCAGGGCGATCACGCAGGCCAGCGCCAGCCCGGTCAGCGTCATCTGCGACTGGGCGAACAATGCGAACTGCCCGATCACCAGGTAGCCGCCGAACAACGCCACCAGCAGGGTCACCAGCGGAATCAGCAGGGCTGGCCCGAACAGCCGGTGGCCGAGTTCGATCGCCGACTGCAGGCGTTGTTCGGCGCTGCGGTTTTCCGGATGCGCCTGGCGGCGCAGCCGCGGCGCCAGGCAGGCCAGTGCGATCACGCCGATGCCGGCGATCTGCGCGGGCAGGGCGTTGCCGGCCGCCGACTGCGCCAGGATGAAATCCCCGGCGCCGAACAGCAGGCCCAGCACGATCCAGAAGGCGGCATGCCAGCGGTGGCCGTCGCGCAAATTGCGCCAGCCGCTGTAGAGCAGGAAGGCGGCGATCAGCCAGTACGCGTGTTCGATCCGCAGCATGCTCAGGCGCCCCGCTCGCGGCGGGCGGCGCGTCGTTGCAGCCGGCGCTGATACAGCCAGATGCGTACCGACTGGATGACGAACGCCGCCACCGCCGTGGGCAGCGCCCACAGCGCGATCGCCAGCGGGCTCAGCTCGATGCCGTGCTGGGTATAGAAGCCCTGGATCAGCAGCACCGCGCCCAGCGCGATGAACACGTCCTCGCCGAAGAAACGGCCGATGTTGTCGGTGGCCGCGGCGACCGCGCGCAGCTCCTCGCGATCGTCCTGGTCCAGCCCGGGCAGGATCTTCTGCGCCGCGGCCTCGCCCATCGGCGCAAGCAGCGGACGCACGGTCTGCGCCGGGCCGGCCACGCCGGTCAGGCCCATCGTGGCCAGCAACTGGCGCAGCAGCAGGTAGCCGATCAGCAGCCGCGCCAGGGTCAGGTTCTGCAATCGCGCCATCCAGCGCTGGGCGTGTTCGCGCAGGCCGGCGCGCTCGAGCAGGCCGATCGCCGGCAAGGTCAGCACGAACAGCAGCAGCATGCGCTGCGACACGAAACTGTTGCCCAGCAGGGCGAGCAGGTCGGCCACCGACAGGCCCGCCAGCAGTCCGCTGACCAGGGCCGCCACCACCACGACCGGCACCGCGTTGAAGCGCAGCGCGAAGCCGATCACGATCACCGCCACGCCGAGCAGGGGCCAGTAGTTCATGCCTCACCCGTTGCCGTGATGGTCACCCCGGCCGCTTCCAGCCCGGCGCGCAGGCTGCGCGCCAGGCGTGCGGCATGTACGCCGTCGCCGTGCAGGCACAGCGTGTCGGCGCGCATGGCGATGGTGCTGCCGTCGATGGCGGTGACGGTGCCGTCGAGCGCGATCTGCAAGGCCTGCGCAGTGGCCAGTCCGGCATCATCGATCACCGCACCGGCTTCGCTGCGCGGCTGCAGCGTGCCATCCGGCCGGTAGCGACGGTCGGCGAATGCCTCGGCGGCCACCGCCAGGCCCTGCGCCGCGCCCGCGTCGACCAGTGCCGATCCGCTCAGGCCGAACAGCCGCAGGCGCGGGTCGAACTGGCACACCGCCGCGGCGATCGCATCGGCCAGCGCGCGATCGCGCGCCGCCATGTTGTACAGCGCGCCATGCGGCTTGACGTGGCTCAGCCGGGTGCCGGCGGCGTGAGCGAAGCCGTGCAGCGCGCCGAGCTGGTACAGCGTCATCGCGTGCACCTCGGCGGGTGTCACGCGCATCTCGCGGCGGCCGAAGCCCTGCAGGTCGGGCAGCGAGACGTGGGCGCCGATCGCCACGCCGCGCTCCATCGCGGCGGCCACGGTCTGCTGCATGGTCATGAAGTCGCCGGCGTGGAAGCCGCAGGCGAGGTTGGCCGAGCTGACCACATCGAGCAGCGCAGCGTCCTCGCCCATTCGCCAGGCGCCGAACGATTCGCCGAGGTCGCCATTGAGGTCGATGCGCGTCATGCAAGGCCAGTCATGCGAGGAGGAGTCCGTCGTGTTGCAGTCGTCGCGCGATCTGCCGGTACAGGGCGTCGAGCGCGTGCTCGCGGCGCCGCAGGCGATCGGCAGCCTGTTCCAGTGTGCCACGGCGAAAGCATACGGGATCGCCCGGCCGGCGTTGCGCCAGGCGCGGAAGATCCGCCGCGGCAAGCTGGCCGATGCGCGGATAGCCGCCGGTCACCGGCGCCTCGGCCATCAGCACGATCGGCTGGCCGGACGGCGGCAGTTGCATCGTGCCGGGCAGGGTTGCCTCGGAGATCAGTTCCAGCGGTGCGCACAGCTGCAGGCGTGCTCCGTCCAGACGGCTGGCGGTGCGGTTGCTGTCGCTGGCGACGCGGAAAGTGCCGGTGTGCAGTGCTTGCCGCGACGCCTCGTCGAGTTGCGCGTGGTGGCTGCCGGGCAGCAGCATGAGCGGCGTTTGCGCGAAGTCGAACCATGGCCGCGGGTCGAGTCGCCATGGCAGGGCGTGGGGATGGTTCGCCGGCGCCGCGCTGCTGGCGGCGTTGCCGACCGGCAGCGTGTCGCCGGTTCGCAGTGCGCGGCCGAGCCCGGCGTGCAGGTCGCTGCTGCGGCTGCCCAGCACGGCGGCCACGTCGAAACCCCCGCGCACGGCCAGGTAGCTGCGGCAGCCGGCGGCCATGCGGCCCAGTTGCAGCACGCTGCCAGCGGGCAGCCAGCAGGCTGTCCAGGTCGGCAAGTCGGTGTCGCCGGCCCGGGCGGCGATCGGCGCACCGGTGATCGCGATCCACGCCGCGTGTTCGAAGCGCAGGGTCGGACCGAGCAGGGTGCATTCGAGCGCCGCCTCGTCGCCGCGGTTGCCGACCAGCGCGTTGGCCAGGCGCCAGGCCGGCAGGTCCATCGCGCCGGCGCGGCCCACGCCGATCGCTGCATGGCCGGGGCGGCCGCGATCCTGCAGCGTACCGAGCAGGCCGGGCTTGAGCACGCGCACGCTCATCGGTGCCGCACCGCATCGAGGTCGGCGAATTCCTCCGCGTCGATCGCGCGGAAGCGCACGCGGTCGCCGGCGGCCAGCAGCGAAGGTTCGCTTGCGTCGGCGTCGAACAGGCGCAGCGGCGTGCGCCCGATCAGATGCCAGCCGCCGGGCAGTTCGGCCGGATAGATGCCGGTCTGCGCGCCGCCGATCGCGACGCTGCCGGCAGGCACGCGGGTGCGCGGGTCGCGTCGGCGCGGCATCGCCAGCGTGGGATCGAGCCCCAGCAGGTAGGGGAAGCCGGGCGCGAAGCCGAGCATCGCCACGCGGTAGTCGACGCCGACGTGGCGAGCCACCACCACCGTCCCGGACAGGCCCAGGTGCTGCGCCAGTTCATGCAGATCCGGGCCGTGCGGGCCGCCATAGCACACGGGGATTTCGTGGATGCGGCCAGCGCCGGCCGGCGCGTGGCGGGTTTCCAGCGCGATGCGCGCGGCCCGTTCCACGCGCTGGTGCGCACTCGCCGCCTCGTCGCCTTGCCACGCCGCCGGCGCGAATCGCAACAGCACGCTGGCATAGGCTGGCACGCATTCCAGCGAAGGCAGATCCCGCAGCGCGGCCACGGCAGCGTGCACGCGGTCGTTGAGCACCGGCTCGATGCGGTCGCCGAAGCGCAGCAGCAGCGCATCCTCGGCCAGCGGCTCGAACTGGATCGCGTCGGCCGGCACGCTAGCCGCGCGCCGCGAGTGCTTGCCGCAGCGCGGTCATCCGCTCGTGCAGCACGGCTTCGGCGCAGGGCTCGCGCTGGCCGTGGCCCCACACCGGGCCGGGCCAGCCGGCATCGCCCTCGCGACGCGCCACCACGTGCACGTGCAACTGCCGCACGATGTTGCCCAGCGCGCCCAGGTTGAGCTTGTCGCACGGCATCGCCGCACGCAGGGCGGCGGCGGCGCGGTTGACTTCGTGCCACAGCGTGGCCTGTTCGCCCTCGTCCAGGTCGGCGATCTCGACCAGGCCGTCGCGGCGCGGCACCAGCACCAGCCAGCCGTAGCGCGCGTCATCCATCAGGCGCACGTCGCACAGCGGCAGCGAGGCGAGCAGGCGGGTGTCGGCGGCCAGCCGCGGGTCGAGGGTGAACGCCTCGCTCATGCGTTGGCCAGGTGCTTGTCGAAGAAGGCCAGCGTGCGCTGCAGCGCCAGTTTGGCGCTGGCTTCGTGATACGCCTTGCTGCCATCGCGGTTGAACGCGTGGTCCGCCGGGTAGGTGAACAGTTCCATCTGCGGCAGCGCCACGCGATGTTTCTCCACCATCTCCGGCGTGATGTTCTGATCCTTCTCGCCGAAATGGAACATCACCGGCGCCCTGGGCGCCTCGTGCAGGAACGGCAGGTTGCGCGCGCCGTAGTAGCTCACCGACGGCAGCCCCAGGCGCAGCGCGGCGAGCAGGGCGACGGTGCCGCCCCAGCAGTAGCCGACCGTGCCGATTTTCCCCGCCGAGGAAATGGCCTCGGCGGCGCTGGCGACGTCCTCGACGGCACGCTCCAGCCCCAGCTCGTTGACCAGGTTGCGGCCCTTGTTGGTGCCGACCTGGTCATAGGCCAGTTCCACGCCGCTTTCCAGGTGGTCGAAGAACGCGGGCGCGATCGCGGTATAGCCGAGCGCGGCGAAGTGGTCGACCACCCGGCGGATGTGCGCGGTGACGCCGTAGATTTCCTGGATCACCACCAGGCCGCCCTTGGGCTTGCCCTCGGCGGTGGCCATGTAGGCGCCGATGCAATGGGTGCCGCCGGTGGGGATGGTGATGTCCTGGCCCATGGCTCTGCCTCGATCAGTTGCCGATGCGGCGATGGTAACCGCAGCGGCGAGGGCGTGGCCGTCACGTATAATCAACCGTTTTCGCGCCCTGCCACGGTAGCCGTCCGCCATGCCCCAGCCCACCCAGAAGATCGGCTTCGTCAGTCTCGGTTGCCCCAAGGCGCTGGTGGATTCCGAGCGCATCCTCACCCAGCTCAAGGTGGAGGGCTACCAGATCGTGCCCAGCTACGGCGAGGCCGACGCGGTGGTGGTGAACACCTGCGGCTTTATCGACGCGGCGGTGCAGGAGTCGCTGGACTCGATCGGCACCGCGCTCAACGAGAACGGCAAGGTGATCGTCACCGGCTGCCTGGGCAAGCGCGCCGAGCTGATCCGCGAGGCCTATCCGGACGTGCTCTCGATCAGCGGCCCGCAGGATTACGCCAGCGTGATGAGCGCGGTGCACGAGGTGTTGCCGCCCACGCGCAACAAGTTCCTCGACATCGTGCCGGACACCGGCGTGAAGCTGACGCCGAAGCACTACGCGTACCTCAAGATTTCCGAGGGCTGCAACCACCGCTGCAGCTTCTGCATCATCCCCTCGATGCGCGGCAACCTGGTCTCGCGGCCGGTCGACGAGGTGCTGGTGGAGGCCGAGAAACTGGTCAGGGGCGGCGTGAAGGAACTGCTGGTGATCTCGCAGGACACCAGCGCCTATGGCGTCGACGTGAAGTACGCCGAGCGCCCGTGGCGCGGGAAGAACTACCGCACCCGCATGACCGAGCTGTGCGAAGGCCTGTCCGAACTCGGCGCGTGGACGCGCCTGCACTACGTCTACCCGTACCCGCACGTGGACGAGCTGATGCCGCTGATGGCGGGGGGAAAAATCCTGCCCTACCTCGACATCCCGTTCCAGCACGCCAGCCCGCGCATCCTGAAATTGATGAAGCGCCCCGGCAACATCGACAAGACGCTGGAGCGCATCCGGAACTGGCGCAAGCTGGTGCCGGAGCTGACCATCCGCAGCACCTTCATCGTCGGTTTCCCCGGCGAGACCGATGCCGAGTTCGAGGAGCTGCTGGACTTCCTGCGCGAGGCCGAACTCGATCGCGTGGGCGCGTTCGCCTATTCGCCGGTGGACGGCGCCAAGGCCAACGAGCTGCCCGGCGCGGTGTCCGAGGAACTGAAGGAGGATCGCCTCGAACAGTTCATGGCGGTGCAGGCGGAAATCTCCGCCGCCAAACTGCAGCGCAAGATCGGCCGCACGCTCAAGGTGCTGGTGGACGAGGCCGGCGTCGACGGCGCGGTGGCTCGCTCGGCCGCCGATGCGCCGGAGATCGACGGCTGCGTGCTGATCGCCGACGGCCAGCAGCTGAAGCCGGGCCAGTTCGTGGACGTGGTGGTCGAGGCGGCCAGCGAACACGACCTGCACGCGCGCCTGGCGCATCCCGCGCTCAAGATCGTGTAACGCGCCATGCGCTATGTGGCGCCGGCGCGCGGTGCGGTCGATCCGCAAGTGTTCGGCCGGATGCCGCTGGCCGCGTGGCGCGAGCACGCCCGGTTGGTCGAGGGCCGCGACTGGCCATCCATCGATGCGCTCAATGCCGCCCGCCCCGCCGGCATGCACGAACGCTTCGTGGCGCAGACCCGTGAACTGCTGGCCGACGGCCTGCACTACGAACAGCGCATTGCCGAACACGGCGCGATCGCTACCCGCGAACGCAACTGGCACGACCTGTTCAACGCACTCGCCTGGCTGCGCCACTGTGCGCTCAAGCGCGCGCTCAACGCGCGGCAGGTGGCCGAAATCGCCCGCATGGGCACCAGGCAGCGCTCGCGTGCGCAATGCGCACTGACCCATTTCGACGAGGCCGGCGTCGTGGTCGCGCTGCGCAATCCGGCGCTGCTGGCGCTGTGGAATGCGCATGACTGGCATGGCCTGTTCTGGCGCGAGCGGGAGGCGTGGTTCGACGGGCGCATCCATGTCGAGGTGTTCGGCCACGCCTTGCTCGAACACGCGCTGACACCGGCGCAACTGCTGGTGGGCAAGGCGCTGGTGGTCGCCGGGCCGCGGTTGTCACCGGGCGAGGTCCTCGAAGCCTGCGCGCAGGCCATCGGCAACGGCGATGTGCTCGGCGATCCGCTGGAACTGCGCCCCTTGCCGCTGGCCGGCGTGCCCGGCTGGCATCCGGACAACGAGCAGGAGGCTTTCGTGCGCGAGGCGGCGTGCTTTCGGCCGGTGCGGGCCGGGCGGAGTTACCCGCCGCCGCTGGCCGGAGGTTGACCGATCGCCCGGAAACCCTGCATCCGCATCCGGGCCGGCATCTTCCGCGACGCCGAAGCCCTCCCCGTGCTTGCCGGATCGACCGATCGCGACTATATACGAGCAATCGGGGAGCACGGGGTTCGAGGGAGCAGGGCATTGAATATCGCGGGTTTGCGACGACGCCAGGGGCGTCTCGGGCGTGGCGTGACGTGGATGCTTGCAGCCCTGCTCACCCAGGGTGTGCTGCTCGCGTGCGCCGGAGCGGGGACGGCGCAGGCAGCGACACCGATGGAGCCGATCCGCTTCGGCATCCTGCCGATCGGCAGCGCGGCCGAGTCGCTGGAGCAATGGCGGCCGCTGCTGGACGACTTGCACAAGCAGTTGGGCCACCCCGTGACCACCGTGTCGGTGAGCAGCTACGCCGGCCTGTCCGACGCCATCGGCGCGCAGCGGGTGGACGTGGCCTTTCTCTCCGGCAAGCTCGCGGTGGAGGCGGTGACGCAGCAGCACATGCAGGTGTTCGCCCAGTTCGTGCGCAACGATGGCGTCAACGGCAACGTCGCCATGCTGGTGGTGCGCAGCGACAGCCCGATCCGCGATCTGAACGACCTGCTCGCCACGACCAGCCACGGCTGGCGTTATGCGCGCAGCGAACAGCTTTCGGTCACCGGCTATACCGCGCCGGAAGCCTACGTGTTCGCGCCGCGCGGGCTCAATTCGGACACCTTCTTCGCCAACGTGCGGGTGGGCGACCATCAGAGCAACCTGCTCGCCGTGGTCAACCGCGAAGTGGACGTGGCCAGCAGCAACAACCCGGACATGGACCTGTTCCGGCGCAACTTTCCGCGCGAGGCAGCGCAACTGCGGGTGATCTGGCGCTCGCGGCTGATTCCCTCCGGCGTGCTGGTGATCCGCGACGGCATGCCCGAATCGCTGCGCCACAAGCTCACGGCATTCCTGCTGGCCTACGGCAAGGCGCCCGGCGAGGTCGGCGAGCGCCAGCGCGAGCGGCTGGCGCGGATTCCGGACCTGGGCGGTTTCGCGGCGGAGACCAACCACGTGCTGCAGCCCTTCGTCGACATGCAGTACACCCTGCTGCGGCAGCAGGCCGAGCAGGGCCGGTGGATCAGCCCGCAGGCACGGCAGGCGCGGCTGGCGCAGATCGAACGCGACCACCAGCATGCATTGAAGCTGCTGCGGCCGCATTGAGCGGTCGACTGGCCCGCGTCAGGCTTCCTGCTCGTAATCCACCGACAGCACCACGAACTCCGCCCGCCCGCCCGGCAGCTCGGCGGAGAATTCGTCGTCGACGCGCTTCTTCAGCACGGCCCGCGCCAGCGGCGAGTCGATGCTGATCCAGCCGCGCCTGGCGTCAGTCTCGTCCGGGCCCACGATGCGGTAGCGGTGGACTTCGCCGCTGTCCACGTTCTCCAGCCCGATGCAGGCGCCGAAAAACACGGCGCGGCGATCGCCCGGCACGCCCTCGGCAACTTTCAGTGCGGGAATGCGTTTGCTGAGGTAACGCGCGCGGCGGTCGATTTCGCCGAGCTGTTTCTTGCGATAGGTGTATTCGGCGTTCTCCGAGCGATCGCCTTCGGCGGCTGCCGCGGCGAGGGCCTTCACCACTTCCGGGCGCAACACGTGCCACAGGTGGTCGAGTTCGGCCTTGAGCCGTTCGAAGCCGTCGCGGGTGATGATCGCGGTGGAGCCGGGCGAGGGCGGGCGCCAGCGGCTCATGCCGGGCTGGCCAGTTGTCGTCGCTGGGCGTCGATCTCGCCGCGCAGCGGGTGCTCGGGCCAGGCCGCGACGAGCCGGTCGAGCAGCGCTGCCGCGTCGGCGTGCTGGTCGGCATGGGCGGCCAGCGCGCGTGCGGCCAGCAGGCCGTAGTGCGGCGCCTGCGGGTCGCGTGGCCAGTGCGCGACATAACCCTGGCCGAGATGGATCGCGAGGCGGCTCATGCCCATCCGCACGGCCAGGTCGGCCAGGGCGCCGCAGGTCTGCGGGTCGTCCGGGATGAAGCTGGCGTCGATGCCGCAGCATTCCTGCAGCACGCCGAGGGCGCGCCGCGATTCGCCCTGGGCGATCAGCGCGGCAATCCAGATCTGGCCGTGCACCAGCAGGTCGTCGCGCAGGCCCTGCCGGTGCAGCAGCTCGCGGTAGAACTGGTGCACGGCGGGTGGCGCCGCGCGCTCGCGCAGTCGCGCGGCAAGTTGGCGCAACGCGGCCTGCGGATCGTC
This sequence comes from Rhodanobacter sp. UC4448_H15, assembly GCF_052978265.1. The sequence goes on along the minus strand of NZ_CM129665.1, from coordinate 2,626,031 downwards.
GGTTGCCTGCTGGCGCGCGGCATCCACCAGTCGGTCGTCGGCGTCCTGCCCGGAAGCCTTGGCCAGCTCCGGCGCTTCCGGCACCATGCCGAAACGCTCGTGGCGCTGGTGGATCATCGCGCCCATGAGATGAAAGGCGAGCACGATCAGGTAGGTGTAGGCGAATGCGAACAGCGGCAAGGCGAGCAGTCGCGGCAGCCGCGCAGTGGTGACCGAGGCGACCACGATCAGCACGCCGAGCAGCAGGTTGATCGCCACGGGGACCAGATACGCGCCGCCGAAACCGCCGATGATGCGCAACCAGTTGAGCGGATTGATGGCCAGCGCGAGGTTGCCGTCGAACGCCAGCGACATGTCGATCGCCGGCAGCACCAGCGCCGCCAGGAGCAGCACCGGCCACAGCAGGCGCGGGAAGAACACGATGGAGACCACGCACAAGGCGACCACCAGCAGGTGAATCGCGGTCAGTCCCCAGCCGCTGGCGCTGTTGCCGTCACTGCCCACGTCCGGCGGGTCGGCGTAGCCGTTGGCGGTGTGCTGCATGCAGTCCGCGGCATAACGCCAGGTGGCGGCCCAGACCAGCGCGCTGGCCAGCGCACCGACATAGCCCGGCAGCAGGCCGACGTAGTGGGCCAGCGCCAGCGCCACGCAGGTGGCCAGTGCGGCGCCGCGCAGCGGATAGCCGAAACCGTCCCGCAGGCGCTGCGCGAACGGCGTGTCGGCGGCGACGATTTCGACGCGCGGCATCAGAGCCTGCTCCATGTCTCCGCATGGCCCGCGCCGGGAGCTGTTTGCGCGCAGGCCAAGGAAGAACGAAGGAGTGGACGTCCGTCCACGACCGAGTGATGACGCAGGGATGCGGGCAAACAGACCCGGCCCTTCGGGTTGCCTTGCCGTGGCCGCCATGCGGCAGCGCGCGGCTTGACCTGCCAGCCAGGCAGGCGCTGCGCCACGCGCCACCACCTGACGGCCACGGCAAGGCAACGCGGGCTATGCGGAGACATGGAGCAGGCTCTCACTCAGCGCTTGCCGCCGAAGATGCCGCCCAGCACGCCGCGCAGGATCTGCCGGCCGAGCTGACTGCCCGCGGTGCGCACCATCTGCTTGCCCATGGTCTCGATCATGCCCTGGCGGCGCTTGGTGCCGAACAGGGCGTCGTGCACCGCGCCGCCCCAGCCGCTTTCCGCTTCCTTCGCGGCGCCCTTGGCTGGCGCATCGGCCGCCACGGTGGCGGCATCGGCGGCCTTTTCCCCGGCGCGCCTGGCCAGCATCTCGGCAGCCGATTCGCGATTGACCGCAGTGTCGTATTTCGCGCCCACCGGCGAGCGCTGGCGGATGGTGCCGCGCTCGGCGTCGGTGATCGCGCCGATGCGGCAGCACGGCGTGGTCACCAGCACCTGCTCCACCGGCGTGGGCACGCCGCCGTTGGCCAGTGTGGAGGCCAGCGCCTCGCCCACCGCGAGTTTGGTGATCGCTTCGGTGACGTCGAGCTTCGGGTTGGCGACGAAGGTTTCCGCCGCCGCCTTGACCGCCTTCTGGTCGCGCGGGGTGAACGCGCGCAAGGCGTGCTGGATGCGGTTGCCGAGCTGGCCGAGGATCACGCCGGGCACGTCGTCGGGGTTCTGCGAGCAGAAGTACACGCCCACGCCCTTGGAGCGGATCAGCCGCACCACCTGTTCCACCCGCTGCAGCAACGCCGGCGAGGCGTCGTCGAACAGTAGGTGCGCCTCGTCGAAGAAGAACACCATCTTCGGCTGGTCGAGGTCGCCCACTTCGGGCAGCTGCTCGAACAGCTCGGACAGCAGCCACAGCAGGAAGGTGGAGTACAGCCGCGGCTTCATGATCAGCTGGTCGGCGGCCAGCACGTTGATGATGCCGCGGCCGCTCATGTCCTGGCGCATCAGGTCGGCCAGCTCCAGGGCCGGCTCGCCGAAGAACTGGTCGGCGCCGTCACTTTCGAGTTTCAGCAGCGCGCGCTGGATTGCCGCGATGCTCTGCGTGCTGATCAGGCCGTACTGGGTGGACAGCGCCTTGGCATTTTCGGCGGCGTAGGTGAGCAGGGCGCGCAGGTCGGCCAGGTCCAGCAGCAGCCAGCCCTGGTCGTCGGCGGCCTTGAACACCACTTCGAGCACGCCTTCCTGGGTGTCGTTCAATTCCAGCACGCGGCCGAGCAGGGTCGGGCCCATCTCGCTGACGGTGGCGCGCACCGGGTGGCCGAGCTTGCCGTAGATGTCCCAGAACACCACCGGGTTGGCCTGCGCCTTCCAGTCGGTGAGCTTGAGCCTGGCCAGCCGCGCCTTGAGCTTGTCACCCGGCTCGCCGGCGGCCATCGCCAGGCCGGCCAGGTCGCCCTTGGCGTCGGCCAGGAAGCACGGCACGCCCAGCCGCGAGAAGCCTTCGGCCAGCACCATCAGCGACACGGATTTGCCGGTGCCGGTGGCGCCGGCGATCATGCCGTGGCGATTGCCGTAGTGCGGGTCCAGGCTGACGCTGGTGCTGTCGTTGCGGCCGATCAGGATGTCAGTCATGGCGGTCCTTCCATTGGTAGTGACGCGATTGTAGCCAACCCGGCGCGTGGCTCGCGGTTGTGACGCCGTGCGTTGAGTCCGGCTTCGCGGCCGGCTATGGTGAATGCTTTTTGCAGGTGAAGTTCTTCATGTCGTTGCCCCACGTGTTTCGCCCGCGGCACCTCGCGTCGCTTGTGCTGGCCTGCACCTTGCTGGGCGGCTGCGCCAGCAGCGGCGGCGAGAGGACCCCGACGCCGGCCGATGCGCTGTACGGCCAGTTGAACCAGGCCAGCAAGGGCTACGAGACCGCCTTGCAGCAGGCGCGCGAAGGCGACAGCGATGCGTCGGCACTGAGCCTGCGCCAGTCGCTCGACTTGCTGAAGCAGTCGTCGGCGAAATGTGCGGTCACCGCCGGCTGCGATCCGCAGCGCTTCTTTTCCGTATTCGACCGCCTGCTGCGCCTGAAAGATGGCGATTTCGACGACCTCCCGGATCTGTCCGGGGATGTCGAGTCGTCGCAGGCGGCGCTGGCCACCGGTCATGCCGGTGCGGCCAGCCTGCCGCAGGCGCAGCGCAGCGTGACGCTGCTGCACGGACAGAAGCTGTCGCAGCTGATCGCGATGAACGGGCCGGTGAAGGCAGCGCTGGAGATGTGGCTGACCCAGCGCCGGCCTTACCTGATGGACGCCTGGGTCAATTACCAGTACCTGCGCCACGATATGTGGCCGGCCTACCAGAAGGCCGACCTGCCCGAGGCGCTGCTGTTCGGCATGGTGGCCCAGGAATCCGGCGGCAAGGTGCACGCGGTGTCGCGCTCCGGCGCCTCCGGCCCGCTGCAGTTCATGTATTCCACCGGCATGCGTTTCGGGCTGGGCGTGGACAACGGCTTCGACATGCGCTTCGACCCGGCCGCTTCGGCGCGGGCCAATGCCGAATACCTCAACGAGCAGTTGCGCATCTTCAACAACAACCTGGAGCTCGTCATCGGCGCCTACAACGGCGGCGAAGGCCGCATGCGCCGCGCGGTGGGCGACGACCCGTCGGTGAGTTTCTACGACCCGCGCATCTACGACCAGATGTCGCCCGAGACGCGCGACTACGTGCCGGCGGTGCTGGCGGCGGCGTGGCTGTTCCTGCATCCGGACAGCTACAACCTGCGCTTCCCGAAGATCGACGGCGACCCCGGCAGCATCACGCTCAAGCGCGCCGCGTCGCTTGATGAGCTCACCGTCTGCCTGGGTTCGGCCGATGGCATGGAGGAGGGCTGGTTCCGCACCCTGCGCAACCTCAATCCGCGGCTCGACCCCGATACCAGCCAGCCGGTTGGCGCCACGCTGCGGGTGCCCAAACGACTGGAGCGTGCCTATGCCGCCCGTTGCGTCGATGGTCCGTGGCCGATCCTCGCGGCGGACCTGCACCGTGCGACGGTGCCGGTGGTACCCGATCCGGCGCAGGCGCCGGCGAAGGCGGGTGCGCAGAGAACGACCACGTATCGCGTGCGCCGCGGCGACACCTTGATCAGCATCGTGCGCAAACTGCATTGTTCCAGTGTGCAGGAGATTTCCGAGATCAACGATCTCCAGCACCACCGCATCCGGGTGGGCCAGCATCTGAAGGTGCCGGTCTGCCGTTGAGGCGCGGGGTGGGGCGCCGCCGCGCGGTCAGGCGACGGCGCTCTCCTGCATCCAGCTGTCCGAGGTATCGCTGCGGCTGCCGCCGCCGTGGAGCTCCTTGAGCTCGCGCAGCAACTGCAGCAACTGCCGGTGCTGGGCCTGCAGGTTGGGCTGGGTGGCGGTCTTGGTCTCGTGATAGGCGACCGCCAGCCACAGCGCGATGCCGCGCAGCGCGACCTCGGCGTTGTTCGAACGTGCACGCTCGTAGCCCAGGTCGGTGCCTTGTCCCCACGGCAGGTAGCGCGATTCCGGCGTGGTGCCGTACAGGTGCGGGAAATCACAGCGCGAGGCCTGGCCGATCTCGCGCAGGGTGAGCATGCTCAGCCGATCGCGGCTGCGCTTGGGCAGGGTCCGGATGCTGCGTTCGACATCGCGGAACTGGCGGCCAAGCTGGCGCGAACGCACCACCGCAAAGAATGGAGTGAGTATCTGCATGGTTCCCCTCGGCACAGGTTCGGCACGGCATGTTGGCCGGTCCGTCGCGAGGAGGTTAACCGGCCACCCCCGGAATTTGCGCGCATAGCGTCACAAAATGACGCGCAACGTCAGTTTTCGGGAAAGTGGCCGCCTGCCACCCTGATCTGACCGATCCGCTGGCCCACGCGAACGTGCTGTTGCGGCGGCAGCGGATCGACCGTCGCGCTGCCCGGCGGCAACAACACGATCACGGTCGAACCCATGTTGAAGCGCGCCATCTCGGCGAAGCGTTCCAGCGTGACGTGCTGGCCGGCGAACGACTTGCGCCGGATCGACGGCGCGTACGGCGGGATCACCAGGCCGTCCCACACGGTGGCCACCGACGAGACCAGGATCGCGCCCACCATCACCACCGCGAACGGGCCGTGCTCGCCCTCGAAGTGGCACACCAGCCGCTCGTTGCGGGCGAACAGCCGCGGGATCGCCGTGACCGCGAACGGCGCCACGCTGAAGATGCGTCCGGGCACGTGCACGGTTTCCGTGAGCGTGCCTTTCAGCGGCATGTGCACGCGGTGATAGTCGCGCGGCGACAGGTAGACGGTGACGAAGCAGCCGTTGCGGTACGGCGCGGCTGCGGCCTCGTCGCCACCGAGCAGTTCGGCGGCAGTGTATTCCCGGCCCTTCGCTTGGAAGATGCGGCCGTCGACGATCGTGCCGGCCTGGCTGATGCGGCCGTCGGCCGGCGAGAGCAGGGCGGCCGGATCGGCATCGGCCTGGCGCGCGCCGGGTTTCAGCTTGCGCGTGAAGAAGGCATTGAAGTGCTGGTAGGCCAGCGGATCGGGCTGCGCCGCCTCGGCCATGTCCACGTCGTAGTTGCGCACGATCGTGGCGATCAGCCAGTTCTTCCACGGCGCGAAGGTCCAGCGCGTGGCCCAGTAGACCAACCGCGACAGCAAACGGTGCGGCAGGAGGTATTGGAGGATTACTTTGAAAGTCATCCGGCCAGTATACGGGGCTCGCGCTTATAATCAGCGGCCTTTTGCCGTGCCGTGGGCCGCCCGTGACCGCCGAACTCGCCACCATCATCGACTTCATCCGCTACGGTGCCAGCCGTTTCTCGGCCGCCGGGCTGACTTTCGGCCACAGCCACGACAACCCGATCGACGAGGCCACCCATCTGGTGCTGGCCAGCCTGCACCTGCCGCCGGACATCCCGCCGGCCTACGGCGCCGGCCGGCTCACCGCGGCCGAGCGCGCGAACGTGCTGGCGCTGATCGAGCGCCGCGTCAGCGAGCGCCTGCCGGTGGCCTACCTGGTCGGCGAGACCTGGTTCGCCGGGCTGAAGTTCAAGAGCGACCGCCGCGCGCTGGTGCCGCGTTCGCCGATCGCCGAGCTGATCGAGTCGGGCTTCGCGCCGTGGCTGGACGAGCGCCACATCGAGCGCGCGCTGGACCTGTGCACCGGCTCGGGTTGCATTGGCATCGCGATGGCCGAGTACAACCCCGAATGGCAGGTCGACATCGTCGACATCAGCGACGAGGCGCTGTCGCTGGCGCGCGAGAACATCGCGTTCCAGCACGTCGAGGGCCGCGTCGAGGCGATCCAGTCGGATCTGTTCGCCGGCGTGGCCGGGCGCAAGTACGACCTGATCGTCTCCAACCCGCCCTACGTCACCGAGGACGAGTACGCCGCGCTGCCGGGCGAATACGCGCACGAGCCCAAGCTGGGCCTGACCTCCGGCGCGGACGGCCTGGACCTGTGCCTGCGCATGCTGGACGAGGCGGCTGGTCATTTGACCGAGGACGGCCTGCTGATCGTGGAGGTGGGCGAGAGCGAGCACGCGCTGTCCGCGCTGCTGCCGGAGGTCCCGTTCGTGTGGATCGAGTTCAAGGTCGGCCCGATGGGCGTGTTCGCGCTGGAGCGGCGCGACCTGGTCGAGCATGCGGCGGCGATTCACGCCGCGGCTGTCGCACGCCGCCCGGGCTGACATGGAACTGGTCACGGCGCGACTGCGGATCGACCCGTTGCGCGCTGAAGACGCCGCGGCGCTGTTCGCCCTGCGCAGCGACCCCGTGGTGGCGCGCTACCAGGGTTGGCGGCCAGCCGATCTCGCCGCCGCGCGTGCCTTCATCGAGCGACAATCGCCCGCAGCCACTCCCGCCGGCTGGTTCCAGCGCGCGATCCGCCTGCGCGAGGACGGCCGGCTGATCGGCGATCTTGGCGTGAACCTGCCCGAGGATGCGATGGAATCGGTCGAGTTCGGCATCAGCCTCGCGCCGGCCGGGCAGGGCCGTGGCTACGCCGGCGAGGCCGTGCGCGCCCTGTTCGGGCAGGTATTCGGCCCGTGGCGCCGGCACCGCATCCACGCCTCGGTCGACCCGCGCAACCAGGCCTGCCTCGCCCTGCTGCGTTCGCTGGGCATGCGTCAGGAAGCCCATCACTGCGAAAGCCTGTGGCTGCACGGCGAATGGGTGGACGACATGATCTTCGCCATGCTCTCCCGCGAGTGGCCAGCGGCGCCACGGCAGGAGCCCGCTCGCGGGCGATGTTCTTGAACCGGGATGACCAGACATTCGTCTGTCGAGAGCCGGGATTGGGGATTCGGGATTCGCAAGATTAAAAAGGCATCGCCCACGAGCGGGCTCCTACAAGAGGGGTGGTGCCGGTATGCTCTGGGCTTTGATCCCGGACGCGCGATGTCAAGCAATTCCTTCGGCAAGCTGTTCACCGTCACCACCTTCGGCGAAAGCCACGGGCCGGCGATCGGCTGCGTGATCGACGGCTGCCCTCCGGGGCTGGCCATCGCCTCGGAAGAGTTCCGCACCGACCTCGAGCGCCGCGCCACCGGCCGCAGCCGCTACACCTCGCAGCGGCACGAGGCGGACGAGGTGGAGATTCTTTCCGGCGTGTACCAGGGCAAGACCACCGGCACGCCGGTCGCGCTGCTGATCCGCAACACCGACCAGCGCAGCAAGGACTACGGCGAGATCGAGCAGACCTTCCGCCCCGGCCACGCCGACTACACCTACTGGCAGAAGTACGGCATCCGCGACCCGCGCGGCGGCGGGCGCTCCTCGGCGCGCGAGACCACCATGCGCGTGGCCGCTGCCGTCGTGGCGAAGAAATGGCTGGCCGAACGCCATGGCGTGCACGTGCGCGGCTACCTGGCGCAGATCGGCGAGGTCGTGCCCGGTGCGTTCGACTGGAGCGCGGTGGAGCAGAACCCGTTCTTCTGGCCCGATGCATCGCAGGTGCCGGCGCTGGAGGACTACATCAACAAGCTGCGCAAGTCCGGCGATTCGGTCGGCGCGCGCGTCAACGTGGTCGCCGAGGGCGTGCCTCCTGGCTGGGGCGAGCCGGTCTACGGCAAGCTGGACGGCGACCTGGCCAGTGCGCTGATGTCGATCAACGCAGTCAAGGGCGTGGAGGTCGGCGATGGTTTCGCCGCCGTCGCCCAACGCGGGAGCGTACATCGCGATGAAATGCGTTTGGACGGCTTTACGTCCAATCACGCCGGTGGCATTCTCGGTGGCATCAGCACGGGACAGGCGGTGACCGCCTCGATCGCGTTGAAGCCCACCTCCAGCATCCTGATCCCCGGCCGCAGCGTGAACCTGGCCGGCGAGCCGGTGGACGTGGTCACCAAGGGGCGTCACGACCCCTGCGTCGGCATCCGTGCCACGCCCATCGCCGAGGCGATGATGGCGCTGGTGCTGATGGATCACGCCTTGCGCCATCGGGCGCAATGCGGCGACGTGGGGCCGGTCGCGCCACGCATCGCCTGAGGCCGAGCCACCGCCACCGGAACCCGTTCGATGACCGACAAGCCGCGCGTCTGGGTGTCCCGCCCCACTTTCCCCGGTGTCATCGCCCGGCTGGAGCCGCATTTCCAGGTGACCGTGGAGGAGACCGAGCGCAAGTTCAGTCCTGCCGAACTGGCTGCCCGGCTGGCGGGGCAGGATGCGGTGATCGTCGGCCTCAAGGACCGCATCGGCGCGGCCGAAATCGGTGCGGCCGAGCGCCTGCGTATCGTGGCCAACCTTGCAGTGGGCTACGACAACATCGACGTCGACGCGATGAGCGCTGCCGGCATCGCGGTGTCCAACACCGCCGACGTGCTCAACGAGAGCGTGGCCGACTTCGCCTGGGCGCTGCTGCTGGGCGCGGCCCGGCGCATGACTGCGGCCGAGCGCTGGCTGCGTGCCGGCCACTGGCATGCCACCGAGTTCAAGGCGTGGCTGGGCAGCGACGTGCGCGGTCGCACCCTGGGCATCCTCGGCATGGGTCGCATCGGCCAGGCCATCGCCCATCGCGCGGTCGGCTTCGGCATGCCGGTGATCTACCACAACCGCTCGCCGCTGCCCGAGGCGATCGAGCGCGCCTGCAACGCACGCCACGTGGACAAGGCGCAGTTGCTGGGCGAGTCCGATTTCCTGGTGTTGGCCTTGCCGCTGACGCCGCGCACCCGACACGCCATCGGCGCGGCCGAGCTGGCCCTGATGAAGCCGACCGCGATGCTGGTCAACGTCGCCCGCGGCGGCATTGTCGACGACGCCGCGCTGGCCGCGGCGTTGCGCGACCGGCGCCTGGCCGGCGCGGCGCTGGACGTGTTCGAGGGCGAACCGAAGCTGCATCCGGCGCTGCTCACGCTCGACAACGTGGTGCTCAGCCCCCATATCGCCAGCGCCACGACCGATACCCGCCGCGCGATGACATCGGTGGCGGTGGACAATGTGCTCGCGTTGTTCGGCCATGGTCCGCACGCCGGACGACCACCCAACCTCCTCAACCCGAACGTGCTGTGACCGGCACGCCTCCACTTCCAGAGCAACCCATTCCATGAGTCACAAGAGCAGTTACAAGGTCGCCATGGTCGGCGCCACCGGTGCCGTCGGCGAAGCCCTGCTGGCCATCCTCGCCGAGCGCGAGTTTCCGGTCAGCGAGCTGGTGCCGCTGGCCAGCGAGCGATCAGCCGGTGGCAAGGTCAGCTTCGGCGGCAAGCAGGTCACCGTGCAGTTGCTGGACACCTACGACTTCGCCGGCGTCGACATCGCGTTCTTCTCCGCCGGCGGCTCGGTCAGCCGCGAACACGCGCCGCGCGCGGCAGCGGCCGGCGCGGTGGTGATCGACAACACTTCCGAGTTCCGCTATCAGGACGACATCCCGCTGGTGATCAGCGAGGTCAACCCGCACGCGATCGCCCAGTACACCAACCGCGGCATCATCGCCAACCCGAATTGCTCGACCATGCAGATGCTGGTCGCGCTGGCGCCGATCCACCGCGCGGCGCAGATCGAGCGGATCAACGTGGCCACCTACCAGTCCGTCTCCGGTGCCGGCCGCAGCGGCATGGAGGAGCTGGGCCGACAGACCGCGGCCCTGCTGAATTTCCAAAGCGTGGAACCGGGCAAGAAATTCCCGGTCCAGATCGCGTTCAATGTGATCCCGCAGATCGACGACTTCCAGCCCAACGGCTACACCAAGGAGGAGATGAAGCTGGTGTGGGAGACCCGCAAGATCCTGGAGGACGAGTCGATCCAGGTGAACCCGACCGCGGTGCGCGTGCCGGTGTTCTATGGCCATTCCGAGGCGGTGCACATCGAGACCAGCGACAAGATCACCGCCGAGGAGGCGCGCGAACTGCTGCGCCAGGCGCCGGGCGTGGTGCTGATGGACGAGCGCAAGCCGGCCGGCTACCCGACCCCGGTGGCGCAGGCGGCCGGGACCGATGGCGTGTTCGTCGGGCGCATCCGCGAGGACATCTCGCATGAGCGCGGGCTGGACCTGTGGGTCGTCTCGGACAACATCCGCAAGGGTGCGGCCTTGAATGCGGTGCAGATTGCCGAGTTGCTGATCGAGGATTATCTCTGACCATGCGTGTCCTGCCGTCTCTTGCCGCCATCGGCATCCTGCTCACCGCGTCGGCCTGGGCCGCGCCGCCGGCCGGACCGGCCCGCGCCGGCTCGACGGCCGTCCCGGCACTGCCGGCCGTACGGCAGCGGATGCAACGCAATCAGGTCGAGGTGAAGCGCCTGCAGCAAGAGGTGGCGCGTCAGGAATCAGCCAGCCAGCGCGCCAGCCGGCGCCTGGAGCAGCAGGACGCGCAGATCGCCGAGTTGCGCCGCCAGTTGTTGCAGGTGCAGGCCGCGGTGCCTGATGACCACCCATGACGGGGTGTCCGGGGCAAGAACCGGCAGCAGCAATGTGTCGCAAGTATTCGCCGCGGCTATTGTTGATTGCGCTTCTTGTAACTAAAGTGGCGGCACGGTGACGCGGCCGCCGCCCTGGTGGCGGCATCTTTTCAACAAGAAAGCGTCAGGGATCGCTCGGGGGAACATGCATGAATCGTTCGTTGAAATTGTCGATGCTGGTGGCGCTGGCGCTGGGGAGCAGCCAGCTCCTGGCTGTGGACATGGGCCAGGTCCAGGTCAAATCGGCATTGGGACAGCCGCTGCTGGCCGAGATTCCGCTGCACCCGGCCAGTCCGGCCGAGTTGCAGGGTCTCAAGGTGAAACTGGCCTCCAGCGAGCAGTTTGCCCGGGCCGGCATCGTCGGCGGGCGCACCGACATTCCGCTGCACTTCAGCGTTGCCACCGGCGCGCACCCGGTGATCCGCATCACCAGCAGCGAACCGGTGAACGATCCCTATCTCGACCTCCTCATTGAAGTGGACGGCAAGGACGGCCCCAGCGTGCGCGAGTACGCGATCCTGCTCGATCCACCCGGCTCGCACCCGGTCGCGGCAACCCCCGCGCCGGCGCCAGTGGCGGCGCCGCGCCCGGCCAGCCCGGCGCCGCGCCCTGCGCAGCGCGCTCCCGCCCCGGCGCCGCAAGTGGCGGCGGCTACCCGCACTCCGGCTCCCGCTGCCGTCGAGAACGGCCGTCTCGGTCCGGTGCAGAGCGGCCAGACACTGTCGGGCATCGCCCGCAGCGTGACGCCGACCGGCGTCGACGTGCGCCAGATGATGCTGGCCCTGCAGCAGGCCAATCCGGACGCCTTCTATCGCGACAACATCAACGCGCTCAAGAGCGGCGCGGTATTGCGCGTGCCCAGCGCCTCCGAGGCGCAGGCCATGAGCCTGGCCGCGGCGGCCGCCGAGGTGAGCCGGCAGAACAGCGACTGGCGCGCCGGCACGCCGGGCAAGCCCGCGGTGGTGGCCGATGCGGCAACGCGCGCTTCCTCCTCCGGCTCGCCCACCACCGGCGCGGCCGACAACGAGGACCGGCTGGCGCTGGTGCCTCCGCAGGCCGGCACCGCCGGCGGCGGGCAGTCATCCGGCAAGACCGACCAGTCCTCTGCCAGCCTGCGCGAGGAATTGCTGCGCTCCCGCGAAAGCGTGGCCAGCCTGAAGCAGCAGAGCGGCGACCTGAAGGCGCGGCTGAAAGACCTCACCGACATCAACGCCAAGAACGAACACCTGCTGTCGCTGAAGGACAGCGAGATCGCCGAGTTGCAGGCCAAGCTGGCCGCTGCACGCAAGGGCACCGGCGCGCCGGCAACCGCTCCCGTGGCTGCGAGCACGGTAGCGGAACCCGCAGCGCTCGCGCCGGCGGTGGCCAGCGCCGGCAGCAGCGCCGAGGCCAGCGAGAGCCCGGTGGCCTGGGCCTCCTCCGGCGCGGCGACCTCGGCATCGGTGGCAGCGGCAGGCACCGCGTTCGCGCCGGCCGGTTCGGCCTCGCTGGCTACTGCCAGTGCGACACCGGCTGCTGCGGCCACGGTTGCGGCCGAACCTGCGTCCGCACCCGCGCCCGCGCCCGCCCCGGCACGCGTGGTCGAGCAACCCTGGTACATGCAGACTTGGGCCTGGGCCGCAGCGGCCGGCGCGGTCATCGTGTTGATTCTGCTTGCCGTTCTCGGTCGCCGCCGCAAGCCTGCGGCCGCCGCCAAGACGGGGGGAGCCTCGCTGGCCGATCGTTTCGGCGCCACGCCGCCGGCAGGCGAGGGCGACGACGATCTGCTGGCCGATGGCGATACCGACCAGGAGCAACTGCTCGACCAGCTGGCCGAGCATCCGGACGACATCTACCTGCATCTGGAACTGGTCACGCTGTACTACTCGCGCCGCGACGTGGAGCGTTTCGAGGCCGCGGCCGAAGCGATGCACGCCCACATCACCGACCCGGAACAGGACGAGTGGCAGGACGTGGTGCACATGGGCGAGGATCTCGCGCCGGGGCATCCGTTGTTCGACCATCATGCGGAGCCTGCCGACGTCGAGTCCGAGGCGACGCAGGCGTTCGACATCGACGACTACGCCGACGACAGCGACGCACCCACCGTGGTTTCCCCGCTGCCGCCGGCGCTGCCGACCGGCACGAAGAAAGTCACCGAGTACAGCTTCGATTTCGACCTGACCCAGCCAGCCGGTGGTTCGCGCACGGCGCCGCCGGCGGCCGCGGACGACATTACCGTGGTCAAGCCGCACGCCGAGCCGAAGGCTTCCTGGGATGCGCCGGAAACCGGCGCGTCCGCCGCGGAGTCGGCTGAGTTCAGCGACGATCCGGTCGATACCAAACTCGACCTGGCGCGCGCCTATCTCGACATGGGCGATGCCGATGGCGCCCGCGCGATGCTGGGCGAAGTGCTCAAGGAAGGCAGCCAGATGCAGCGCGACGTGGCGCGCAAGCTGCTCGACGGTCTGGGCTGAGATCGCATCGCGAACGGGACGGAGCCGGGCCGGCCTTGCCGGCCCGATTTCTTTTCGGCGGGCATGACGTCGGTGCCTGCCTGCTAATCTTCGACGCTTCCTTCCGGATCTGCGGCATCCATGCGCATCGCTCTCGGCATCGAGTATGACGGCACCGATTTCTTCGGCTGGCAACGCCTGACCGAAGGGCCGAGCGTGCAGGGCGCAGTGGAGGAGGCCTTGTCGAAAGTGGCGGCCCATCCGGTACTGGTCAGTTGCGCAGGACGCACCGACGCCGGCGTCCACGGCCGCTGCCAGGTGGTGCATTTCGATACCGATGCACGCCGCGAATTGCGCGGCTGGGTGCTGGGCGCGTGCTCGAACCTGCCGGCCAGCGTGGCCGTGTTGTGGGCGCAACCGGTGCCGGACAGCTTCCACGCGCGCTTCTCCGCGCGCAGCCGCCGTTATCGCTACCACATCCTCAACCGGCCGGTGCGCGCCGCGCTGGACGCGCGCTACGTCACCTGGGAGCGCCTGCCGCTGGACGCGCAGCGCATGCACGAAGCCGCGCAATCCTTGCTGGGCGAGCACGACTTCAGCGCATTCCGGGCGCTGTCGTGCCAGGCGCCGCACCCGCGGCGCTCGGTGCTCGAGATCAGCGTTCGCCGCGAGGGCGAGCACGTCATGCTGGAGATCGAGGCCAATGCCTTCCTGCACCACATGGTGCGCAACATCGCGGGTTCGCTGCTGCTGGTCGGTCGCGGCGAGCAGCCGGTGGAATGGATGGCCGAACTGCTCGCCGGCCGCGACCGCCAGGTGGCCGGACCGACTGCACCGGCCTCGGGGCTGACCTTCATCGGCCCGCGCTACGAGGCACACTGGGGCCTGCCCACCGAAGTCTGCCTGACGGGAGCCGGCCCGTGACCCGCATCAAATGCTGTGGCATGACCCGCGTCGAGGATGCGCTGCTCGCCGCGCGGCTCGGCGCCGATGCGATCGGCCTGGTGTTCACCGCGCGCAGCAAGCGGCAGGTGACGCTGGCGCGTGCGCGCGAGATCGTCGCGGCGCTGCCGCCGTTCATCGCCACGGTGGCCCTGTTCATGGACGACGCGGCGGCGCTGGTGCGGCAGGTGGTCGATGAAGTCGATCCCGCGCTGCTGCAGTTCCATGGCGATGAGGGCGACGACTGGTGCGCACGGTTCGACCGCCCCTTCGTCAAGGCGATCGCGATGGGCGATGGCGCTGCCGCGCTGCCGCGCCTGCGCGATTACCCGCGCGCCGCCGGCCTGTTGCTGGACGGCCATGCACCCGGCGAGGCGGGCGGCAGCGGCAAGGCGTTCGACTGGTCGTTACTGCCCGGCAATCTGGCGCAGCCGCTGATCCTGGCCGGTGGCCTGCACGCCGGCAACGTGGGCGATGCAGTGCGCGCGGCACGTCCGTGGGCGGTGGATGTGGCCAGCGGAGTGGAATCGGCACCGGGGATCAAGGACGCGGCGCGGCTCGAAGCCTTCATCCGCGCGGTGCGCGCGGCCGACGCGGAGCAGGCGGCATGCCGGGAGTGATCGAGGAATATCGCGGCGCCGGGCAGGCACTCGAACTCGCGGGCCTGGTGGATCGTGCCCGCCCGCTGGTGATCCGCGGCCTCTGCCGCGACTGGCCGATGGTGGCGTGGTCGCGGCGGTCGGACACCGCCTTTGCGCAAGGCCTGGCGAAGCTGGACAACGGCCGCGAGGTCGACGCGCTGCTGATGCCGGCAGGCGAGGGCGGCGTGATCGGCTACAACGCGAATGTCGACGGTTTCAACTACGCGCATCACCGCGTCTCGATCACCCGGGGCCTGCAGCGGCTGGCGGCCTACAGCCGCCAGGACAATCCGCCGGGGCTGGCGATGCAGAGCGCGCTGATCGCCGACTGCCTGCCCGGACTGCTGGAGGATCATGCGGTTCCCTTCATCGACAAGGCGATCCAGCCGCGCATCTGGATCGGCAACAAGGTCACCACGCCGGCGCATTTCGACGAGTACCACAACGTCGCCTGTGTGGCGTGCGGGGTGCGGCGCTTCACCCTGTTCGCCCCGGAGCAGGTGCGCAATCTCTATGTCGGCCCGCTGGATTTCGCGCCGACCGGCGCGGCGATCGGCATGGCGCGGCTGGATCGTCCCGACGATCCGCGTTATCCGCGCTTGAAAGATGCGCTGGCCGCGGCGCAGGTGGCCGAACTGCATCCCGGCGACGCGATCTACATCCCGCCGATGTGGTGGCACCACGTCGAGTCGCTGGAGCAGATCAATGCGCTGGTGAACTACTGGTGGAAACCGGTGCCGGCCGGGGGCGACGCACCGGCCACGGCGCTGGGCTGCCTGATGCACTGCATCCTCGTGTTCCGCGCCTTGCCGCCGGCAGAGCGGGCGGCGTGGAAAGGCCTGCTGGATCACTACGTCTTCGGCGACGACGACCCCGCCGCGCACATCCCCGCCGAGCGGCGCGGGATACTCGGCGCGCTCACGCCGGGGCAACTGGCCGAGTTCCGGGAAACCATCCGGCGTTATCTGTGAACTATCCGCTAAGATGGTCGCTTGCCGCAGTGCGGCATGCCCATCCCCGAGTGACCCCATGAGCAAGATTGCGGACTTCAACCTCTACCCCGACGCCCATGGCCGCTTCGGCGAGTATGGCGGCAGCTATGTCGCCGAGACGCTGATGGCGCCGTTGGCCGAGTTGAGCGAGGCTTACGAACGGCTGAGCACCGATCCGGCTTTCCTCGCGGAACTGGATCGCGACCTGCAGCACTACGTCGGCCGGCCCAGCCCGATCTACCACGCCGAACGGCTGTCGCGGCAGGTTGGCGGCGCGCGCATTCTGTTCAAGCGCGAGGACCTCAACCACACCGGCGCGCACAAGATCAACAACACCATCGGCCAGGCGCTGGTGGCGCGGCACATGGGCAAGCAGCGCGTCATCGCGGAAACCGGCGCCGGCCAGCATGGCGTAGCCACGGCCACGGTAGCGGCGCGCTTCGGCATGCGCTGCGTGGTGTACATGGGTGCGGTCGACATCGAGCGGCAGAAGATCAACGTCTACCGCATGAAGCTGCTCGGCGCCGAGGTGGTGCCGGTGACTTCCGGTTCGAAGACGTTGAAGGATGCGTTGAACGAGGCGATGCGCGATTGGGTCACCAACGTGGCCGACACCTTCTACATCATCGGCACCGTGGCCGGTCCGCATCCGTATCCGAAGATGGTGCGCGACTTCAATGCCGTCGTGGGGCGCGAGGCACGCGCGCAGATGCTGGCGCAATACGGCCGCCTGCCCGACGTGCTGACCGCCTGCGTCGGCGGCGGCTCCAATGCCATCGGCCTGTTCCATGCCTTCCTCAACGACGCCGACGTGCGCATCGTCGGCGCCGAGGCGGCAGGCGAGGGGATCGCCACCGGCCATCATGCCGCCTCGCTGGCGGCCGGCCGTCCCGGCGTGCTGCACGGCAACCGCACCTACGTGCTGTGCGACGACGACGGCCAGATCACCGAGACGCATTCGGTCTCCGCCGGCCTCGACTATCCCGGTGTGGGGCCGGAGCATGCCTTCCTGAAGGATGCCGGTCGCGCCGAGTACGTCGGCATCACCGACGACGAGGCGCTGGAGGCGTTCCACCTGCTGGCGCGCACCGAAGGCATCCTAGCCGCCCTGGAATCCAGCCACGCGGTGGCGCAGGCGATCAAGCTGGCGCGCGAGTTGCCCAAAGACGGCATCGTGCTGTGCAACCTGTCCGGCCGCGGCGACAAGGACGTGCACACGATCGCGGCGCGCGAGGGAGTGAGCGTGTAGCGAGGAGTGAGTGGAGAGGAGTGAGAAGTGAGAGGAAGTCTCGCACTCCAGAACCGCTCAGACCCGCCCGAGCTCTCTTTCACTTCTCACTTCTCATTACTCACTCCTGTCTTATGAGCCGCATCGACACCCGCTTCGCCCAACTCAAGGCCACCGGCCGCACCGGCCTGATCCCGTTCGTCACCGCGGGCGATCCTTCGCCGCAGCACATGGTGGCGATGATGCATGCGCTGGTGGAATCGGGGGCGGACCTGATCGAGCTGGGCGTGCCGTTTTCCGATCCGATGGCAGACGGCCCGGTGATCCAGCACGCCAGTGAGCGGGCGATCGCCAAGGGCGTCGGTCTCGCGCAGGTGCTGGGCTGGGTGCATGCATTTCGCGAACGCGATGCGGAAACCCCGATCGTGCTGATGGGCTATCTGAACCCGCTGGAGATCCATGGCTACGCGCGCTTCGCGCAGGAGGCTGTGGCGGCCGGCGTCGATGGCGTGCTGCTGGTCGATTGTCCGCTGGAGGAGTCGACCGTGCTGCAGTCGCTGCGCGAGGCGGGGTTGCAGCAGATCCTGCTCGCCGCGCCCACCACCGCACCTGCGCGTATGGCGCAGTTGTGCAGCTCGGCGGAAGGCTTCCTGTATTATGTATCGTTCGCTGGCGTCACCGGAGCGGCGCAGTTGAGCGTCAGCGAGATTGCCGAGCGCGTTGCCGAAGTCAGGAGCCTCGCCGGTACGCCGGTGGCGGTGGGGTTCGGCATTCGCGATGCGGCCAGCGCCGCAGCGATCGGCGGCTTCGCTGACGCGGTCGTCATCGGCAGCGCGCTGGTCGAAAGCCTGGCGGCGGCCACGGACGCGGCGGATATCACGGGTCGTGTGCGCAGTTTCCTGCAGCCGATCCGCGCGGCGCTGGATGCACGCTGAGGCGGTCGACCCGGCCGTCTCGAAAGTTTGAGGTATTGCGATGAATTGGCTGCAGAAGATCATGAACCCGCGTACCCGCACGCTCCCTTCGGGTGGCGGCAAGGGCTCGGTGCCCGAGGGCGTGTGGGAGAAATGCGCGGGCTGCGGCACCGTGCTGTACCGGCCTGAACTGGAACGCAACCTGATGGTGTGTCCCAAGTGCGGCCACCATCACTACATCAGCGCACGGGCGCGCCTGGGCGCGCTGCTGGACGAAGGTTCCGGCCAGGAACTGTGGGCCAGCATGGAACCGGCCGATCCGCTGAAGTTCCGCGATTCGAAAAAGTATCGCGACCGCATCATCGCCACCCAGAAGAAACTGGGCGAGAAGGACGCCATGGTCGCGATGAGCGGCCGCTTGAAGGGACGTCCGTTGATGGCGGTGGCGTTCGAGTTTGCCTACATGGGCGGCTCGATGGGGTCGGTGGTGGGCGAGAAGTTCGCCCGCGCCGCCGAACGTGCGCTGGCCGACAAGAGCGCGCTGGTGTGTTTCTCCGCCACTGGCGGTGCGCGCATGCAGGAGGCGCTGTTCTCGCTGATGCAGATGGCCAAGACCTCGGCCGCGCTGGCGCGTCTGCGCGATGCCGGCGTGCCGTACATCAGCGTGCTGACCAACCCGACCACCGGTGGTGTCTCGGCCAGCCTGGCGATGCTGGGTGACATCAACATCGGCGAGCCCAAGGCGCTGATCGGCTTTGCCGGTCCGCGCGTGATCGAGCAGACCGTGCGCGAGACGCTGCCGGAAGGGTTCCAGCGTTCGGAGTTCCTGCTTGACCACGGTGCGATCGACCTGATCGTCGACCGCCGCGAGATGCGCGACAAGCTTGCCGACCTGTTCGGCATCCTGACCCGGGCCGATCGCGCGGCCTGAGCGCGCGTCGCGTGTCGCGGAGCGATGCCGCCCACGGGCGGCATCGTCGTATCGCGGGCCGGGTTTTCCACAGCTTCTGTGCGCCGTCGCTGTACAAGCCTGTGGACAACCGCGCTTCGTCCTTTGCCGGCAATGACTTGCCACGCCTTGATGATTTTCTGAGCAACCGCGCGAGAGTTTTCCACAGCGACTGTGGAGCACGTTCGGCAAAGCCTGTGGACAAATTCGCTATCTGCTTGAGCGCAAAGGCAGCCACGACGGCGTGAGCATATTGCGCACAGTGGGCGGCGGCGCGGTGCAGCGCTTACACTGGGAGTTCCCCTTTGCTGGAGGTTCCCTCGATGAATCGCATCCTGCTCATTCTCGCCCTCACCGGTCTGGCCACTGTCGCGACGGCAGCCGAAGCACCTGCGCTGCCGGGCACGTCGGCGCCGGCCGCCGCCAGGGTCTACATCATCTCGCCCGCGGACGGCGCCACCGTCGGCCAGGAATTCACCGTGCGCTTCGGCCTCGAGGGCATGGGCGTGGCGCCAGCGGGCGTGACCAGGGAGCACACCGGCCATCATCACCTGCTGGTCGACGTGAAGACCTTGCCCGCCGCCGGCCAGCCGATTCCGGCCGACGCCAACCACATCCATTTCGGCGGCGGCCAGACCCAGACCACGCTGAAGCTGGCCCCGGGTACGCATACTCTGCAACTGGAGCTGGGTGACGCGAATCATGTGCCGTTCGTGCCGGCGGTGGTGTCGAAGAAAATCACCGTCCACGTCAAGTAATCGCGGGGGCGTGCGACCCAATCAGCCGCCGAAGTAGATCGACACGCCCAGATTGCCCTGCCACTGGTTTGCCGAGCCGTGCAGGCGATGGTCGAAGCCCGCGTCCAGTTGCACGCGGGGCGTGACCATCCACTGCACGCCGGCACCGGCGAGGCTGCCGTTGCCCTCGCCGGGCAGGTGCTGCCAGGCGAGTTCGGTGTACAGGGTCAGCGCCGACGACAGCGCATGGCTGTCGTCCAGCGCCACGGTGGGGCTGTCGGCACCGCCGCGGCGCACGTTCTCCAGGTAAAGGCCCAGCGAGTGGCGCTCGCCGACATCCAGGTTGAACTGCGCGCCGAGCAGGTACTGGCGATGGTCTCCGCGGAACTCCCGCTCGCCGTCGGTGAAGGTGACGCTGCCCAGCAGGCCCCAGCTGAAGCCCGCATGGCTCGACGGCAGCGCCAGCTTCAGCCCCAGCTGGCTGTCGCCGCGGCCTTCCCTGTGCACGCTGCCGCCCGGGCTGGCTTGCCGCAGCACGTTCCAGGAGTCGCTGCCCAATTGCATTTCCAACGGCCCGCCGAGCCCGATGCGCAGCAAGCTGTCGGCGGTGTACTGCGACACGGTGACGCCATCCTGCCGGTCGCGGCTCCAGTCCGGCAGGCCTTGTTCGAGGATTGCCTCGCCAGCGGCCAGCACGCCCGGCGTGAAGCCGTAGCCGGGGCGGTCGAAACCGGGGTTCTCCGCCCTTGCGGGTGCGGCGGCGACAAGCAGCGCCAGCGCGAGCATGGAGGTGGGCAGGGCGCGCATGCGAGGCCGGCGCTGCCCGCGGTATCGGTTAAAATCCATCGTTTCTCCTTGTTGTCCGGAACATCATGGCCGTCCGTACCCGTTTCGCTCCCAGCCCCACCGGCTTCCTGCACATCGGCGGCGCGCGCACCGCGCTGTATTGCTGGCTGGAGGCGCGTCGTCGCGGCGGACAGTTCATTCTGCGCATCGAGGATACCGATCGCGAACGTTCCACAGACGCGGCGGTGCAGGCGATCCTCGACGCCATGCACTGGCTCGGCCTCGATGCCGATGAGGGCCCGTTCTACCAGACCCGGCGACTCGATCGATACAGGCAGGTTGCCGACGAGCTGGTCGCCGCCGGCAAGGCCTACTACGCCTACGAGAGCAAGGACGAGATCGAGACGATGCGCGAGGCGGCCATGCAGGCCGGCGAGAAACCGCGCTACAACGGTTACTACCGCGATCGCAACGAGGCGTGCCGCGACGACCCCAACCGGGTGATCCGCTTCCGCAACCCGATCGAAGGCTCGGTGGTATTCGAGGACAAGGTCAAGGGCCGCATCGAGATCGCCAACAGCGAGCTGGACGACCTGGTGATCTTTCGCTCCGATGGCTGGCCGACCTACAACTTCGCCGTGGTGGTCGACGACATCGACATGGGCGTGACCGAGGTGATCCGCGGCGACGACCACGTCAACAACACGCCGCGGCAGATCAACATCTATCACGCGCTCGGCGCGCCGGTGCCGGAGTTCGCGCACCTGCCGATGATCCTGGACAAGGAAGGCAAGAAGCTGTCCAAGCGCACCAACGCGGTCAGCGTGATGGATTATCGCGAGCAGGGTTTCCTGCCCCACGCGATCCTCAACTACCTGGTGCGGCTGGGCTGGTCGCATGGCGATCAGGAGATCTTCTCGCGCGAAGAGATGATCGCGCTGTTCGACATCGCCGACGTCAACAAGGCGGCCTCGCGCTTCGACACCGAGAAGCTGGCGTGGCTGAACCAGCATTACCTGAAGACCGACGAGCCGCAGTCGTTCCTCGCCGAGTTCGAATGGCACCTGCAGCGCGCCGGCGTGGACGTCGCGCAAGGCCCCGCGCCGATCGAGGTCATCGTGGCGCTGCGCGAGCGCGTGCACACGCTGAAGGAAATGGCCGAGCGGGCGAAGATCTGGTACGGCCCGATCACTGCCTGGGACGACAAGGCGGTGGCGAAGCATCTCGGCAATGCCAGCGCCCCGGGCGTGCTGGCGGCGGCGAAGACGCTGCTGAGCGCGTGCGAGTGGAAGCCGGCGGCGGTCCACCTGGTCATCGAGCAGGTGGCGGCGCAGCTGGAGTTGGGCATGGGCAAGGTGGCGCAGCCGCTGCGGGTGGCAATGACCGGTACCCAGGTCTCGCCCTCGATCGAGGACACGATCTATCTCACGGGGCGCGAGGAGGCGATCCGCCGCATCGACGCCGCGATGGCCATGACCCATGCCTGAGTTGGCGGCGCGGCGCAGCTGGCGCCAGTCTCCCCGTGGATGAGCTGCTGGCCCGCGCCACCCAAGGCGTCGATCTCGACGCCCCCGGCGCGTTCAGGCACGTCTTCTTCAATCTGTTGAATATGGTGCCCTGGGCAGCCATGTTCTGGTGGAATCTGCTGTTCGTCGCCGTGGGCCTGCTGCTCGGCTGGTGGCGCGGCCGGGTGCTGGAAGCGGTCTTGTGGTCCTGGGTGCTCGGCCCGATCGGCTGGATCGTGATCCTGTGCAGGCCGCGCGGCCAGCCGGCCGTGAAACCGCCGCCGGTGCCGCGCTGAGGCGGGCGGTGGCGGATGTATGATCGAGGCGAGGTGAATGCTTTGAACCACGATGTTGCCGACAACGCGCACGCGCACCACCCGCACCACCATCATGACGCGAAGGGTTTCGTGCGTGCGGTGGAACACGCCAGCGAGGAGCGGGGCCTGCGTCTGACCCCCCTGCGCAAGGAGGTGCTGGAACTGATCGCGGCATCTCGCATACCGGTCAAGGCGTACGAACTGCTCGACCAGCTGCGCGAACAGCACGGCAATGCCGCTCCGCCCACGGTTTATCGCGCGCTGGATTTCCTGCTCGAGAACGGCTTCATCCACAAGCTGGAGTCGATCAACGCCTTCGTCTCCTGCCACCATCCGACCGAGGCGCATCAGGTCCCATTTCTGATCTGCGACAACTGTTCCAGCGCGCAGGAGGTCTGCGACGAACGGGTCGCCGAATTGATCGAGGCGCAGGCCCGCGCGCTGGGTTTCCGGCCGCAGGCGCAGACGCTGGAAGTCCACGGTCTGTGCCGGGCCTGCCGCAAAGCCTGAACGGCGACCATCGCCCGGTAGCGCGACCTATTGTTATAATGTAACATGCCGGCCAGATTCCCCGGCCGCCTCGCGCGGCGACGGCAGGCAGGCAGATGCATTCCGGGCAGGCAGGCACATCGCGTGGATGGCAGAGCGCCGATCGCATCGGCGCGATCGCCTCGTTCCTGTGTGCGATCCACTGTGCCTTGCTGCCCTTCGTCTTGGCCGCGCTGCCACTGGTCGGGCTGGAGTTCCTGGCCGACCATCGCTTCGAGCGGGGTTTCGTGGCGTTTGCCTGCGTGCTGGCGGTGATCGCACTGGTGCGGGGCTTTCGGCGCCACCAGCAGCCCTTGCCGTTGCTGCTGGCCATCCCGGGGTTGCTCCTGCTGATTTCCGGCGTCACCTGGGCCGAGGGTGGACTGACCCTGGTGCACAGTGCACTGGTCACGTCGGGCGGCCTGCTGCTGGCCGCCGCGCACTTCGTCAACCTGCGTCGCGACCGCCGTGTCCAGGTCCACGTGCACGGCCCGCAATGCGCGCATTGAGGCTGGTTGGCGCTGGGCGTGGGTGGCCTATGGCGTTGCCCGCCGCACTGCTATGATGGACGGCCGTACATCCATCGAATCAAGGAGTTCCCCATGGGCAAGGGCGATCGCAAGACCCGCCGCGGCAAGATCTACCGCAGCAGCTACGGCAATACGCGCGCGCACGCGCTGGCCCCGGCCGTGGCCGGCACCAAGCCGACGGTGACCAAGGCGCCGGCGACCCGCAAGGCGGCCCCGCGCAAGAAGTCCGCCTGAGTCGACACGGCTTTCCCGTGTTGCCAGGAACCCCCGCCTCGGCGGGGGTTCCTGTTTTTGGGGCCGGGATGACCGCGCATTCGTCTGTCGAGAGCCGGGATGCGGGCTCCGGGATGCGGGCTCCAGGATGGGGGGGCGAGCGGCGAGGAACGAGGGGATTGCGGCAGCGCCGCATGGGTGTATGATGCGCGCCACTGTGTTAATGCGTTAGTACATTATGAAGCGTCGATCGCTTGATCCCGAAACACCCGTCGAGTCCGCCGAGCTGAGCCTGTACGAGGCGTTGCTGTCGCTGAAGAACGTCGAGGAAGTTGGCGCGTTCCTCAGCGACCTGTGCACGCCGGCGGAACTCGAAGTGCTGGTGGACCGCTGGCGGGTGGTGCCGTTCCTGCTCGAAGGCGTGTCGTACCGGGAGATCCACGAGCGCACTGCGGTCAGCATCACCACGATCGGGCGGGTCGCGCGCTATCTCAACCAGGGCAGCGGCGGCTATCTCGCGGCCGCGGCCCGCGCGGCGCGGCGGCAGGCGCAGGCGGCAAGGAAGAGGGCATGAAGCCGCGCGACCGCCTGCGCATCGCGATGCAGAAATCCGGACGGCTGACCGAGCCGGCGCTGGACCTGCTCAAGCGATGCGGCCTGACCTTCCGGCAAAGCCGCGACAAGCTGTTCTGCTTCGGCGAAGGCGAGCCGGTCGACCTGCTGCTGGTGCGCGACGACGACATCCCCGGCCTGATCGCGCAAGGCGTATGCGACGTCGGCATCGTCGGCCGCAACGTGCTGGGCGAGTTCCAGCTCACTGCCGGGCGCGATGGCGAGCCGCTGGCCGAACTGCGGCCACTCGGCTTCGGACGGTGCCGGTTGTCGATCGCCGTGCCGCAGGAGCTCGACTATTCCGCGCCCGGCGATCTCGCGGGACGGCGCATCGCCACGTCATACCCCGGCCTGCTTGGTGAATGGCTGCGCGCGCAACACATCGACGCCGGCGTGGTGACCCTGGCCGGCTCGGTCGAGATTGCGCCGAAGCTGGGCACGGCCGACGCGATCTGCGACCTGGTGCAGAGCGGCGGCACCCTGGTGGCCAACCAGTTGCGCGAGACCGAGGTGCTGCTGGAGAGCGAGGCGGTGCTGGCCGGGCCGGTGACCCTGCCGGCGGACGAGCGCGGCGACATGCTGGAGTTGTTGCTGAAGCGGCTCGATGGCGTGATCCAGGTGCGCGAATCGCGGCTGCTGCTGTTGCAGACCTCGCGTCACTCGCTGGAGGCGGTCACCCGGTTGCTCCCCGGCGGTCCGCAGCCGACGCTGCTGGCGGTGGCTGGCCAGGCCGACCAGTTGATGCTGCAGGCGTTGTGCGCCGGTGAGGTGAGCTGGCGGCAACTGGAGGAAATCAAGAAGGCCGGCGCACGCGAGATGTTCGTGCTGCCGGTGGAGAAGATGCTGGCATGAAGCAGGGCAGCACGAGGAGTTCGCTTGCATGAAACGTCTGGACTGGAACGCCCTGGACGAAACGGCCCGGCGCGAGGCGCTGGCGCGACCGGCGCAGTCGCGCGCAGACGACGTGCGTCATGGTGTCGAACGGATCGTCGCGGCCGTGCGCAAGGACGGCGACACGGCGTTGCGCGCGCTCAGCGCCCGGTACGATCGCTGCACACTGGATGCACTCGAGGTCGACGAGGCCGAGTTCGTCGCGGCCGAGACGGCGCTCGATCCCGAATTGAAAGCGGCGATCCGCGAAGCCGCCGCACGCATCGAGTTGTTCCATCGTGCCGCGGCGCTGCGGCCGGTGGCGGTCGACACCGCGCCCGGCGTGCGGGTCGAGCGCATGCTGCGGCCGGTCAGCCGGGTGGGCCTGTATGTGCCGGCTGGCAGTGCGCCGCTGCCTTCCACTGCGCTGATGCTGGGCGTGCCGGCGCACATCGCCGGCTGTCGCGAGGTGGTGCTGTGCTCGCCCGCGCGCGCTGACGGGTGCTGCGACGAGGCGGTGCTGTACGCCGCGCGCCTCACCGGCGTGCACAAGGTGTTCAAGCTCGGTGGCGCGCAGGCGATCGCCGCGATGGCCTACGGTACGGAGTCGGTGCCGAAGTGCGACAAGCTGTTCGGCCCCGGCAATGCCTGGGTGACCGAGGCGAAGCTGCAGGTGTCGTCCGACCCGGACGGTGCGGCGATCGACATGCCGGCCGGGCCGTCGGAAGTACTGGTGATCGCCGATGCCACCGCGAATCCGGTGTTCGTCGCCGCCGACCTGCTGTCGCAGGCCGAGCACGGACCGGATTCGCAGGTGATCCTGCTCAGCGATTCGGTGGAGCTGATCGAGCGCGTGGAGCGTGAGGTCGAACGTCAGTGTGACGGCCTGCCGCGCGCTGACATCGCGCGCCAGGCGCTGGCGCAGAGCCGGTTGATCGCGGTCGACTCGCTGGCGCAGGCGGTCGAGGTGAGCAACCGCTACGCGCCCGAGCACCTGATCCTGCAGGTGGCTGAGCCGCGCGCGCTGCTCGACGGCGTCGACAGTGCCGGCTCGATCTTCCTCGGTCCGTGGACGCCCGAATCGGTGGGCGATTACTGCAGCGGCAGCAATCACGTGCTGCCGACCTACGGCTACGCGCGCAGCTACAGCGGCGTGTCGGTGGCCAGCTACCAGAAGCAGATCAGCGTGCAGGAAGTCAGCGCCGACGGCCTGCGCCGCATCGGCCCGTGTACCGCGACGCTGGCGGCAGCCGAGCAGCTGGAAGCGCACCGCCGCGCAGTGACCCTGCGGCTGGAGGCATTGGCATGAGCGTGCTCGATCTGGCGCGGCCGGAGATCCGCGCGATGCAGCCGTACTCCTCGGCGCGGATGGAGGCCAGCGGCGGCGAGGTCCTGCTCAACGCGAACGAGTCGGCGTGGGCACCGGTGGGTGACGACGGACTCGGCTGCAACCGCTACCCCGAGCCGCAGCCCGTCGCATTGGTCGCTGCGCTGGCAGCACTGTATGGCGTGCGGCGCGAACAGTTGCTGGTCGGCCGCGGCAGCGACGAGGCGATCGACCTGCTGCTGCGCGCGTTCTGTCGCGCCGGCCGCGATGCGATCCTGATCCAGCCGCCGACGTTCGGCATGTACGCGGTGTGCGCGCGGGTGCAGGGCGCCGGCATTGTCGAGGTGCCACTGGCGGCGGATTTCACCTTGGACGTGGACGCGGTGCTCGCGGCACTGACCCCGGCGGTGACGCTCGTCTTCGTGTGCACTCCGAACAATCCCGCCGGTCAGGCGGTGCCGCGTGCGGCACTCGAACGGCTGGCGCGGGCGCTGTCTGACCGCGCCTTGCTGGTGGTGGACGAGGCGTACGTGGAGTTTGCCGACGACGGCAGCATCGCCGACTTGATCGACCGCTACGACAACCTCGCCGTGCTGCGCACTCTGTCCAAGGCCTGGGCGCTGGCCGGCGCACGCATCGGCAGCCTGCTGGCGAACGCCGGCGTGGTCGCCTTGCTGCGGAAGATCATGGCGCCGTACCCGTTGCCGTTGCCGTGCGTGGACGCGGCGCTGCTGGCGCTGTCCGGCTGGGGCCAGGCGAATGCGCGCGAACACCTCGCCGTCGTGCGTGCGGAGCGCACGCGCATGTGCGAGGCGTTGCGCCGGTTGCCCGGCGTGCGCGAGGTGTTGCCTTCGCAGGCGAACTTCCTTGCCGTCCGCTTCGACGATGCCGCCGACGTCTACCGGCGCCTGCTCGCCGCCGGCATCGTGGTGCGCGACGTGCGCCGCTACCCGAACCTCGCCGACGCGCTGCGCATCACCATCGGCACGCCGGCGGAGAACGAGCGGGTACTGGCCGTGCTGGCTTCGGATCGAGGCATCGCATGACCGTCCGCAAGATTCTTTTCGTCGATCGGGACGGCTGCCTGATCGAGGAGCCGGCCGACGAGCAGGTCGACAGCTGGGAGAAGCTGGCCCTGCTGCCCGGAGTGATCGCCGCGTTGC
Organism: Rhodanobacter sp. UC4448_H15; assembly: GCF_052978265.1. The sequence continues at coordinate 2,598,554 of NZ_CM129665.1, read as the reverse complement.
AGCGCTTCGTCGCCGCCGGCTACGCGCTGGTGATGGTGAGCAACCAGGATGGGCTGGGCACCGACAGTTTTCCCGAATCCGATTTCCGTGGCCCCCACGAACTTCTGCTGCGCATCCTCGACTCGCAGGGCATTCGCTTCCGCGAGGTGTTGATCGACCGCAGCCTTCCGCACGAAGGCCTCGACACGCGCAAGCCCGGCGTCGGCATGCTGCGCCACTACCTGGCCGACGACGGCTGGAGCCGCGCCGCCTCAGCGATGGTCGGTGATCGTGAAACCGACCTGCAGCTTGCCGCGAACCTCGGCGTGCGCGGTTTTCGCGTGGGCCTGCAAGGTATCGGCTGGGAGGAGGTGGCGCACCGGCTGCTGGATGCGCCGCGCACCGCCACCGTGGTGCGCCACACGAAAGAGACCCGCATCACCGTCAAGGTCGACCTGGATCGCGCAACCGACCCGCAGGTGCGCACCGGGCTGGGCTTCTTCGACCACATGCTGGAACAGATCGGCAAGCACGGCGGCCTTGCGCTGGAACTCGATTGCGACGGCGACACCCACATCGACGAGCACCACACCATCGAGGATTGCGCGCTGGCACTCGGCCAGGCCCTGAAGCAGGCGCTCGGCGACAAGCGCGGCATCGGTCGCTACGGTTTCACCCTGCCCATGGACGAGGCGCAGGCCAGCGCCGCGCTGGACCTGTCCGGCCGACCGTACTTCGTGTTCGAGGGCAGCTTCCCGCGCGAGCGCGTGGGCGAGGTGCCGACCGAACTGGTGCCGCATTTCTTCCGCTCGCTGTGCGAGACGCTGGGTGCGAACCTGCACCTCGCCGTGCGCGGCGACAACGCGCACCACATGGTGGAAGCCTGCTTCAAGGTCGTGGCGCGCGCCCTTCGCCAGGCGATCGCGCGCTCCGGCAGCGAACTGCCGAGTACCAAGGGCGCGCTGTGATGAGCGTGGTACTGGTCGATGCAGGCGGCACCAATATCGGCTCGGTGCGCTACGCCTTGCAGCGTCTTGGCGCAGATGCCGAATTGACCTCGGAGGCTGCCGCGATCCGCGCCGCCGACAAGGTGATCCTGCCCGGCGTGGGTGCGGCCGGACCGGGCATGACGCGGCTGCGCGAGCTGGGTCTGGTCGAGGTCTTGCGTTCGCTGCGCCAGCCCGTGCTCGGCGTATGCCTGGGCATGCAACTGCTGTGCACGCATTCGGAAGAGGGCGACACCGCATGCCTCGGCCTGATTCCCGCGTCGGTGCGACGCTTCGCCGAGGCTCCCGGTCTGCGTGTGCCGCACATGGGCTGGAATGAGGTGTCGATCCGGCGGGAACATCCGCTGCTGGCCGGGCTGGGCGAGGGCGAGCAGGCCTATTTCGTGCACAGCTACGCGGTACCGGTCGGCGACTGGACTCTGGCCACCGCCGACTACGGCGGCGCGTTCTCGGCGGTGGTCGCGCACCGCAACTTCCACGGCATGCAGTTCCATCCCGAACGCTCCGCGGGTGTCGGCGCCCGACTGCTGAAGAACTTTCTCGAACTATGAACTTCGACGTGATTCCCGCGATCGACTTGCGCGGCGGCCAGGTGGTGCGCCTGAAGCAGGGCGACTACGCGCAGCAGACGACCTACGCGGCGGACCCGCGCGAGCTGGCCAGGCGCTACGCCGACGCCGGTGCGCGCTGGCTGCACCTGGTCGACCTGGATGGCGCACGTTCGGGCCGGCTGGACAATCTCGCGGTGATCGCCGCGATCGCCACCGATGGCATGGCGATCCAGGCCGGTGGCGGCGTGCGCGAAGAGGCAGATCTGCAGCGGTTGTTCGATGCCGGCGTGCAGCGCGTGGTGGTTGGCAGCGTGGCGGTGCGCGATCCGGCGCGTGTCGCCGCCTGGCTGGCGAAGTACGGCGCAGAGCGGCTGACCCTCGCGCTGGACACCCGCCACGCGGAAGGACGCTGGGTCCTGCCCAGCGCCGGCTGGACCGAAGTGGAGGCGCGCACGCTGGACGAGCTGGCGCCGTGGTACGCAGCACGCGGTGCCCGTCACCTGTTGTGCACCGACATCGATCGCGACGGCATGTTGGCCGGCTTCAATCTCGACCTGTATCGCCACCTCGTGACCAGCGTGCCGCAACTGGCGCTGCAGGCGTCCGGCGGGGTGCGCTCGCTGGACGATATCCGTGCCGCGCGCGATGCCGGCGCGAATGCGGTGATCCTCGGTCGCGCCCTGCTGGAAGGGAGTTTCACCGTGGCTGAGGCGCTGGCGTGCTGAGCCGCCGCATCATTCCCTGCCTCGACGTGCGCAACGGCCAGGTGGTCAAGGGCGTGCGCTTCCGCGACCACGTGGTCATGGGCGAAATCGTCGACCTCGCGCTGCGCTACCGCGACGAAGGCGCCGACGAGCTGGTGTTCTACGACATCACCGCCAGCCCCGAGGGACGCAGCGTGGATCGCAGCTGGGTGGAGAAAGTCGCCCGGGTGATCGATATTCCGTTCTGCGTCGCCGGCGGCATCCGCTCGGTCGACGAGGCACGCGCGGTGCTGCATGCGGGTGCCGACAAGATTTCGGTGAACTCGCCCGCCTTGGCGCGGCCCGCGCTGATCGACGAACTGGCCGCCGCGTTCGGCGTGCAGTGCGTGGTGGTCGGCATCGACTCGTTGCGCGACGGCGACGGCGAATGGCGCGTGCGCCAGTACACCGGCGATCCCGCGAAAATGCAGGCGCTGCCGCGCCGCACGCTGGACTGGATAGTCGAGGCACAGCGGCGGGGTGCCGGCGAGATCGTGCTCAATTGCATGGACAGCGACGGGGTACGCCGCGGCTACGACCTGGACCAATTGCGGGCCGCCCGCGCGATCTGCCAGGTGCCGTTGGTGGCCTCCGGCGGTGCCGGCGCTCCCGAACATTTCCGCGATGCCTTCGTCGAGGCCGACGTGGATGGCGCGCTGGCGGCCAGCGTGTTCCATTCGGGCGCCATTTCGATTCCCGCGTTGAAGCGCTACCTGCAAGCTGAAGGCGTACGAGTGAGGAGTGAGTGAGCAGGAGTGAGAAGTGAGAGACAGCAGAAACCTCACCGCAATGGTGGATCGGATGCTTTCTGTCACTTCTCACTTCTCTCCACTCACTTCTCGCTCCAAGGAGATCAACCCATGACCACCACCCCCGCAATCAATCCCGATGTTCCCGACTGGGCCAAGGGCAATGGCCTGCTGCCGGCGATCGTGCAGCACTGGCTGAGCGGCGAGGTGCTGATGCTCGGCTACATGAATGCCGATGCGCTGGTGCAGACGCAGGCCGATGGCCACGTCACCTTCTACAGCCGCAGCAAGCAGCGCTTGTGGGTGAAGGGCGAGAGCTCCGGTCACGTGCTCGCGCTGAAGTCGATCCGCCTCGACTGTGACGCCGACACCTTGCTGATCCAGGCCGAACCGCACGGCCCCACCTGCCACACCGGCACCTCCAGCTGCTTTGGCGACAGCGCCGACGTGCGCCCGCCGCTGGGTTTCCTCGCCGAACTCGACGCGCTGGTCGCGCAACGCCACGTCGCGCGGCCGACCGGCAGCTACACGACGAAGCTGTTTGACGACGGCATCCGCCGCATCGCGCAGAAGGTGGGCGAGGAGGGCGTGGAAACGGCGCTGGCCGCGGTAGTGCAGGACGACGAGGCGCTGCTGGGTGAAGCAGCGGACCTGCTGTTCCATCTCGTGGTCGTGTTGCGGGCACGCGGATTGTCGCTGGCGGACGCGATTGCGGTGCTGGCCGACCGGCACCGGGCGCGCTAGCGAGGAGGCCGGTCGGTGCAGATCAGGGGGTGCGGCAAGCCACGCCGGCTGCAGACGCGATCTGTTCGCCGGGTTTGAGCTCGGCGAGCCAGGCGTCATGCATGCCCTTGCTCCACCATTGCCAATGCTCGTCCACGTAGCGCGCGCCATCGGCCGAAACCGCCGCGTGCAGCCGATGCGTCTGCGAGTCGAAGTCCAGCATGGCGGTCTGCGTGTCGGGATAGGCGGCCAGCACCGTGCGGCCATCGTCGCAGCGGTAGCGAATGCTGGCCGCGCCGATGGTCCCGGTTGCGCCGGCCACGCGGAACGGGCCGATCGAGTACGTGGATGGCTTGCCGCCGGCGCCGCAGAGTTGGCCGTGGAAGGGTGCGCTCACGGTTCCCGCGCCGATGGCCAGCGTGATGACGGCCGGCGACTCGCAATGGCCGTCGTCGTAGACGTTGCCTGAAACCCAGCGCATGTCGCTCTCCACACTGGCGCCGGGAGCCAGCGTGAGCCGTGGTGGTTGGGCGGCGGGTATTGGCGGGACCTGCGCGGCGATGGCCAGTGTTTGCCGTTGCGCGCCCCGCAAGCCCGGCGCGGGCATGGCGGCGATCGAACAGGCGACTTCGCTTGCGTTGTGCACGACCAGCATGGTGCCGGCATGCGACATCCCGTTTAAGCGGCCGTTGCCGTCGTCCAGCGACAGCTTGAGCTGCGCGGGCACGCATGCGGCGGGGGCGGCGGCTTGCGTCTGGCGTGTCGCGGGCGGCGCTGACGAACAGGCTGACAGCACCAGCAGGGGAATCATGGCTGGCCGCCATGGCGACGAGAACGTCCGGCGCAGGTGGCTCGACATGGCGGGCCTGGTCAGGTGGCTGCGTGCGCTCATGCGGGTCTCCCGCTCAGGAAGGGAGCGCCACGCTAGCAGCCGCTGCAGGTGAAATTCGTGAAGCCTCGCGGCGACCTGCGTGGCGCGTTATATCCGGGATTCATGGCAGCGACGCCCGGCGCGGACCTGGCCAGGGGTTTGAGCTGCGGTCAGGGCGTCGGCGTCGTGTCGGCTGCGCCGGGCGCTGCTGGCTTGAACGACACCGCCGGGCCGGGCACGACGTGCTTGCGCCACGCTGCCAGCTGTGCCGCGATGCCGCTGCCGACGTCGATCTGCGGTTCGGAGGGGGTGAGCTCGTCCTGCCTTTCCCAGTGGGCGATATCGCTGCGTGCCCGCTTGAACGCGTCGACGAAGTTGTCGGTGTGGTTCAGCGCATCGACCAGCCAGGCCTTGCCGAAGTAGGTGATGTCCGAATCGCTGCCGCAGCCGAACGAGCTGCGGTCGCTGCGTGCAGCGGTGAGCACCAGGGTGCCGGAACCGCGCAGCGGCGGCACGAAGCCGCCGGAGTAGCAGGCGTTGACCACCACCACTTTCCACCGGAAGTGGCGCGCCGCCAAAATGTCGGCGAGATCTTGCGCGCCGATCTGATCCAGCGGCAACGGGTCCATGTCGACCAGCAAGGTATGGTCCTCGTCGCCGTGGCTGGTGACGTAGAGCAGCAGGATGTCCTCGTCCGTTCGCATCACCTGCTGCAAGCCGTCGAGCGCCGCTTCGAGATTGCTCCAGCTGGCCAGCGGGTGGGTGGTCAGCGAGGCCGGGTTGTTCTCCAGCACCAGGCTGTGGACGGTGGGGCCGAAGCGCGAACCGAACAGTTGCGCGGCGTATTCGGCCTCATTGCGGAACACGTCCTCGCTGCCGTCGCCGGCGAAAGCGAGCAGGTAGAGATTGGGCTTGCCCGCCACCCGCGGCGTCAGTCGGGCGAGGGCGTCGCGTACCATCTGCGGCTGGGCGTAGAGCACCTGCTCGGGGCTGGGCGCGGATGCCGGCCAGGCATCGGGCGCCGCTGTCGATTCGGCCGGTGTTTCGGCTTGAAGCGGCATGGCGGGCGGCGTGTTGGCCGAGTCGGGGAGAGCGTTGACCGGCAACCACGCGGCCAGCGCCACGCCGGCGCTGAATGCCGCCGCGATGGTCAGCAGAGTACGCACGCCCCGACGCATCTCAGCTGGCCGGGTCGATCGCGTCGAAGTCGCGATAGACCCGATGGCCTGCCGCCTCCGGCAGCGGTTGCGGCTCACGCACCAGCCAGGCGGTTTGGAAACCGGCGGCGCGCGCGGCGTCCAGCTCCTCGACGATATCGGACAGGAACAGCAGGTGGCGGGGCTCCTCGCCCACGGCTTCGGCGATGCGGCGATAGGACTGCGCCTCGCGCTTGGGGCCGGTTTCCGTATCGAAATAGCCGGCGAACAAGGGCGTCAGGTCGCCGGCTTCCGAGTAGCGGAAGAACAGCTGCTGCGCCGGTACCGAACCGGAGGAGTACACATACAGGCGAAGCCCGTCGGCGCGCCAGGCGCGCAGGCGGGCAGCCACTTCGGGGTAGACGTGGGCGCGGTAGGCGCCGCTTTCGTAGCCTTCCTTCCAGATCATGCCCTGCAGCGCCTTGAGCGCGGTGGACTTGCGATCCTGCGCGATCCATTGCAGCAGCAATTCCACCACCTCCTGTCGTTCGGCCTCGATCATGCCGGCTTCGCGCGCGGCCTCGTGCAGCCAGTGCTGCACGTCGGGACGATCGCCATGGGTTTCCACGAACGCGGGCAGGCGCTTGCGGGCGAACGGGAACAGGACGTCGCGGACGAAGTCGATCGAGCTGGTGGTGCCCTCGATGTCGGTGACGATGGCGCGGATTTCGGTCATGGGGACGGGACTCGGGCCTTCGACAGATTCAGGACGATGGATGCGGGGGTTGGAAAAGGCATCGCCCGCGAGCGGGCTCCTACGGGTTCGGCTGCATGCGGGGGAAGCGGGTGGCGATGTCGTCGCCGGTGAAGTTGGCCACCCAGCCTTCCTTGTTGGTGAACAGGCGGATGGCCACGAAGTACGGCGCCTCGCTCATGTCGAACCAGTGCCGCGTGCCGTCGGGCACGCCGATCAGGTCGCCTTGCTCGCACAGCACGTCGTAGACCTTGCCATCCAGGTGCAGGGTGAACTGGCCGGAGCCGGCGACGAAGAATCGCACCTCGTCCTCGCTGTGGGTGTGTTCGCTGAGGAACTTCTGGCGCAGGGCGGCGCGGTCGGGATGGTCGGGAGCGAGGCTGATCACGTCGACGGCCTGGTAGCCGGCTTCGTCCATCAGGCGGTCGATGTCGCTGCGGTAGGCCGCGATCACTTCCTCCTGGCTGGCGCCCGGGGCGATCGGCTGGTTCGCTTCCCATCGTTCGAAGCGCACGCCGACCTTGGCCAGTTCTTCCGCGATGGCTTCGTGGCGGTCGAGCGTGGCGCGGGCGGTGTGCGGTTCGTTCTCGTCGAAAATGCGCAGGCGGCTCATGATGACCTCATTGTTCGCAGATCCAGTTCGCATCCGAGCAGGAACTCCAGCGCTTCCAGGTGGCGCTCGCTCTCGGCCATGTCGCGGCCCCAGGTATAGATGCCGTGGCCGTCGATCAGGTAGGCGTGCAGCGGTTTGCCGGCGTCGAGCCAGGCATCCACATGGGCGACCAGTTCGGGCATGTGCTGGGTGTTGGGAAACACCGGGATCTCCAGCACGCTGTCATGGCTGTGGTAGCCGCTGATCGCCTTCTGCAACTCCCAGCCCTGCAGCCGGACCACGCCCTCGCGGGCAAACAGTCGCGACGCCACGCTTTGCGTGCGCGAGTGGGTGTGCAACACCGCATTCATGTCGGGCCAGCGCCGGTAGACCTGGGTGTGCAGCGCAGTCTCGGCGCTGGGGCGCGCCCCGGTGCCCACCGGTCGACCCTCGAGGTCGATCAGCATGATGTCGTCGCGGCCCAGCTTGCCCTTGTCGCGCCCGGAGATCGTGATGGCGGCGTGGCCCGTATCGACGCGCATCGAGAAATTGCTGCTGGTCGCCGGAGTCCAGCCCTTGCCTGCGAGCGCGCGCGCGGTCTCGGCCACGCGGTCGGCGCAGGCGTCGAAGTGGCTGGCCGCGATCGCGTCGGGCAGGGACTGGCTCATGTGATTTGGACGTCCAAATGAGTGATCGATGATAACACGCCGCGCCAGCGGCTCTTGCCGGAATGAGAGCCATTCTCGCGAGTCAGGAAAGATTGCGTGACCGGGCGTACCATCGCCGAGGGGCCGGGGCAGGGTGCGTCGGCTGCAACCCAATGGAGACATGTGCCATGTCGAACGACAAAGATATCGAATCGCGTCGCCGGTTCCTCAAGGTGGCCGCAGGGACCACGGCGGCAGCCGTGGTGATGGGGGGCCTGCCGCGGTTCGCGCGTGCCGCCGACCTGCCGGCGTTGGGCCCTGACGATCCGACCGCCAAGGCCCTGGACTACGTGGAGGACACCACCAAGTCCACCAACCCCAAGCACAAGGCCGGCGACGATTGCGCGAACTGTCAGTTCTACTCCGGTGGCCCCACTGGCCGCGGCCCGTGCCAGCTGTTCCCGGGCAAGTCGGTGAACGCGAAAGGTTGGTGCGTGTCGCACACCCCCAAGAAAGCCTGACCGCCACGCGGCAAGCTCTGCAAGGCCGGCGATCTCGCCGGCCTTTTCATTTCATGGGGCGGATTCCGCGGACGAGCCGGCGATGGATGCGGATGCTGGACAAAGTGCGGCCCGGCGACGTCAGGCTGAGGAGCTGCTTTGCCTGACGGGCCGGGCCGCGATCCGGGGCCCACTGCCAAGTGATTTACCCTCGGACTGGGGATCATACTCCCGCGTTCGGCGAATGGGCGACCCCGGATGCAACTCGCCGCGATGGCGCACCGACAAGCTATTTAAAATCAATCACATAACACGCATTTTACATTCAAGTTCGCATGTTCTGCCGAGACTGGTGGAATCGCGACGTTTGCGTGACCTGTGTGCTTATGAAGTATTTTCGGTGATCTTCAGCGACGATCACTGAAATTTCGTCACGGACGGTTGATTGGCCGCCTGATGCAGCACGCTGTGCTTGCGGCTGTAGAGGAAGTAGATGGCGAAACCCAGCAGGGTCCAGCCGCCCAGGATCGCCCAGTTGAACCAGTCGAGACTGAACAGCAGGGCGAAGCAGCACGCCACGCCGGCAAGGCAGGTAAACCAGACCCACGGCACGCGGAAGGTGCGCGGCAGGTCCGGCAGGGTGTAGCGCAGGATAAGTACGCCGGCGCACACCGCCGAGAACGCGATCAGCGTGCCCATCGAGGTGAGGTTGGCCAGCAGGTCGAGCGGGAACACGGCCGCCAGCAAGGCGATCATGCTGCCGGTGATCAACGTGTTGATGTGCGGCGTGCGGTGACGCGGATGCACCTTGGCGAACACTTTCGGCAGCATGCCGTCACGCGCCATGATCATGAAGATGCGCGGCTGCGCGATGATCATTACCAGGATCACCGACGACAGGCCGATCATGGCGCCGATCTCGACGATCAGGCGCAGCCAGTCCAGCTCGGGATGCGCGGCCACCGCGGTGACCACCGGCTCGGCGGTGTCCAGCAGGGTGTACGGCACCAGCCCGGTGAGCACCGCGGCCATCGCCAGATAGAGCACGGTGCAGATCACCAGCGACACCAGGATGCCGAAGGGCAGGTCGCGTTGCGGTGTCTTGCATTCCTGCGCCGCCGTGGAGGTGGCCTCGAAGCCGATGTAGGCGAAGAACACCATGGCCGCGCCGCGCATGATGCCGGACCAGCCGTACTTGCCGTCGCCCTGCGGCTCGGGGATGAACGGATGCCAGTTCTCGGGGTTCACGTAGCGGTAGCCGGCCACCACCACGATGATGATCAGACCGACCTTGACCAGCACCATCAGCGCGTTGAGGCTGGACGATTCGCGGATGCCGATGTAGCACAGCCAGGTCAGCGCCATCACGATTGCCACCGCGGGCAGGTTGAACAGGTGGCCCGTGACCACGAGTTCGCCCTTGGTGAAGGCCAGCGGTGCTTCGGTCAGCGCCACCGGCAGGTGCAGTCCCATATGATCGAGCAGGCTGGTGAAGTAGCCGGTCCAGCTCGCCGCCACGGCGGAGGCGGAGATGCCGTATTCCGCCACCATGTTCCAGCCGATGAACCAGGCCGCCAGTTCGCCCAGCGACGCATAGGCGTACGAATAGGAGCTGCCGGAGATCGGGATCAAGGTGGCGAACTCGGCGTAGCACAAGGCCGCAAAGCCGCTGCAGATCGCCGCGATGATGAAGGAGATCAGCACCGCCGGGCCGGCATGTTCGGCCGCGGCCGTGCCGGTGACCACGAAGATGCCGGTGCCGATCACCGCGCCGATGCCCAGCGCCGTGATGCCCCACGGCCCCAGCGTGCGGCGCAGGCCCGGACCGTGGGCGTGGTCGTCGTTGCTGAAATCGGTCTTGCGGGCGAGCAACTGGCTGAGCATGGGAAAGTCTTCGTGGCCGGGGCGGAGAGCAGCAAAAGCGTCGCGGCCGGCGTTGGAGGCGCCGGCCGCGGGTTGGTCAGTGGGCGTTCTGGCGCAACTTGCTGTTGCGGTAACCGTAGAAGCCGTAGATCAGGAAGCCGATCGCGGTCCAGCCGAGGATCAGCCACCAGCGCACCACGAACGCCTGCCAGAACAGGAACAGGCAGGCTGCCGCGCCGAGCGGGCAGACGACCCACACGAATGGCACGCGGAATGCGCGCGGCAGATCCGGGCGCGTGTGGCGAAGCACCAGCACGCCGATGCATACGGTGGTGAACGCCAGCAGCGTGCCCATCGAAACCAGGTCGCCGAGCACGTCGACCGGGAACAGGCCGGCCAGCACCGAGGCGATCACACCCACGATGACCGTGCCCACGTACGGGGTGCGGTGCTTCTTGTGCACCTTGCCCAGCAGCGGCGGCAGCAGGCCGTCGCGCGACATCGAATAGAAGATGCGCGGCTGGCCCATCAGCATCACCAGCACCACCGAGCTGAGACCCGCCAGCGCGGCAAACACCACCAGGATCTTCAGCGTGCCGAGGATATGGCTGGCGCTGCTGCCGGCCGGCACGTTGCCCAGCACGTAGTTGAGCGCGGTGGCCACCGGCTCGGGCGTGTTGAGTTCGGTGTAGGGGGCCAGGCCGGTCAGCGCCGCGGACATCGCGATGTAGAGCAGGGTGCAGATCGCCAGCGAGCCGAGGATGCCGATCGGCATGTCGCGCTGCGGATTCTTCGCCTCGCCCGCGGCGGTCGATACGGCATCGAAGCCGATATAGGCGAAGAACACCAGCGTCGCCGCGCGGATCACGCCGCTCCAGCCGTACTTGGCGCCGCCCTCGTTCTCCGGGATGAACGGGTGCCAGAGATCCGGGTTGAGGTAATGGAACGTCACGGCCAGGAACAGCAGGATCACGATGACCTTGATCGCCACGATGATCGCGTTGACCGTGGCCGATTGGGTGATGCCGCGGTAGCAGAGCCAGCTGATCGCCGCCACGATGGCCACCGCCGGCAGGTTGATCAGGGTGCCGGTGGCGATGATGTGGTGGCCGCTGGCGTCGAAGGTCAGTGGTGCCGAGGCCAGTGCGGCGGGCAGCGAGACATCCACGCCGATCCAGGCGCTGATCATGCGCAGCATTTCATTGAAGTAGCCCGACCAGCCCACCGCGACGGTCGAGGCGGCGAACAGGTATTCCAGCACCAGGTTCCAGCCGACGAACCAGGCGACCACCTCGCCCAGCGTGGCGTAGGAATAGGAGTAGGCGCTGCCCGATACCGGCAGCATCGCGGCGAACTCCGCGTAGCAGAGGCCGGCCAGTGCGCAGGCGAAACCGGCCATCAGGAAGCTGATCACCAGCGCCGGACCGGCGAACTGCGCCGCCGCCGTGCCGGTGAGCACGAAGATGCCGGCGCCGATGACCGCGCCGATACCGAGCATCACCAGGTGACGCGCGGTCAGTGCGCGTTTCAGTGTCACCTCGCCGGTACCGCTGCCCTCGACAGGCTCGCCGGCGTCGACATGAGGCATCGCCTCGATGCCGTGGGTGGCAAAAAGACCTTTTGTCATCGGGTTCCCCTCGGATGGATTTCCTGTCCTTTCCGCGCGATGGCGGCGTGCGTGGACAGGCTGGACAATGGCGGGCCAACATATCCCATGCGACGAAGGTTGTACAAGCTTCGTCCATGTTGCGGCGAAACATGCCGCGCCCACTTTCTTTCACGCGTGCAGGTGCCCATGGGCGAGTCCGCAAGCAGTCTCATCCAGGCCCTTCGTCGCTACCGTGACCAATGGCAGGGTGACGCCGACGTCGTCGCGCAGTTCGAGGATTTCGCGCAGACACACGCGGATGCTTTCGAGCGCGGCAACCCGGTGGCCCATTTCACCGGCTCGGCCTGGCTGGTCAGCGCCGATGGCGAGCGCGTGCTGCTGATGCATCACCGCAAGCTCGATCGCTGGCTGCAGCCGGGCGGGCATGCCGATGGCGATACGGATCTTGCGCGTGTCGCCCTGCGCGAGGCGGAAGAGGAAACCGGCCTGGCCGGCCTTCATGTCGATGGCGGCATTTTCGATGTCGACCGACATCGCATTCCCGCCCGCGCGGACGAGCCGGAGCACTGGCACTACGACTTGCGCTACGTGGTGCGCGCGAGTGCCGACGAGTCGTTCGTGGTCAACGCCGAATCGCACGCGCTGGCATGGCGACCGGTGAACGAGGTGGCCGCTGACGAGACACTCGACACGTCGTTGCGGCGGATGGCGCGCAAGTGGCTGGCGTAGGGCGGGCACTGCCCGCCGGTTTTCGATGTACCTTGCGCAGAGCGGCGGGCGGTGCCCGCCCTACGCGTATTTTCCTGGTGCGGGATGGACGTGGCCGCATTCGCTGCAGGTGCGTGCGTCGGTCGAGCGGTAGAAGCGCTCGAATACCGGCGGGAAGTCCTGCTCGATGCTGGCGAGGGTGAAATACTCCTCGTAGAGCTTGTGGTTGCATTGCTCGCAGAACCACATCAGGCCGTCTTTTTCGCCGGGCAGGCGGCGGCGCTCGATCACCAGTCCGATCGAGCCGGCGGCGCGGTTGGGCGAGTGCGGCACGCGCGCGGGCAGGTAGAAGATCTCGCCGGCGCGCAGCGGGATGTCGCGGGCCACGCCGTCGTCCTGCACCTTCAGCGTGATCTCGCCCTCGAGCTGGTAGAAGAACTCGGGGCCTTCGTCGTAGTGGTAGTCGGTGCGCGCGTTCGGCCCGCCCACGATCATGATGATGAAGTCGCCGTCGACGATGCACTTGTTGCCCACCGGCGGCTTCAGCAGGTGGCGGTGCTCGTCGATCCAGTGCTCGAGATTCAGTGGCGGCAGCAGGGCCATGTGCATTTGCTCGGGAAAAGCCAGTTCGCACGATAGCGCCGCCATTCCCACAAAAAAAGCCGCCCGGGCATTCCCGGGCAGCTGCTGCGAGCGGTTGAAGGTTTTGCCGTTACGGCATCAGGACCTTGTCGATCACGAAGATCTCGCCGTTGGACTGGGTCACGTCGGCAATCGTGATGTGGGCGACATTGCCCTTGTCATCGGTCACCGTCCACTTGCCGTCGTGCTTCGCCACGGTGATCGAATCGCCCTCGACCGTCTTCAGCACCGCCTTGCCACCATGCGCCTTCGCCAGCTTGGCAAGGTCGTGCGCGGTATATTTGCCCGGCACCACATGGTAGGTGAGGATCTTGGTCAGCGTGGCCTTGTTCTCCGGCTTGAGCAGGTTGTCTACCGTACCCGCGGGCAGTGCGGCGAATGCCTCGTTGGTGGGCGCAAAAACGGTGAACGGTCCGGGGCCTTCGAGCGTGTCGACGAGGCCGGCGGCTTTCACCGCGGCGACCAGGGTGGTGTGATCTTTCGAGTTGATCGCGTTCTCGACGATGTTCTTCGTCGGGTACATCGCGGCACCGCCGACCATCACGGTCTTCTGCATGCTCATCGAATCCATCTGGCCGGCCATCGCCATCGGGGCGAAGGCGGCGGTGGCCAGTGCCATCGAAAGACCAAGAGTGAGGGCGCGCACGCGGGAATGGGTCTTCATGAAAGTTCTCCAGGGGTTTCCGCTTCGCGGATTGGAAGCACCTGTAGATACGCGACATGCGCTCCAGTGGATGCAAGGTGTCGGCGTGCGATTCAGTGAAGTGAAATCCATGCGAAGCACGGGCTCGCCAGGACGCGGACGATTACACCTCGAGCGTGGCCAGGTCGCCTTTCTCTTCGAGCCACGCCTTGCGGTCGCCGGCGCGCTTCTTGGCCAGCAGCATGTCCATCATCTTCGCCGTGCCGGCATCGTCGTCGACGGTCAGCTGCACCAGGCGGCGGGTGTCCGGGTGGATGGTGGATTCGCGCAACTGCGGCGGATTCATCTCGCCCAGGCCCTTGAAGCGGGTGGTGCTGACTGCGCCCTTGATCTTCTCGCGCTCGATCCGCTGCAGCATCGCTTCCTTCTCGCCCTCGTCGAGGCAATAGAACACCTGCTTGCCCACGTCGACACGGAACAGCGGCGGCATCGCCACGAACACGTGGCCTTCGCTGACCAGTCGCGGGAAATGCCGCAGGAACAGGGCCGAGAGCAGGGTGGCGATGTGCAGGCCGTCGGAGTCGGCGTCGGCGAGGATGATCACCTTGCCGTAGCGCAGGCCGCTCAAGTCGTCCTTGCCCGGATCGCAGCCGATCGCCACGGCGAGGTTGTGCACTTCTTCGGAGGCCAGCACCGAGGTGGATTCGACTTCCCACGTGTTGAGGATCTTGCCGCGCAGCGGCAGGATTGCCTGGAACTCCTTGTCGCGTGCCTGCTTGGCGCTGCCGCCGGCCGAATCGCCCTCGACCAGGAACAGCTCCGTGCGGGTGAGGTCGGTGGCGGTACAGTCGGCCAGCTTGCCGGGCAGTTGCGGACCCTGGGTGATCTTCTTGCGCACGATCTGCTTGGCCGCCTTCAGCCGTGCGCTGGCGCGCTCGATCGCCAACTGGGCGATGCGCTCGCCCATGTCCACGTTCTGGTTCAGCCACAGGCTGAAGGCGTCGTGGATGACGTTCTCGATCAACCCGGCGGCATGACGCGAGGACAGCCGCTCCTTCGTCTGGCCGGCGAACTGCGGGTCCTGCAGGCGCGCGGACAGCACGAACGCGATGCGCTCCCACACATCCTCCGGCGCCAGCTTCACGCCGCGCGGCAGCAGGTTGCGGATGTCGCAGAACTCGCGGATCGCGGTGGTCAGGCCACTGCGCAGGCCGTTGACGTGGGTGCCGCCCTGCATGGTGGGGATCAGGTTGACGTAGCTTTCCTGGACCAGTTCGCCCTCGGGCAGCCAGGCCAGCGCGACCTCCATGCCTTCGGCGTCGCGCGCCATCTGGTGCACGAACAGCTCGGTCGGCAGCAGCTCGTTGCCATCCAGTTCGCCGCGCAGGTAGTCGCGCAAACCGTCCTCGTAACGCCACTCGATGACTTCGCCGCTGGCCTCGTCGGTCAGCTTCATGTTGAGGCCGGCGCACAACACCGCCTTGGCGCGCAGCAAATGCTTGAGCTTGCCCAGCGAGATCTTCGGCGAATCGAAATACTTCGCCTCCGGCCAGAAATGCAGCGTCGTGCCGCTGCGCTTCTTCGGCACGCTGCCGATCACTTCCAGCGGGCTGACCTTGTCGCCATGCTCGAACGCCATCGCGTATTCCGAGCCGTCGCGGCGGATCGTCACCTCGACGCGATCGGACAAGGCGTTGACCACCGACACGCCCACGCCGTGCAGGCCGCCGGAAAAGCTGTAGTTCTTGCCGCTGAACTTACCGCCCGCATGCAGTCGCGTCATGATCAGCTCGACGCCCGACACGCCTTCCTCGGGATGGATGTCCACCGGCATGCCGCGGCCGTCGTCGCTCACCGACACCGAACCGTCGCCGTGCAAGACCACCTCAATCGCACTGGCGTGGCCGGCCAGCGCCTCGTCCACCGAGTTGTCCACCACCTCCTGCACCAGATGGTTCGGCCGGGTGGTGTCGGTGTACATGCCCGGCCGGCGCTTGACCGGGTCCAGGCCGGAGAGGACTTCGATGTCGGCGGCGTTGTAGCGACTGCTCATGTGGGTGTTTCGATGGAGAAAAGACGGCAAAGCATGGGGCGCGCGGGTGGCGACGGTCAAGCCGGACAGGCTCGGGCTGGCGGCACGGAAGGCATCTGGACGGCCCCTTTGACGGCACCAGGCCGAACAGCGCCTGGATCCGAGCGCCGAGTTCGCGGGCCAGTCGTTCGCGGCATCGCACAAGGATGATGTGTGTCACGCTGACAGGCGTGGGTGCACGTTATCCTGTGGCTTCGATGGAGATTTGTCGACCGGGGATCAGGGAAGATGACGGGACTGCAGGGTGCATGGATCGAGCTGGAACGCTGGGCTGCCCGCCGCGTTTCTGCGGCAAAAGGCGATGCCATCCTGCTGGCGGCGCGCAGTCGCTGCCTCAAGGAGGCATTGACGCAATCGGCCCAGCAGGCTGCCGAACAGATCGAGCGCGACTTTCATGATCTGGACGTCGCCGCGGTTGCCCGGGAGATCGCCCGCCTGCTGGCCGAATGCCTGGCGATCATGGTCGCCACCACCGGCATCGGCGCACTGCTCGGTGGCGTCGCGGGATTCTTCGGCGGTTTCGGGGCTGGCGCCGCGCCGGGTGCGGTGGCGGGCGCGGCGCTGGGCGCGGAAGCGGGCGAATGGATGCTCGCCGCGCTGGGCCTGAAGGCGTTGGCCGAATTCGTCGTGGAAGGCCTGCCAGCCATCGGACGCACCTATTGGAGCGGCATTCGCGAAGCGTGGCTGGCCGCTGCTCCGCCACCCTTGCCCCAGGGGCAACCGCACATCAACGCCTTTGCCATCCGGCACGCGGCCAGCCTGCTTGCCCGCGGTCACGTGGCCATGTTCGTCCTGTTGCTGATGGCGATTGTCGCCTACGTCAGCAAGGGGCGTGGCAGCATGCGGGAACTCGCCGAAAAGGCCAGCCATGGTCGTTTGGGGCGCAAGTTCGGCGAATGGTTGTTGCGAAATGAGTCGAAGCTCAAAGCCGATCCGCGGCTGCGTTCGAGTGAAGAGCCAATCGTTGGGTTCGGCGAATCAAGCAAATCCCCTCAAGGCGGAAGCAGCAAGCCTGCACCGAGGCGTTCACCCGCGGCAAAGCCTTCTACGGCTGCCGTGAAGAGCACCGCCGTGGAGAAGGAGCCGATTGTCCAGAGGGGTGGGGCGCACGGCGACGTCAAGGGGTTGCCGGGTTACGAGTCGCACCACATGCCTGCCGATTCGGTCAGTCCTCTTCCCACGAATCAAGGCCCTGCCATTGCGATGAAGATTGACGATCACCGCATGACAGGGAGTTGGGGCAACTCTCGGGAAGCGCGCGCGTATCGAAAGCGACAGGCGGAACTTCTCGAGCAGGGAAAGTTCGGCGAGGCCCAGAAGATGGATGTGGACGACGTGCGCGCGAAGTTTGGCGACAAGTACAATGAGGCCATCGATCAGATGCTGAAGTACACGGACAAGAAGGGGCCTTGAAGTGAAATACGACATCGCTCCAGGCAAGGGAATCAAAGGCATTCCGTTCGGGACAGGCGTGTCAGGGGTACGGGCGGCGTTGGGCGCGGGCTTCAAGTCGTTCATGCGCACCCCGGGCGCTGCGCATCCGTGTGACTATTTCGCCGGTGCGGGACTGTTCGCCAACTACGACAAGACCGGGCGTCTGGAGGCGATCGAGCTGGCCTCGCCTGCAGCGCCGGAGCTCTACGGGATCAACTTGCTGGGCATGGGTTTCGAGCAAGCTGTGAAATACCTCAAGTCCAAGGATCCGCAGCTTGAGCGCGAGGTCGACGGGGCGATTTCCCTGGCGCTGGGGATAAGCCTTTACGCACCGCACGCGGTGAATGATCCGAAGCTGCCGCCGGAAAGCGTGCTGGTGTTCGCGCCCGGTTATTACGACTGAATTGTTGCTGTGGTCATCACGGCTTCACCGATACCCCTGCGCCTGCAACGAGAACAGGTGTGCGTAATGCCCGTCCTCGGCCATCAGCTGCTCGTGGTTGCCGCGTTCGACGATGCGGCCGTCCTGGATCACGATGATCTGGTCGGCCATGCGCACGGTGGAAAAGCGGTGCGAGATCAGGATCGCGATGCGGCCGCCGGAAAGTTCGCGGAAGTGTTCGAAGATGGTGGCTTCGGCTTGCGCATCCATCGCGGCGGTGGGTTCGTCCAGCACCAGGATGTCGGCGCGTGAGCGCATGAAGGCGCGGGCCAGGGCGATCTTCTGCCACTGGCCGCCGGAGAGTTCCCGCCCGTCGTTGAACCACTTGCCCAGCTGCGTATCGAAGCCGGCCGGCAGGCTGTCGATGAAGTCGCTGGCCATGCCCTTGTCGCTGGCCTCGCGCCAGCGCGCCTCGTCGTCGAAGTGGGTGACGTCGCCGGCGCCGACGTTCTCGCCCACGCGCATCTGGTAGCGCGCGAAATCCTGGAAGATCACGCCGATGCGCTGCAGCAGCACGCCCTCGTCCCACTCGCGCAGGTCGGTGCCGTCGAGCAGGATGCGGCCGCTGTCGGGCGTGTACAGGCGCGTGAGCAGCTTGATCAGGGTGGTCTTGCCCGAGCCGTTCTGGCCGACCAGGGCCAGCGATTCGCCTGGGCGGATGTGCAGGTCGATGTCGCGCAGCGCCGGCTCGCCGGCGCCGGGGTAGGTGAAGCTGACCTGCTCGAAGCGGATGCCGTCCTCGGGCCGCGCGCCGCGCTGTGCCATGCCGGTGGCCGGCGGCACCGGGGTTTCCAGGTATTCGTACAGGGTGGAGAGGTAGAGGTTGTCCTCGTACATGCCGCCGATCGCCGACAGCATCGCCGACACCGCCGACTGGCCCTGGCGGAACAGCGCCAGGTACATCGTCATCTGGCCCAGGGTGATGCGTGCCATCACGGTGCTGGCGGCAATCCACGCATAGGCGCCGTACAGCGCCAGCGTGCCCAGCAGGCCCAGCACGAAACCCCAGCTGTCGCGACGCACGGCAAGGTCGCGGTCGGCGCGGTACAGGGTGTGGAAGATGTCGCGGTAGCGTTGCAGCAGCAGCGGGCCCAAGCCGAACAGCTTCACTTCCTTGGCGTGGTCCTCGCGCGCCAGCACGGTTTCCAGATACAGCTGCATGCGCGTTTCCGGCGAACGCCAGCGGAACAGGCGGAACGCGTCGCCGGAGAACTTGGTCTCGGCGAAGAATGAGGGCAGGCCGGCCAGCAGCAGCACCGCCACCGCCCACGGCGAGAACTGGAACAGCAGGCTGCCGTAGCTGAGCAGCGAGATCGCGTTCTGGCCCAGCCCGAACGTGCGCGTGACCAGCGACAACGGCCGGCTCGATGCCTCGCGCCGGGCGCGCGTGAGCTTGTCGTAGAACTCCGAATCCTCGAAGTGCGCCAGCTCCAGGGTCAGCGCCTTTTCCAGGATCATCACGTTGACGCGCTGGCCGAGCTGCGCGCGCAGCAGCGACTGGCACAGCGACAGGCCGCGTTGCGCGCCGGCCAGCGCCGCCACCAGCATGCCTTCCAGCGCCACCCATTCGAAGACCGATCGCAGCGGCGCGTGGCCGTCTGTGGCCCAGAGGCGGCTGGCGGCCACCACCGCGTCCACGATGTGCGCACCGACCCAGGCGATGCCGGCCGGCAGCAGGCCGGCGACCAGGGTGAGCGCGGCCAGCGCGACGGTCAGCGCGTGGCTGGTGCTCCAGACCAGTTCCAGCGCACGACCGCTGTAGCGGAACACACCCAGGAAGCTTCGGGCGAGTTCCTTCGGTGGCTCGGGAGAAGTGGCGTGGGGTGGCACGTTGGAGGTCGCCGGAAGGCGCGGACGGTGCGCGAAGCTTCCGACATGGGGGTCGTGCCGTCACACGCAAGGCGACCCCTGTCGCAGGAGCGCCCTTGGGCGCGATGCCTTTTCGTTGCGTCACGAAGAGCATCGCGCACGAGCGCGCCCCTACAAAGCGGCCTGGTAGAGCTCGGGGAACAGCCGCTGCAGGTGGGCCACCTTGGGCGCATCGTTGATCACGATGTACGGGTTGCGCGGGTGCAGGTCGTAATAGTGCTGGTGATAGGCCTCGGCCGGGTAGAACGCCGTGAGCGGAACCACCTGGGTGACGATCGGCGCGGCGAACGCATGGGCCGCCGTCAGCTGGGCGATGTAGTCGGTGGCGATCTTCTTCTGCTCGTCGTTGCCGTAGAAAATTACCGAGCGGTACTGGGTGCCGCGATCCGGTCCTTGCCGGTTGAGCTCGGTGGGGTTCAGCGCGACCGAGAAGAACACCTGCAGCAGCGTGCCGTAGCTGACCCGGGACGGGTCGAACTCGACCTGCACCGACTCGGCGTGGCCGGTGTCGCCGCCGCTGACCTCATCGTAGTGGGCGGTGCTGGCGGTCCCGCCGGAATAGCCGGCGGTGACCTTGCGCACGCCCTTCACGTGCTCGAATACCGCCTCGATGCCCCAGAAGCAGCCGCCGGCGAGCACGGCCACCTCGTCGTGCGCGGTGGAAGGCGCCGCATCGACGACGGGCGAGGGCAGGCGCACGCCTTCATGAGCAGCCGCGGCGGGCTGGCAGGCCGCGAGGCCGGCGAGCAGGAGCGCGGCGGCAAACGGAAACAGGCGGCGTGGACGGATCATGGGCAACCTCGCTGACGATGGCGTGCGGACGCACTCAACCCATCATTCGTCGACGGGAGGGCGGCGGTTACCTCGCGACGGTGCGGCGCTACCATGGGCGGCGAATTCGCTGGAGGGTTGCATGCCTGACGCCGTCAATCTGGACGCCTACCTGCGCCGCGTGGGCTGGTCCGGCCCGGTCGGGGTGGATCTGCCGACCCTGCGCGGGCTGGCCATCGCGCACGTGGCCACGATCCCGTTCGCCAACCTCGATCCGCTGATGGCCCGGCCGGTTGATCTCGATCTGGCGGCGTTGCAGCGCAAGCTGGTCGACGAGGGCCGTGGCGGCTACTGCTTCGAGCAGAACTTGCTGTTCGAAGCGATGCTGCGCGAGATCGGCTTCGAGGTGAGCGGCCTGATCGCCCGCGTGCTGTGGGGTCATCCGGAGGATACGCAAACCCCGCAGAGCCACATGCTGTTGCGCGTCGAGCTGGAGGGCGAGAGCTGGCTGGCGGATGTCGGCTTCGGCGGCCACGTGCTCACCGGCGCGCTGCGGCTGCAGCCGGATATCCGGCAGGCCACCGCGCACGAGCCCTTCCGGTTGCTGGAACGCGATGGCGAGTGGCGCATGCAGTCGCTGGCGCATGGCCAGTGGCGCACGCTGTACCGGTTTGATCTGCGCGCGGTGCCGATGGTCGATTACGTGGTGGCCAATCATTACGTGTCGAGCCACCCGGCCTCGCGCTTCGTCAGCCATCTCTTGCTCGGCCGCACCACCGCGGATCGACGGTTGGGCCTGCTCGATTACGAGTTCACCATCCGCCGCGATGGCCAGGAGCCGGAGCGCCGGCAACTGCGCGACGTGGCCGAGCTGCGCGAGGTGATGGAAGGTGAATTCCTGCTGCCAGCTTCCGCGATAGAAGCGCTCGGCGATCGCCTGCAAGGCTTGCCGCGCGCCTGATTCAGCGGTGTCCGCCGGCCGGCGGGCGGCCGTCTTCGTCGCCCAGCGGGTCGGCCAGCACGTGAATCTCCACGTCGTCGAGGGTGACGAACTGGCCTGCGCGGATCTTGCAGGTCTTGCGCAGTTCCACGGTGCCGTCGACCTTCACCGCGCCGCTCGCCACGATCGCCTTGCCGGCGCCGCCGCTGTCGCACAGTCCGACCAGCTTCAGCAGCATGTTGAGTTCGACGTAGCCGCCTTCCAGTTCAAATTCGATGGTCTGCATGGTCTTGCCGTGGGGAGGGATGGTCCGCGCTCAGGCGGAAGGATGGGCGTGCTCGAACGCGCTGTCGGGCAGCGCCAGGAAGGCGAACCAGGGATGGTCGTGCTCTGCGCCGAAGGTGGCGGCGTCGTCCAGCACGCCGAGCAGGATCTCGTAGTCGCGGCTGGCCGTCGCGCGCAAGTCGTCGACGTGCTCGAACAACAGCACGTGGCCCCACGCCGGCAGCCAGCCGAGATCGCGCAAGCAGTCGGCCAGCGCGTCCCAGTTGTGACCGAAGCTGGCCGGCAGCTGCAACGACACCGCCAGGCGGTGCAGCAGTTCATCCTTGTCGTGGCAGCCGGCAAGGTCGGTGCGACACACGTGCAAATCGTCACGCGCCGCGATGCGGGCCAGCCGATCGAGATCGTCGACGCCGACGAAATACACGCC
Organism: Rhodanobacter sp. UC4448_H15; assembly: GCF_052978265.1. Next base: position 2,576,577 of record NZ_CM129665.1, on the reverse strand, counting down.
GCTCAGCGCGGGCCGGGTCAGGTCCAGGTCGAAACGGTCCGCGCTCATCGCGCCACCTCGAAGCGACGGAAGCTGCGGTAGTGATCGTCGGTGTAGTACCAGACTTCCGGCGGCGTGCCGCCGGTGACGATGCGCCGCGCGCCGCGGTTGCGCGCGCCGGGCGTCTCGACCGTGTACTCGTGGTAGTAGCCGCGTGGCTCCTTGGGCAGCAAGCCTTCGTAGTTGCCGAACACGGCGCCGTCCTGGCGGTGCTCGAACGGACCGCCGGCGGCGATCCGCTGCACCATCGCGCGCGCCTGCGGCGGCAGCGATGCCATCGCGTCGTCCGCCGGTGCCACGCGCGTGGCGACAGGGTTGCCGGCGGGGCCGGCAGGCGCGCCCGGCGCTTCGCCGTGGCGCTGCCACAGCAGCACGGCGACGATGGCGATCAGCAGCAACAGCAGCGGTCGAAGACGGCGCATGGTTCTCGCGGCAGGCGGTGGCGAGGCGAGCTTAGCAGGGCCGAACGGGGCTGCAGGCTTCCTTCATCGAAGGAAATTACGCACACTCCGCCTTCGCCTCGATACAGCGCGTGCGCTGCCCACCCGACTTCCGGAGCCCGGATGAGCACCACCTCCGACCATGATCGCGGCCGCTTGCCGCGCCAGATCGCCTACATCATCGGCAACGAGGGTTGCGAGCGTTTCTCGTTCTACGGGATGCGCAACATCCTCACTCCGTTCCTGATCACGAGCTTGCTGCTGTACCTGCCCGAGGGCCAGCGCATGCTGGCGGCGAAGGACGTGTTCCACACCTTCGTGATCGGCGTGTATTTCTTCCCGCTGTTGGGCGGCTGGATCAGCGACCGTTTCTTCGGCAAGTACAACACCGTGCTGTGGATGAGCCTCATCTACTGCGCCGGTCACGCCTGCCTGGCGATCTTCGAGGACAACCGGCTGGGCTTTTTCGCGGGACTGGGCCTGATCGCGCTGGGCGCGGGCGGCATCAAGCCGCTGGTGGCGTCGTTCGTGGGCGACCAGTTCGACCAGTCGAACAAGCACCTGGCGAAGATGGTGTTCGACGCGTTCTACTGGATCATCAACTTCGGCTCGTTCTTCGCCTCGCTGCTGATGCCGCTGTTCCTGCACCACTTCGGCGCGGCGGTGGCGTTCGGCATTCCCGGGGGCCTGATGTTCGTCGCCACCGTGGTGTTCTGGCTGGGCCGCAAGCAGTACGTGATGGTGCCGCCGGGGCCGCCGGACCAGCACGCGTTTTCGCGGGTGGTCCGTACCGCGCTGCTGACGCAGCGGCCGGGTCAGACGCGGCCGGGCTTGTGGCTGGCGGTGGTCGCGGTGGTGGTGGCGCTGGCGTCGTTCGCGCTGGTGCCGTCGCTCGGCTTCGTGATCGCCGCATGCATCGCGCTGGTGGTGCTGATCGGCGGCGTGGGCGGCGGCGCCTGGCTGCAGATGGATCGCGCACGGGGCGCGCATCCGGACGCTGCGGTCGATGGCGCACGCAACGTGCTGCGCGTGCTGGTGATCTTCGCGCTGACCACGCCGTTCTTCTCGCTGTTCGACCAGAAGGCCTCGACCTGGGTGATCCAGGGTGGCGAGATGACGATGCCGTCCTGGTTCCGGCCGGCGCAGATGCAGGCGCTGAACCCGTTGCTGGTGATGCTGCTGATCCCGTTCAACAACCTGGTGCTGTACCCGCTGTTGCGCCGGCTCGGCTACGAGCCCACCGCGCTGCGCCGGATGACCGCCGGCATCGCGTTCAGCGGCCTGGCCTGGATCGTGGTGGGCGGCCTGCAGGTGGTGATCGACGGCGGCGATCCGCTGTCGATCGTGTGGCAGGTATTGCCGTACGCGCTGCTCACCTTCGGCGAGGTGCTGGTCTCCGCGACTGGTCTGGAGTTCGCCTACAGCCAGGCGCCGGCCTCGATGAAGGGCGTGGTGATGAGTTTCTGGAATCTCACCACCACGGTCGGCAACCTGTGGGTGCTGCTGGCCAACGCGGCGGTGCGCAACGAAAGCGTGATCGGTTCGATCGCCCACAGCGGGCTCAGCGTCACGGCGTTCCAGATGTTCTTCTTCGCCGCTTTCGCCTTGCTCGCTGCGCTGGCGTTCGGGCTGTACGCGAGGCGCTATCGCGAAGTGGATCACTACCGGCCGGTGTAGGGCGGGCACTGCCCGCCGGCCCTTGGCCCGTGACGGAAAGCGGCGGGCAGTGCCCGCCCTACGAGGTCGAATCCACGCGTGATTGCAGCGCCATCGCGGCGGCCGGGTTGCGGTGCTTGGCGGCGCTGATGAAGAACACGAACACGTCGCGCGGCTTGCCTCGTGGCTGCACGGCGGCCGCGTGCGGAAGGTCGGCGATGTCCTCGCCGGCAGCCCAGGCTTGTGCACGCGTGGCCCAGAGGTCGAGCGCGTCGGGGGCGTAGCCGGTCGGGATGCCGTCGACGCTGCGCATCAAGCGCGCATAAGCGAAGTCGCCGGTGAGATCGGCCAGCGACGGGTACTCGGTCGAGTCGGTGAACACGGTGGGCACGCCTCGTGCGCGGGCCAGTTCCACGTACGGCGCGCAGGCGAAGCTGGGGTGGCGCACTTCCAGCACGTGGCGCAGAGGGTGCCCGTTCAATTCGCGCGGCAGGGCGTCCAGGAAGGCCGCCACGTCGTCGGCATCGAACCGTCGCGACGGCGGCAGCTGCCACAGGATCGGCCCCAGCCGGTCGCCCATCTCGACGAGGCCGCCGTGGATGAATCCGCCGATGCCCTTGCCGGTGTCGGCCAGCCGCTTGCCTTCGGTGATGTAGCGCGGCGCCTTCAGCGAGAAGACGAAACCGTCCGGCGTTTCCGCCGCCCACTTCGCGTACGTGGCCGGTTTCTGCGCGCCGTAGAAGGTGCCGTTGATCTCGATCGCGCGCAGCTGGCGGCTGGCGTATTCCAGCTCGCGCCGTTGCACGAGTTTCGTCGGGTAGAAGTTGTTGCGCCACGGTGCGTAGGTCCAGCCGCCGATGCCGACGCGGATCGTGCCGTGCTTGTTCATGGCGTGGCCCCGCCGGGCTGGTGGCGCAGCCATTCGGAGGTGCCCATGCACAGCACCAGCCACGCCGCGCCGATGGCATAACCGGCCATCACGTCACTGAGGTAATGCACCTGCAGCAGGATCCGGCTGACGCCGATCACCCCGACCATCAGCACGGCGCCGGCGATGACCGCGCGATGGAAGCGCGGCGTCAGCCGCAGCAGCACGTAGGCCAGCATGCCGTAGAACACCATCGCGCCGAACGCGTGCCCGCTGGGGAAACTCCAGCCCGGCTCGACGATGAAACCGTGGTCGTGCAGCGGGCGGGCACGGCGGAACAGCGCCTTCAGCCCGCCGTTGATCGGCAGGATGCCGAGCAGGGCCACGCTCCAGCTCGCCGCCAGCGTCCACTGGCGGCGCAGCAGCAGGATGAGCAACACCACGGCCGCCGCGCTGGCGACCCACAAGGTGTCGCCCAGATGGGTGATGGCGGCGATCACGCGCAGCGCCGGCACCGGCACATGGGCACGGAGGCTGGCGGCGAGGCTGGCGTCGAAGCCGTCCAGGCCGGTCGTCGGCTGGCCGGAAATCGCCAGCGCGAGGCCGCCGAAGAACAACCCCAGCACCATGCACAGCAGCAGGCCCGTGCGCCAGCGCAGCATCGTCGGCGCCTGGCCCAGCAGCGCAGCGCGCCGCTGCCAGCGCGCGTTGTGCCGCCAGGCCAGGTCGCCGGCCAGCAAGGCCAGCAGCAACAGCAGCGCCCACAGCAGCAGGGAGTGCAGCGCAATCCATTCCGCCAGCGTGTTCATTGCGATCCTCGTTTCGCTTGCCGATCCGCGCATGATCGCGGCTTGCGCGGCCGGCGTCGAGTTGGATGCCGGGCTGGCCTTGCGGGCGATTTCTCGCGATAGTGCGCGGGTCGTCGCCCTGGGGGAGAACTTCGATGGTCCAGCGATTCGGGTCCGTGCGTGCGCTGTCGTTCCGGCTGTTGGCCGGCCATGCCTTGCTGGTCCTCGGCGCGTCGGCGCTGGCGCAGGCTCCGGCCACGCAGCAGCTGCCGCCGCCGGTATCGACCGGCGACATCGTGCAGCCGCTGCTGCCGGCGCAGCTGCAGGATTTCGACGCCTACATGGCGGATACGCTGAAGACCTTCGAGGTGCCCGGCATCGCGGTGGCCATCGTCAAGAACGGCAAGGTGGTGATGGAGCGCGGCTTCGGCGTGAAGGAGCTGGGCAAGCCGGACCCGGTCGACGCGCACACGCTGTTCGCGATCGCCTCCAACACCAAGGCCTTCACTGCCGCGGCGCTGCAGCAGCTGGCCGACGCGGGCAAGCTGGACATGGACGACCGCGTGATCGACCACCTGCCCTGGTTCCGCATGTCCGATCCGTACGTGACGCACGAGATGCGCATTCGCGACCTGCTGGCGCACCGCAGTGGCCTGAGTCTGGGCGCGGGTGATCTGCTGTACTGGCCGCCGTCCTCGTACACCACCAGGGAAGTGGTCGAGCGGTTGGCCAAGGTGCCGCTGAAGAACGGTTTCCGCAGCCACTACGCCTACGACAACATCCTGTTCGCGGTGGCCACCCTGGTGATCGAACAGACTTCCGGCCAGAGCTATGCCGACTACGTGCGCGAGCACCTGTTCAAGCCGGTGGGCATGGAGGAGTCGCTGATCGACATGACTTACCTGAAGCCCGGCATGGACGTGGCTGCCGGTCATGCCCCGTACGAGTTCAAGGACATCAAGCCGGTGCCGCCGATGGCCTGGCTCAATGATCCGGGTGCTGGCGGCATCTACTCCAGCGTGCATGACCTGGCCAAGTGGATGAACGTGCAACTGGCCGGCGGCGCCTTGCCGACCGTGGGCGCCGACGGCAAGCCGCGGCGGGTGTTCTCCGAGAAGAGCCACCACGAGATGTGGTCGATGCTGACGCCGATACCGATCAGGAAGGCGTCGATCCCCGAGCTGGAGCCGCTGACGCCGGACTACTACGGCTATGGCGAAGGCTGGTTCCTCGGCCAATACCAGGGCCGCAAGCTGGTCTGGCATACCGGTGGCTGGCCCGGCTTCGTGTCCCGGGTGACGATGGTGCCTTCACTCAAGCTGGGCGTGGTCGTGCTGACCAACCAGCAGTCCGGCGCCGCATTCAACGCGGTGACGTATCGCGTGCTCGATGCCTACCTCAACCCCTCGCACAAGACCGACTGGGTGGCCGTGTACCAGAAGGCCGTGCAGCACGCCCAGGCCAAGGCCGACGACAGCGTGGCGAAGCACGAGCAGGCGCGCGACAAGCGCAGCAAACCCTCGCTGCCGCTGGCCGACTACGCCGGCACGTATCGCGACCCGTGGTACGGCGACGTCATCATCAGCCAGGAGCGCGGCAAGCTGCGCATGCGCTTCGGCAAGACCGAACAGCTGGTCGGCACGCTGACGCCGTGGCAACACGACAGCTTCACCGTGCGCTGGGATGACCGCTCGCTGGACGCCGATGCCTTCGTCGATTTCGCGCTGGACATGGACGGCAAGATCCGTGAAGTGCGCATGCAGCCGATCTCGCCGCTGACCGATTTCAGTTTCGATTTCCAGGACCTGCGACTGGTGCCGGTGGAGGCTGCCACCGGGGCGTCAGCAGGCAAGTGATCCATCACGGCGCCGTTCGCGGCGTCCACGCCGAAGGGGAAGGGACATGAATCATCGTCGTCACGCCGGGGCGATTTTGCTGGCTTTCGGCTTGCTCGTCGGCGTTGCCCAGGCACGCAGCGACAAGGCGCTGGAACATCGCTACATCCGCGTCGAACTGGGTGCGGCCAGCACGCAAGCGACTTCGGGCCGGCTGCTGCTGTTCGCGGTCGATGCCAAGGCGGCGCAGGCGGCGGCCGAAGCGGAGTCCAAGGGCAAGAGCAGCGTGGTCGAGTCGGTCGACGCCGATCCGTTCAGCGGCACGGTGACCAGCGTGGCCGCGCGCGAGGTGGACCACTGGGCGCCGGGGCAGGCGATCGACATCGACACCAACCGCATGGCGTATCCCGCGGAGTGGTCGCAGCTGCCGCCGGGCGATTACCTGGTGCAGGCCGTGCTCGACGTGAACCATGACTACAACTACACCGGGCGTGGTGCCGGCGATCTGGTCAGCGACGTGGTCAGGCTGCATCTGCCGGCGACCGGCGTGCCGGAACTGGTCCTGGCGAAAGCGTTGCCGACGGACGGCGATCCCTGGGCCGTGCCGGATTCGGCCCCGCCGGCGATGCGCGAAAGCGTGGCCGCCGCTCGTCCGCACGCGCACCTGGTCGATTTCACCAGTCCGTCGCTGAGTGCGTTCTGGGGCCGGCCGATCCACATGCGCGGTTGGGTGCTGACCCCGCCCGGCTACGACGCCGCGGCTGCCGCGCGTTACCCGACCGTCTATTACACGCAGGGTTTCGGCGGCAACAACGAGCGCGTGATCGGCCCGGTCGTCACCGTCTACACCGCGATGGCGAAGCAGCAGATGCCGCCGATGATCTGGGTGTTCCTCGACGAGTCCAGCCCCACCGGCACCCACGAGTTTGCCGACTCGGTCAACAACGGCCCGTGGGGACTGGCGCTGACCACCGAGCTGATCCCGCATCTCGAAGCGCACTACCGCATGGATGGCGATGCCAACGGCCGCTTCCTCAACGGCCACTCCTCCGGCGGCTGGGCCACGCTGTGGCTGCAGACGCGCTACCCGAAGCTGTTCGGAGGCACCTGGTCGACCTCGCCCGACCCGAGTGACTTTCACGATTTCACCGGCGTGGATCTTTACGCGCCGCACGCCAACGTCTACCGCCGGCCCGACGGCTCGGCCTACCCGCTGGTGCGCAACCACGACAAGGTGCTGGGCACCTTCGAGCAGTTCGCGAAACTCGAACGCGTGCTGGGCAGCTACGGCGGCCAGCTGGCGTCGTTCGAGTGGGTATTCTCGCCGCGCGGTGAGGATGGCCGGCCCGTGCCGATGTTCGATCGCGACACCGGCGCCGTCGACCCGGCGGTGGTGGCGTACTGGCGTGATCACTACGACATCGCGCACCGCCTGCAGCAGCAATGGCCGCAGCTGAAGCCCGACCTGGACGGCAAGATCCATCTTTACGTGGGCACGGCCGACACGTTCTATCTCGACGGTTCCGCGCACAAGCTGAAGGCCGTGCTCGATGGCCTGGGAGCGAAGACGGAGTTCCGCTTCCTGCCTGATCGCACCCACGGCAACCTGTACTGGATCGGCGAGGACCACCACGGCCTGCTCAAGCAGATCAGCTGGGCGATGTATGCGATCGCGCGGCCGGACTCCAGGCTGAAGCCCGTCGTCACGCCCTGATCCTCATCGCGCCGTGGGGCGGGCACCGCCCGCCGCCCGCGCGTTTTCGGTTCATTCCGGCTGCCACGGGTCGTAGCTGCCGATGTACCAGAGGTGGCCTTCCGGGTCGTGGCAGCTGTAGCCGGCGCCGCCGTAGTCCTTCTCGGCGTAGTCGTCGACGATCACCGCGCCGGCTGCCTTTGCCCGCTCGTAGTGGGCCTTGCAGTCGGTCACGGTCACGCAGGCACACTGCGTTTCGCGGCCGCCGATCTCGTCGGGCTGCGCGATGTGCCGGCCGAACTCGTTGTCGCGCACGCCGCCCAGCATGACCATGCCGCGGCCGTAGGCCAGTTGCGCGTGCTCGACCTCGCCGGCGTCGTTTTCGTAAACCGCGTGCCGTTCGAAACCGAAGGCCTGGCAGAGCCAGTCGATGGCCGCGTGGGGATCGCGGTAGCGCAGGCAGGGGATGATGGTGCTGCCGCCGGACTGTTCCATGGGTTATCTCCGTGGTGGATTCTCGCAAGGTGGGTGGTGTCGTCATTGCGCCGGCGCGAAACGACGTCGCGGTCCTCAGGGACGCGGGCCAGACTATCCCCGCGAGGCGTGGCGGTCTTGTAGATTTCCGTCGCTCAATCGAGCGGCAGGTGGTTGGAGTAGGGACCGCGCGCAGCCATGAATGCGGTCGGCGTGACGCCGGCGAACTGGCGGAACTCGTGGGTCAAATGGGCCTGGTCGAAATAGCCGCCATCGGCCGCCACCTGGCTCCAGTTCACCGCCGACTGCGCTGCCGCATGATCCACCACCGCGCGAAAGCGCAGCAGCCGCGTGTAGTGCTTGGGACGCATGCCCACCTGGTGCTGGAACAGCATGCCGAAGCGGCGCTCGGACAAGCCTGCCTCGCGTACCAGCGGCGCGATGCGTTGCACCTGCGGCGGGTCGGCCAACCGATCCAGCGCGTAGGCGATGGCGGGATGCAAGGCGGTGCTGTGCAGGCGTCGCACCAGCCACCGGGTCAGCAGGCGCAGGCGGCCCCGTGGTGCGGGGGTTTCCAGCAGTTGCTCGCGCAGCAGCGCGGCGGCCGGCCCGAACAAGTCACCCAGGTCGACATCCCGTCCGATCAGGGTGGTGGCGTCCTCGCCGGTCAGCGCGTGGGCGCCTCCCGGGCGGAACACCACGCCCATCACGCGGATCTGTTCGGCGGTGTCGATGATCTCGCTGCGCAGGGTGGGGCCGCCAAGCACGCAGGCGGACGAGCGGATACACCGCCGCGCCGCGTCATCGGTGTAGACACGGGTTTCGTCCTCGTGCAGGTTGATGATGAGCTGCGCCCCGGGTTGCGGCAGCACGCGCTCGTGGCGATGCGCCGCGGGCGGCATGTCCCAGTCCCACACTTTCGCGATCAGCTTGTCCAGCGGTGGTCCGGGCAGGTAGTACTGGAATCCCATCGGCTCGTCTCCGTGGATACGCGGCGGTCTGGCGTGCCGGCTCAGCCCGTCTGTTCGTCTTCCTCGGCCAGCGGTGGCAGGGTGCGCACCAGTTGCGCGCGCACCAGCGGCAGTCGCGCGCGGCGCAGGCGCTGCAGCAGTTCGAACAGCAGGTCGCTCTTGACGCCGCCGGTGTCACGCGGGCTGCCGACGTAGGCCACGCAGTTGAAGGTCATCGAGCCGGCATCGAGGCCCTCCAGTTGCACGTAGGGCGCCGGCGCGGCCAGTGTGCCCGGGTGTGCGCCGAGCACCTCCAGCGCCAGTGCCCGTACCTTGTCGGCGTCGGTGTCCAGCGGCATCGGCAGCTTGATCTGCACGCGGCCCAGCGCGTTGGCCTGGGTCACGTTGCGCACGTTCTCGGTGATCAGCTGCGAGTTCGGCACGATCACGGTGGATCGGTCCCACAACTGGATCTCCGTGGCGCGCACGTTGATCCGGCGGATGTCGCCCTCGACCTCGTTGAGGCTGACCCAGTCGCCCACCTTCACCGGCCGTTCCACCAGCAGGATCAGGCCGGAGATGAAGTTCTGCACGATCGCCTGCAGGCCGAAGCCGATGCCCACCGACAGCGCGCTGACGATCCAGGTGATGCTGGTCAGGTTGACGTGCAGCGCGGCCAGGGTCAGCACCAGCACCAGCAGGCCGCCGAGGTAGCCGAGCAGGGTGACGATGGAATCCTGCATGCCCGGTTCCATCGTCGACTTGGGCAGCAACTGCTCGCGCAGCCAGCGCTTGAGCATGTGCAGCAGCACGCCGCCGCCCACCAGCACCAGCACCGCCCGGAAAATGTTGCCGGGATTGATCGGCAGATCGCCCAGTTTCAGGTTGCCGAAGGTGCGTAGGGCGCTGGCCAGCAGGTCGCCCGGGCCGGCGCCGAACGGGGTCAGCACGATGGCGATGGCCAGCAGGGTCAGCAGCACCTTGGCGATGCCGGCGAGCAGGGTGGCGGCCTGGTCCAGCGCATGCGGCGCCAGCTGGAAGGATGCCTGCAGCCGCTGGCCGCCGCGTTCGTGCGGCGACAGCGCCACGTGGATCAGGTCGTTCAACAGGTGGCCGAGCAGCCACGCGCTGGCCACCACCACGCCGACCCACAGCATCTGCACCGCGGCGAAGAACGCGAGCGCGATGTAACCGGTGGCCACGCCCAGCCAGCTCACCAGCACGCCCAGCACTGCGCCGGCACCGAGCGCGCCGACCCACAACGGCTGATGTTCGACCACGCCCTCGGCCGCCGCCTGCCGCCGCGCCCCACGCAAACGCCACCAGCCCGCCGCGATGAGACCGCTGACCACCAGCGCCACCGCGCCGCGCGTGGCCACCGTGGTCGGCAAGCTGGAGCCGATCGTGCGGCTGATGCGCTCGACCAGGCCGAACAGCAACGCGGCGGCGCCGAGCAGCCAGGGAAGCATGCGCAGGCGCTGCGCAGCCAGGTCGGACAGCGGCGGCAGGCGCCAGCTCGGCCGGCGCACGGAGAGCAGCGCGCGGCCCAGCCCGGTGACAAACGCCGCAAACAGCACCAGCCGTACCGCCGAGCGCGCCAGCGCGTCGAGGTCCGGTGCGAGGATGTCGTTCCAGTTCAGGCCCAGGTACGCCAGCTGGGCGGCGATGCCGGTGGTGAGCAGCGCGGTGAGCGCGACCGCCACCGCCATCGCGCTGCGGCGCAGATGGCCGTCCGGCACGTGGCGCGTGGCCAGGCGCAACAGCAGCCGGTCGAGCAGCCAGCGGCCCACGCCAAGCCACAGCAACGCGCCAATCAGGCACAGCAGCAGTGGCGTGCGGTTCGGCGCTTCCCACGCCTCGCTCCAGGCATCGGCCACGCGACCGCCGAGGCGGTCCAGCCGTGCCAGGTCATCGGGAAAACTGCGCGCCGGCTCGCTCCAGAATGCGCGGCCGAACGGCGATGCCGTGCGCGAGGCCAGCCGCGCCTGGAACGCGTCGTTGCGCATGCCGGTGATCTGCGCGGCCAGTTGCAGCGCGTTCTGGCCCAGCAGCTGCGCCTGCTTGATCCGTGCATCCAGCGCGGCGCCGGCCTTGTCCAGTTGCCGCCGCTGGGCCGCGACCTGCGGCGCTTCCGGCGCCGCGCCCTTGGCCGGCGGCGGGCCCAACACGTCGAGCTGCGCCTGCAGCGCGGCCAGCTGGGGCGCCAGGTCGCTGGCCAGTTGCCGCGCCTGGTCCTGCACCGCCAGCGCGTCGTTGCGCAGGTCGCCGAGCGAGCTGGCGGCTTGCTTGTCCTTCAGTGCTGCCTTGAGTGCATCGAGGCGATCGTCCAACTGCTCCAGCGACTGCGCCGGCGTGGCGGCGCTCGCCGCCGATGCCGGCGCGGCGTCGCCTTGCTGGGCGTGCACGGCGAGGCTGCCGCAGGCGAGCAGGGCGAGCAGGAGGAAGCGGCATGGTGTGGGCATCCGCGCATGATCGGAGCGGTGCGACAGGCGGTCAATCGTGTTGGCGTCCTGCGCGGCGGAAGGCACGGCGACGGTTCAGCTTGGTTGCGCGGTGGCTCGCGCGGGCAAGCGCGCCTGGCCTGCCGCAGTCGCCGCCGCTGGTCACGCGTGGGTCCTTGCATGCAGCCAGCCGCGCACCCACGCTAGAGAACCTGCCTGCTGCGTGCCGCCCATGATCTTTCGCTGGTTCGAATCCCTCATCGACGCGTTCAAGGAACCGGCCGACGGCATGCCGCCGCGGCCGGTGTGGCGTTTCTACGTGTTCTATCTGCGCCAGGTGTGGCCGGTGTTCGCCGCCACGCTGGTGGTCGGCTTTGGCGTGGCGGTGGTGGAGGTGTCGCTGTTCGGCTTCATCGGGCGCATCGTGGACATGGCCAGCGGCACGCCGGCGGACCTGTTCCGCCTGCACGGCCAGGCGCTGATCTGGATGGCGCTGGTCGCACTGGTGGCGCGGCCGCTGCTCGGCGGCCTGCACGACTTGCTGGTGAACCAGGCGATCCTGCCCAGCCTCACCAACCGCATCCGCTGGCAGCACCATCGCTACGTGATCCGCCAGAGCCTGGGCTTCTTCCAGAACGATTTCGCCGGGCGCATCGCCAACCGCATCATCCAGACCGGCGCCTCGCTGCGCGATTCGGCCGTGCAGATCGTGGACGCGATCTGGTACATCGTGATCTACACCGGCAGCGCCATCGCGCTGTTCGCGCAGGCCGACGGCTGGCTGGCGGTACCGCTGACGGCGTGGATCTTCTGCTACATCGGCTTGCTGGCCTTCTTCATTCCGCGGGTGAAACAGCGCTCGTGGAAATCCTCGGAGGCGAAATCGAAGCTGATGGGCCGCGTCGTCGACGGCTATAGCAACGTGATGACGCTGAAGCTGTTCGCCCATACGCGCCGCGAGGAGGCGTACGTGGCCGAGGCGATGGGCGAGTTGATCGACAAGCATCGCCTGACGACCCGCCTGACGACGGCCATGGACGTCAGCATCACCGCGCTCAACGGCTTCCTCATCACCGGCACCTCGGCGCTGGCGATCTGGCTATGGAGCGAGGGGCGGGTGACCACCGGGGCGATTGCGTTGTCGATCGGGCTGGTGATCCGCATCAACAACATGTCCGGCTGGATCATGTGGGTGGTCAACGGCATCTTCGAGAACGTCGGCACCGTGCAGGACGGCATCACCACCATCTCGCAGCCGCGCGCGGTGCAGGACCGCGAAGGCGCGATGCCGCTGGAGGTGACCAACGGCGCGGTGCGCTTCGAGCACATCCACTTCCACTACGGCAAGCGTGGCGGCGTCATCGCCGGGCTGGATCTGGACGTGCGCGCGGGCGAGAAGATCGGCCTGGTCGGCCCGTCCGGCGCCGGCAAGTCCACCCTGGTCAACGTGCTGCTGCGGCTGTACGACCTCGAGGCCGGGCGCATCCTGATCGACGGCCAGGACATCGCACACGTCACCCAGGAAAGCCTGCGCTCGCAGATTGGCGTGGTCACCCAGGACACTTCGCTGCTGCACCGCTCGATCCGCGACAACCTGCTCTATGGCCGTCCCGATGCCAGCGAAGCGCAGGTGGCCGAGGCCGTGCGCAAGGCGCGCGCCGACGAATTCATCCCGCAGCTCAGCGATGGCGAGGGCCGTCGCGGCTACGACGCGCTGGTCGGCGAGCGCGGCGTGAAACTCAGCGGCGGCCAGCGCCAGCGCATCGCGATCGCCCGCGTCCTGCTGAAGGACGCGCCGATCCTGGTGCTGGACGAAGCGACCTCGGCGCTCGACTCCGAGGCGGAAGCGGCGATCCAGGACAGCCTGGACATCCTGATGCAGGGCAAGACGGTGATCGCGATCGCCCATCGCCTCTCTACCATCGCGCGGATGGACCGGCTGGTGGTGCTGGACAAGGGACAGATCGTCGAGACCGGCACGCACGCCGAGCTGATCGCGCACGAGGGCCTGTACGCGCGGCTGTGGAAGCGGCAAACCGGTGGCTTCGTGGCGGCGGAGGACGCGCCGGTCTAATCGGCGGTTGCGGCAGGCGGGAGTCGCGGGCTCAACACGTTCCGCTGCAGCAGGCGGGTTTGCCCGCCGTCGGCGCGCTTTCCAGCACCTCGGCCGCCGCCGTCAGCGCCTTCGCCGCGGCGGCACCCTTGCGCTCGCTGTAACGGCTGACCAGGTAGTCGCTGCGCCCGCGCACCAGCAGGGTGAACTTGAACAGCTCCTCCATCACGTCCACCACGCGGTCGTAGAACGGCGAGGGTTTCATCCGGCCGTCGTCGTCGAACTCCTGCCAGGCCTTGGCCACCGAGGACTGGTTCGGGATGGTCAGCATGCGCATCCAGCGGCCCAGCACGCGCAGGGTGTTGACCACGTTGAACGACTGCGAGCCGCCGCAGACCTGCATCACCGCGAGCGTGCGCCCCTGCGTGGGCCGCACGCTGCCGTCTTCCAGCGGCAGCCAGTCGATCTGGTTCTTGAACACGCCGGTGATCGTGCCGTGCCGCTCGGGGCTGACCCACACCTGGCCCTCGGACCACAGCGACAGCGCGCGCAGTTCCTGCACCTTGGGGTGGCTGGCCGGCACGCTGTCCAGCAGCGGCAGTTCGTGCGGGTCGAACACCCGCGTCTCGGCGCCGAAGTGGCGCAGGATGCGCTCGGCTTCCAGCGCCAGCTTGCGGCTGAACGACTGCGGGCGCAGCGAGCCGTACAGGATCAGGATGCGCGGCGGGTGGCCGGCGTCGGCCGGCAGGGCCAGCTTGGCCAGGCTGGGGGTGTCCAGTACGTCGGCGGCGACGTGGGGCAGGTCCGGGATCACGGCGGTTCCTGTTGCGTTGGTTTGACAATTCTATAATCATGGAAATATAGAAGCCAACCCGGAACCGTCGCCCATGCCCCCGTGTCGCGTCCTGTTCATCTGCACCGGCAATTCGGCCCGCAGCATCCTGTCCGAGGCCACCCTCAATCATTTGGGCGCGGGGCGCTTCGCGGCGTTCAGCGCCGGCAGCCAGCCGACCGGGCGCGTCAATCCCTACGCGATCGACGAGCTCAAGGTGCACGGTATTGCCACCGAAGGACTCAGCAGCAAGTCGTGGGACCGCTTCACCGAAGCGGGCGCGCCGCCGCTGGATATCGTGATCACGGTTTGCGACAACGCCGCCAGCGAGGCCTGCCCGGTGCTGTTCGGCGATTTCGTGAGAAGCCATTGGGGCCTGCCCGATCCGGCTGCCGCGCGGGACGCGGACGCTGCCGCGGCATTCCGGCGTGCGTACGCGCTGATCGTGCGGCGGATCACCGCGCTGCTGCAGCTGCCGGTGGAAACGATGGGCCGCGACGAGCTGCAAGAGGCGCTCGACCGCATCGGCAGCCTCACCGGCGAGGAAGCCCACGCATGAACCAGCCATCCGCCGCACTCGCCGCCGACGCGGTTTCTCCGGACGGTGCCCGCATCGGCTTCTTCGAGCGCTGGCTCACGCTCTGGGTGCTGCTGTGCATCGTCGCCGGCACGCTGCTGGGCCACCTGCTGCCCGGCAGCTTCGAGGCGCTGGGCAGCATGCAGGTGGCCCAGGTGAACCTGCCGGTCGCCGTGCTGATCTGGCTGATGATCATCCCGATGCTGCTGAAGATCGACTTCGGTGCGCTCGGCGGCGTGCGCCGGCAGTGGAAGGGCATCGGCGTCACGCTGTTCGTCAACTGGGCGGTAAAGCCCTTTTCGATGGCGCTGCTGGGCTGGATCTTCATCCGCCACCTGTTCGCCGGCCAGTTGCCGGCGGCGCAGCTCGACTCCTACATCGCCGGCCTGATCCTGCTGGCCGCCGCGCCGTGCACGGCGATGGTGTTCGTGTGGAGCAACCTGTGCCGTGGCGAGCCGGCATTCACGCTGAGCCAGGTTGCGTTGAACGACGCCATCATGGTGGTGGCGTTCGCGCCGATCGTGGCGCTGCTGCTGGGCATCTCCTCGATCACGGTGCCGTGGAACACGCTGCTGCTGTCGGTGCTGCTGTACATCGTGGTGCCGGTGGCGCTCAGCATGCTGCTGCGGCGCCGGCTGCTGGCGCATGGCGGCGAGGCGCGCCTGCAGAAACTGCTGCAGCGGCTGGGGCCGGTGTCGCTGGGCGCGCTGCTGGCGACCCTGGTGCTGCTGTTCGGTTTCCAGGGCCGGCAGATCGTCGCGCAGCCGGCGATCATCGCGCTGCTGGCGGTGCCGATCCTGATCCAGGTGTATTTCAACGCCGGCCTGGCGTACTGGCTCAACCGCCTTTTCGGCGTGCCGCACTGCGTGGCCGGCCCGTCGGCGCTGATCGGCGCCAGCAACTTCTTCGAGCTGGCGGTGGCCACGGCGGTGGGCCTGTTCGGCGTGCATTCCGGCGCGGCGCTGGCGACCGTGGTGGGCGTGCTGATCGAGGTGCCGGTGATGCTGTCGGTGGTGCGCATCGTCAACCGCAGCAAGCGCTGGTATGAATCGGCCCGGGAGTAGCGCCATGCAGAACAGGCAAGCCATCACCATCCTCGCCGCGCTCGCCCAGGAGTCGCGGCTGGCGGTCTACCGGCTGCTGATCGAACATGCGCCGGAAGGACTGGCGGTCAGCGCGATCGCGGAGAAGCTCGGCCTGCCCAACGCCACGCTGTCCTTCCACCTGAAGGAGCTGTCGCACGCGGGCCTGGTGAGCAGCCGGCAGAGCGGGCGCTTCATCTACTACGCGCCGGTGATCGAGACGATGGACGAGCTGGTCGGCTACCTCACCGATCACTGCTGCAGCCAGTCCGGTGGCACCTGCGCACCGGCCACGCGCAAGAGCGCGCCGGCCAAGCGCGTGGCCGCGGTCGGCAAGCGGCGGTCGGGTTCGGCCTGAGCTTTTGCACGCGGCGGCGCAGACGGCGAAGTGAGGGCAGGGCGTGGAACCGGATATCCTCGGCGGCGGGGCTATCGAAAGGAATGATCGTGGAACACCTACTCGCCGTCGCGGTGAAGCACTCATGACGACCACCCGCATGGAAGCCGCCGACGCCTTCATCGCCAAATGGCGCGGCGTCACCGCCTCGGAGCTGTCCACCGCGCAGAGCTTCGCGCTGGACCTGTGCCGGCTGCTCGACGTGGAAGCGCCGCACCCGGATGCCGAGCAGCAATACATGTTCGAGCGGCCGGTCACCTTCAGTCACGGCGACGGCAGCAGCTCGGCCGGACGCATCGACTTGTACAAGCGCGGCTGCTTCGTGCTCGAAGCGAAGAAGCTCAAGGCACCCACCCACACCAAGGGCTTCGACGACGCGATGCTGCGCGCACGCAGCCAGGCCGAGCAGTACGCCCGCGCGCTGCCGGCCAGCGAGGGCCGCCCGCCGTTCCTGCTGGTGGTGGATGTGGGCAACCGCATCGAGCTGTATGCGGAGTTCAGCCGCTCCGGCGCCACCTACACGCCGTTCCCCGACCCGCGCAGCCACCGCATCGCGCTCGACGAGCTGCGCGAGGAAAAGATCCGCGCGCGCCTGCGCACGATCTGGACCGACCCGCTCGCGCTCGACCCCAGTCGCGAATCCGCCCGCGTCACCCGCGAGATTGCCGCGCGGCTCGCCACCCTGGCGCGTAGCCTGGAAGCGGCCGGCCACCGCGCCGAGGCGGTCGCGCAGTTCCTGATGCGCTGCCTGTTCACCATGTTCGCCGAAGACGTGAAGCTGCTGCCGAGCGACAGCTTCCGCGACCTGCTGCTGAAATACGCCGACCAGCCCGACACCGCCATGCGCATGCTCGGCCTGCTCTGGCACGACATGGACAAGGGCGGCTTCAGCGGCGCCATCGCCAGCGAGGTGCTGCACTTCAACGGCAAGCTGTTCAAGCAGCCCGACACGCTGCCGCTCACCCGCGAGCAGGTCGCGCTGCTGATCGAGGCGGCCAAGGCCAAGTGGGAACACGTCGAGCCGGCCATCTTCGGCACCCTGCTCGAACGCGCGCTCGACCCCGGCGAGCGGCACAAGCTCGGCGCGCACTACACCCCGCGCGCCTACGTCGAGCGGCTGGTGCTGCCCACCGTGATCGAGCCGCTGCGCGGCGAATGGAGCGACGCCCATGCCGCCGCGCTCACCCTCGCCGCCGAAGGCAAGGCCGACGAGGCGGTGAAGACCCTGCGCGCATTCCACCACCGCCTGTGCACGGTCAAGGTGCTCGACCCTGCCTGCGGCAGCGGCAACTTCCTCTACGTCACGCTGGAACACCTGAAGCGCCTCGAAGGCGAAGTGTTCAACGCGCTGGACGAACTCGGCTACCGCCAGACCGGCCTGGCGCTGGATGGCGAGCGCGCCGACGCGCTCGGCGGCGAAACCGTCGACCCGCACCAACTGCTCGGCATCGAGCTGAACCCGCGCGCCGCCGCCATCGCCGAAGTGGTGCTGTGGATCGGCTACCTGCAATGGCACTACCGCACCCGCGGCGACATCAACCCGCCGCAACCGGTGATCCGCGACTTCCGCAACATCGAGAACCGCGACGCGGTGCTGGCCTACGACCGCATGGAGTACGTGCTCGACGAACGCGGCGTGCCGGTCAGTCGCTGGGACGGCGTGAGCATGAAGCCCTCGCCCGTCACCGGCGAGGACGTGCCGGACGACAGCAAGCGCGTGCCGCTGGAGTGCTACGTGAACCCGCGCAAGGCGGCGTGGCCGGAGGCGGATTTCGTGGTGGGGAATCCGCCGTTTATTGGCAACAAGCGGATGCGTGCGGCGTTGGGTGATGGCTACGTCGAAGCGTTGCGCGGTGCGTGGCCGGACATGCCCGATTCCGCCGATTTCGTCATGTACTGGTGGCATCACGCTGCCGTGTTGACGCAGCGCGGCGCGCTGCAACGCTTCGGCTTCATCACCACGAACTCGATCAGCCAGACTTTCAACCGCCGCGTCATCGAAGCCGCATTGTCTTCTTCCCTTCTCCCGGAGGGAAAAGGAAAGGCTCGGCCGCTGTCCCTGGTGTTTGCTATCCCCGATCATCCGTGGGTGGATACGGCAGATGGCGCGGCAGTTCGAATTGCGATGACCGTTGGACAAGCCGGAACCCAGCCAGGCCGGCAGGTCTCGCTTTTAGGCGAAACTGAAGGGTCGACCGGTGAATACGAGATCGTCACCCATACAAAACTCGGAACGATTCACGTCGACCTGACCGCTGGAGCCAACGTTGCTGGCGCCACACGCCTTCGCGCGAACCGCGGCCTCTCGGGTCAAGGAATCAAATTGGTAGGTGACGGCTTCTACGCGAACGATGGCGATACGTTCCCTGAGATAAATCCAGTAACTGGCTTGCCTGTTGGACGCTTGATGGTTGGGCCCAAGGATGTGCTCAATGGAACAGGAGGACGTCTCGTCATCGACTTCTTTGGCATGACAGAACAACAAGCGAGGGCAACTTCGTCGGCGGCGTATCAGAAACTTTTGACCGAGGTGAAGCCGATCCGCGACCAGAACGCGCGTCCTTCCATACGCGAGCAATGGTGGAAGTTTGCCTGGGATCGGCCGGTGATCCGAAACGGACTAAAGGGGCTCCGACGCTACGTTGCAACTTTAGAAACTACCAAGCACCGGGCTTTCACGTTCGTGTCAGCGGATCGGCTCTGGGACGGCTCCTTGTTTGGAATTGCCATCGACGACGCTGCCCTCTTTGGCGTGTTGTCGAGCTGTGTTCACACCACGTGGGCACTAGCAGCAGGTGCAGACCTAGGGCCGACTCCACGCTACAACAACACGCTTTGCTTCGATCCCTTTCCATTCCCGAAAGTGATGATCGAGCAACAACAAACCCACCTGTCTAACCTCGCCGAACAACTCGACGCCCACCGCAAACGCCAGCAGGCTGCGTACCCCGACCTCACTCTCACCGGCATGTACAACGTGCTGGACAAGCTGCGCAGCGGCGAGCCGCTGACGGCGAAGGAGCGGGTGATCCACGAGCACGGCCTGGTCTCGGTGCTGCGCCAGCTGCACGACGAAATCGACGCGGCGGTGCTCGATGCCTACGGCTGGGGCGACCTGTTGCCGCCGCTGCGCGTGGCGCACGGTAATGACGCGCCCGCCGATGGCGCCAGCCGCGACGAGGCGAAGCGCGCCTTCGACGAGGCGATCCTCGAACGGCTGGTGGCGCTCAATGCGGAACGCGCGGCGGAAGAAGCGCGCGGCCTGGTCCGCTGGCTGCGCCCCGCATTCCAGCACCCGACCGCGCAGGCGGCACCGGAGCAGGCCGAGCTTGCCGCCGGGCAGGGCGGGGACGAAGCCGCTGCACCGGCCGCCGCGGCCAAGCCGCTGCCGTGGCCGAAGGACGCGGTGGCCCAGGTGCGTGCCGTAGCCGACGCGCTCGCCGCCAGTCCGGTCGCGCTCGACGCGGACGCGCTGGCGACCCGCTTCACCGCCCGCGGCCCGTGGAAGAAACGCCTGCCGCAACTGCTCGACATGCTGGTGGCGCTGGGCCGCGCCCGCGAACAGGACGGCCGCTACAGCGGCCGATGACGGTACCGGGCGCTGCGTCAGCGGCCACCACGGCAGCGGACATCATCAACCCGGCGGGATGGCCGCCGGGTCCATCCAGAACGCTTCCCATACGTGGCCATCGGGATCGGCCAGGCTGCGGCTGTACATGAAGCCGTGATCCTGCGCGGGGTTGATGTCGGCCGTGCCGCCGTTCGCCGCGGCCGTGCCGTTCATGGCATCGACCGCGGCGCGGTCGTCGAGCGAGATCGCCAGCATCACTTCGCTGGCGCCTGCGCTCGGCAGCGGCCGCTCGGTGAAGCCGCGCCATTTGGCGTGGGTGAGCAGCATGACGTGGACGGCCTCGCTCCACACCATGCACGCGGCGGTGTCGTCGCTGAAGTGGGGGTTGTTCGCAAAGCCGAGGGATGCGTAGAAGGCCATCGACTTCTTGAGGTCGGCGACCGGCAGGTTCACGAAGATCATCTTGGGCATGGCGGGGTTTTCCGGTGGTGGGGGATACGGAGAGCGGCGCTGCTCGTCTCCCGTAAGACGATTGGCGGGCGGCGATTTCGACACGGCGGGCGAAGGTTGCCGCCGCCCGGGCTGCGTCGTCGCCGAGCCACGTTCAGCGGTCCCGCACATCCGGCATCGCCACGCCCAGCTCGCGGCAATGGCGTTCGTACTCCGCCAGTTGCGTGCTGGCCGAGGCGCGGGCGGTCACCGCACCGCCCGGGCCGAGGAACTCGACCGTGCCCATCACGATCACCAGCGCCAGCATCGGCTCGTCGCCGACGATCTTCCACCAGTCGGTGTTGCCCGGCGGCTCGTAGACGTAGTCGCCCGGGCCGATCAGCTCGCCGGTGCACAGCTTGCGCGTGCCGCTGAGGTTGTACGCGTGGATCTCGCCGGTATGCCGATGCAGCGGCATCACCGTGCCCGGTTCCATGCGCAGCAGCTCGACGAAACCGCGGTCGCCGGCGAAGAAGCGCAACGGGCTGGACGACTTGCCGGGCGTGGAGGAGGGCACCCAGTGCCGCGCGGCGGCGGTGCTGAAGCGGGCGGGCAGATAGTCGTGCAGGCGGGCGGAACGATTCATGGCGTGTCCTCAGGCGGCGATGGCGGCGAGATAGCGTGCGAACGAGGCATC
Organism: Rhodanobacter sp. UC4448_H15; assembly: GCF_052978265.1. Next base: position 2,555,755 of record NZ_CM129665.1, on the reverse strand, counting down.
GACCGCCGCGCGGCCGCCGCCGATGATGTTGCGGCCCCAGGTGAAGCCGTAGACGTCCTCGAAGTCGCAGCCGGCCAGGCGCGAGCGCATGCGGTGCACGTCGGCCGCCGGCATCGGCATGAAGTTGGGGTAGCTGTGCATGAACGAGACGTGGCGGCGGTCGCTGGCGACGTGCGGCGCGTCGCCGGAGAACAGCGCGCCGCCGGGTCGCGGCCCGTTCTTCCAGTGCAGCACGGTGCTGCCGGGAAAGTGGCCGCCGCTGTTGATCAGGGTCACCGCGTCGGACAGGCGGTAGACCTCGCCGCGCCAGAACTGCACGTTCGGCGACGGCCGGCGCACCCAGTCGCGGTCCGCCTCGTGCAGCAGGATCGGCACGTTGCCGAACGCCTCGCTCCACTCCAGCATCGAAGCGTAGAAATGCGGGTGCGAGATCGCGATCAGGTCCACGCCGCCGCGCGCCTTCAGGGCGGCGACCGCCTCGTCGGTCACCAGGCTCAAGGCTTCCCACAGGATGTTGCCCGCGTCGGTGGGCAGGTACAGCGCGCGCTGGTTGATGGCGAAATCCGGCGCCAGGCCGATGCCGAGCACGCCGGCTTCGTCCTGCAGGCGCAGCGTGTGGGTGGCTTTCAGGGCGTCGTGCGTCGTCCAGGTCTGGCCGCGCGCGCCGACGTATTGGCGCTCATCCTCGCAGACGGCGCAGTGCGTGGGGACGTTCGGGTATTGCGTGCCGCAGGTTTCGCAGATGGCGTTTGTCATGGTCTGGCCTCGCTTGGGGCGGGGTGGTGCCCGCCGGCTTTTCGACTCGGGAACGGCGGGCGGTGCCCGCCGTACGGTGCCGACTCTAGGCATAATCTGGACCTGTGATTGACCCATTCCCGAGAGATTCCATGGAACCAGTTTTTCCGTTCCCCGTGCTGCTGCCGCGTGGCTCAGGCACGCTCACGCAGGCGCTGCACCAGCAATTGCGCGCGGCGATCCTGGACGGCCGCCTGCCACCACACGCCGCGTTGCCCGCCACGCGGAAAGTGGCCGAGGCCCTGGGCGTGGCGCGAAATACCGTGGTCGCCGCCTACGACCTGCTGATCGCGGAGGGTTACCTGGCCCCACGTCAGGGCGCCCGGCCGCGGGTCGCCGAGTTCGTTCGGCGGCGATCCAGGCCGGTGCACACGGGCGCGGACGAATCGCGTTTCGCGCCGGCATGGCGCACGCCGTTCCTGCAGCCGTCGCCGGCGCGCAGCCTGCCCGAGCGAAATTTCCGTCTGGGCATTCCCGACCACCGCCATTTTCCGCACGAGGTCTGGCGCCGGCTGATGGCGCAGACGCTGCGCCAGAGCGCGCGCGAACCGTTCGCCTATGCACCGTCGCAAGGCATCCCTGCCTTGCGCGAGGCGATCGCTCAGCACGTCGCGTTCACCCGCGCGGTGGCCTGCGGCGCCGACGATGTGATCGTCACCTCCGGCGCGCAGCAGGCGTTCGACCTGATCGCCCGCCTGCTGGTCACGCCGGGGCAGACGAAGGTGGCGGTGGAGGAACCGGGCTACCCGCCGGTGCGCGCCGCGTTCGCCGCCGCCGGCGCGCAACTGGTGCCGCTGCCGGTGGACGACGAGGGCCTGTGCGTCGAGCGCCTGCCCGACGACGTGCGCATCATCAGCGTCACCCCGTCGCACCAGTCGCCCACCGGCGTGGCGATGTCGCTGCGTCGGCGTGCCGACTTGCTCGACTTCGCGCGTCGTCGCCATGCGGTGATCGTGGAGGACGACTACGACGGCGAGTTCCGCTTCGGCGACCGTCCGCTCGATGCGCTGCAAACGCTGGACCGCGACGGCCTGGTGTTCTACGTCGGCACTTTCTCCAAGAGCATGTTTCCCTCGCTGCGCAAGGGCTTCGTGGTGGCGCCGGCGTGGGCGCGCAGCGGGCTGGTCACCGTCAAGCACTGCGTCGACTCGCATTGCGACGGCATAACCCAGGCCGCGCTTGCCGCCTTCATCCGCGACGGCCACCTCGCGCGGCACGTGCGCCACATGCGGCCGATCTACGCCGAGCGCCGCGCGGCCCTGCTCGACGCGCTGCAGGGTGAACTCGGCCGCTGGTTGCAACCGATTCCCTCCGAAGCCGGCCTGCATCTGGCCGCGCGATTCCGCGATCCCGCGCGGGCGGCCCGGCTCATGCCGATCATCCTGCGCCACGCCGTCGGCGCCGAATCCACCGCCAGCTACGCGATGACGCGCACGATCGAGCCGGCGGTGACGTTCGGCTACGGCGTGATCGATCCGCACGCCATCACCAGGGCGTTCGCCCAGTTGCGCCGCGCCCTGGCCTGAAGCGCTTGCGGCCACCGGGGTGGCCGTGCATCATCGCGCGGCACGCGTCGGCGGATACGCATCGAGGCGGCTTTTCGCCGCGACAGGCTGGCGAGGGAACGGGGGAAGGGGATGGGAAGAAGGATGTGGGCGATGGTGGCCGCCGTGCTGCTTGGCGGCTGCGCCACGGGCTATCACTCCGACAAGGGGGTGATCCGCGGTTACACCGGCGGTTACTGGGAGCAGCCCGGCCCGGGTGAACTGCTCAAGGTGGGTTTCTCCGGCAACGGCTACATCGACCGCGACACTACCCACGCCTATCTGATGTACCGCTGCGCCGAGCTGGCGCTGCAGCGGCACAAACGGTATCTCCGCCTGTACGAATCGCTGCCGGATGCCATCCGCGACCGCCCCACCATGGACCTCACCGTTGGCCGGGTGGCGGGCGACATGGGCGACTGGGTGTTCGTGCTGTTCGACCAGGACTACTCCGCCGGCGACCTCGACGCGGGCGAGATCGAGAAGCGCTACGTCTCTTATGTCCATGCACAGGCAGGCCACCGATGAGCGCCGATCACGTCACCCGCCGGCTGCTGACCGCCGTGGCCGCTGCCGTTCTTGGCGGCTGCGCGGGGCTGCCGATGTACCAGCCGGCGGCCGGCCAGCCGCTGGCCACGATCAAGCTGTCGCCGAACCTGGCCAGCCAGGCGATGCCGCTGAGTTTCTGCGATGGTCGCCGGTGCTACGACCTCAAGAGCAGCCACGGCGAGCTGCAGGTGCCGACGGGCGAGCGCCTGATGCTGTTCAAGGTGCTGGTGGCCAGCGGCTACCAGCGGATGTATTCGTGTTCGCCCGACCTGACCTTCGTGCCCTATCCGGGCGTGGTCTATTACGCGGACTTTGCGTTGCGCGCGGAGCACTGCGTGCTGGGCCTGTATCGCGATGCGCCGGCCAGCCGCGTGGGCATCCTGTTCGAGCCGACCGTGCGCGCGGTGCCGCACAAGCACGCCGGTTGAACTGCCGGCGGCGCCGACCGTGTGCGCGCCGCCCGGGCAGGCGATACTGGCCGCCCCTGGCGACCGGAACCGTACCATGACCTCACGCGTGATCCTTGCCGCGCTGCTCGCCGCGCTCGCCTTGCCGGCACTGGCCCGGGCCGATGCCGTGTCCGACCTGCGTGCCACCTTGGGCAAGCTGCAGCCGGCGCAGCCGCTGCTGGCCACGGCGCGCGTCAGCAGCACGGTGAAGAAGGAAGACGGCAAGATCGAGCGCGCGCAGCTGCAGCTGGGCGTGCGCAGCGGCACCGATGGCCTGGAGCTGCATTTTTCGCCGGAGCTGCTGCAGCGTGCCGCGGCCGAGGCGGCGGTGAACGCGAAGAACAAGGATGCGCCGACGCCGGTGCAGGACCTGCTCGGCCAATTGAGCCCGGTCAACGTGCAGCCGATGGTGAATTACGCGCCGGTGCTGCTGCGCCAGCTCGACGGCGCGACCCTGGCCAGCCAGCGCGACGACACCCGCAACGGCAAGCCGGCGCGCCTGCTGGTGTTCGACGTGCCGATGCCGCCGTCAGCGAACAAGGAGATGTCGGTCAAGAAGTACGTCGGCCAGCTCAGTGTGTGGCTGGGCGCCGATGGCGTGCCGGTGGCGGTGCGCAACATGCTGGCGATCAAGGGGCGCAAGCTGCTCATCAGCATCGAGTTCGGCACCACCACCGACTACGCGTTGCAGCAGGTCGGCACGCGCCTGCTGGCGGTGTCGCGGCGCACCGAAGAAAACCACTCCGTGTTCGGCCACGACGGCAGCAGCGTGACCGAGGCGGTGCTGGCGCCGACGGCGCCGTCGGTGCATTGACGGGACCGCGAACGGCGTTCCTTCGGCTAGTCACCATCCGCGGCTCGGCTCGCGCGTCGTCGCCATCTGCGGCATAGTTCCCGCGGGGGTGTCCATGCAATCGACCGGGCAGGGCGACGACGACAAGAGGCTTCATCGGTATGCCACCGTCGGGGTGCTGCGCTGATGCGCCCGGCCGGCCGATGCGGCGCGAGGCGCTGCCGCGGGTCCTGTGCGGCGACTCGGCCGCTGCGGCGTGGTCGCCGTCAGCCCACTCTCGAACCCCGCGAAAACCGATCCGGGTCCGGACGTCCAAACGATGCCGGGTGGCGCGGATGCGTGGACTGCGACATGGTATCCACACTGCAACCGCTGCAGGCGGCACGATGGTCGCGCGCGAGTCGGGCATTGGCCCGGGTTCGTGCTGCCGGTGGCCAGTGCGGCCGATGCATGAATTTTCGTGGTGTCGCCGAAGAAGGCGGCGCCCGATCGAGGCCGGCAGCAATCCAGCGCACGGTCAGGCAATGGCGAACCACCGCAACACCCACCTGTAAGGAGATGGACGATGAACACCCGTTTTGAACGTACCGGCCCGCTCACCGAACTGACCAGCTACCCTCAATGGGCGCAGGACATGGTGGCCGATTGCGAAGCCGCCAAGCAAGGCGTCGTGCGGCACGAGATGTGGGACCTGATGAGGGAGGCTTCGCTCAGCCAAACGGCGACGCGTCACTTCATGGTCGGGATCTGGCCGGTGATCGAGCGTTTCCCGGCGTACATGGCGCTGAGCCTGCTCAAGACCCGCTTCGGCCGCAGCCCCGGCGACAACCTGGCCCGGCGCTGGCTGGTGCGCAACATCCGCGTGGAGCAGAACCATGCCGAATACTGGCTCAACTGGGCCGAAGGCGCGGGCGTTGAGCGCGAGGACGTGCTGAACGGCCGGGCGCCGCACGGCACCGGTACCCTGGCGGACTGGTGCGAGGAGATTTGCGCCAGCGGTTCGCTGGCGGCGAGCATCGCAGCCACCAACTATGCCGTCGAGGGGGCCACCGGCGAGTGGTCGCAGCGCGTATACGAAAGCAAGGCCTATGCCGAGAGCTTCGCGCCGAAGGAACGTGCCGGCAGTTTGCGCTGGCTTCAACTTCATGCCGCTTATGACGATACCCATCCGTGGGAGGCGCTGGAGATCGTCTGCACGTTGATGGGGACGACCCCGGCCGCGCACGACGTGGAACATATTGCCAGTTGCATCAAGCGCAGCTATGTAAGCATGCGCATCAGCATGGATCATTGCATCGGCACGCGTTACGAGTTGGAGGCCCTGAGGGAAGCCGCCGCCTGACGTACCGAACTGCAGCAACCAAGGAGCACGCAGTGGGTCACAAGGCACCAGTCATGGTAGAAGGGGCATGATGCGCACTTCCCGAGCCACCTTGCAAAAGCCATTGTCGCGGCGACTGATGCCGCTGGCGTATGCGCTGATCGCGATGGTGGGGCTGATGCTGGCCTTGACCTGGGGCGCGTTGCAGATCCAGATCACTCTCGCCGGTTTCCTCAACGGCGAGAGTCTGTGGTCCAAGGCGCAGAAGCAGTCGGTGATCGACCTGGAAGCCTATGCGATCAGCGGCGACGCCGCGGACCTGGCCGGCTTCAGGCGCCACTACGCGGTAGTGCTCTCCGATCGCTGGGCCCGCGACGCGATCGCCTCGGGCCAGTTCGACCACGACAAGGTCGCCCAGGCGTTCGCCCGGGGCAGCGTGATCCCCGATGCCATCCCCGGGATGATCTTCATCCTCCAGCATTTTTCGTCGGCGCCGCATATCAGCGAGGCGCTGCGCGCCTGGTACTCGGTCGACGACGCCATTACCGAGCTGGACGAGATTGCCGGCGAGTTGCAACGCGCCTACGCGGCCGGTGGCCTGCCGCCGGCCGAGCAGCTTCGCCAACGCAGTCGCATTCATGAGCTGAACCGATTCATCGAGCCGCGCACCAACGTCTTCTCGCTCGAGGTGGCGCGTGGCGCCTCGTGGGTCGGCAAGCTGCTCTTCGGTGGCGTGGTCGCGGTGACCCTGGTCGCCGTGCTGCTGTGGCTGGGCATGGCGCGGCGCATCCTGGAAAGCATCCGCGGCAGCGAGGAGCGCTACCGGCTGCTGTTCGACAGCGCCGCCGACGCGATCGTGATGATCGACGAAGGCAGCGGGCGCATCCTCGACGTGAACCGCACGGCGGCGGCCTGGACCGGGCGCAGCGCGAAGGAGCTGATCGGCGACCGCTACGTGCACCTGTTCCTGCAGCCGCTGGCCGGCCAGCAGGCGGGGCGTGCCGCCACCAACGCGCTGCTGGCCGCCGACGGCAGCTCCCGCCCGGTGGAGACCCAGACCAGCGTTGCCAGCTGGGGCGAGTTGCCGGTGTGCCAGGCGATCATCCGCGACATCTCCGAGCGGGTGGCGATGGAACAGGAGCGCCGGGTGGCGGCCGAGGCGCTGGCCAGCATCGCCGAGGGCGTGGTCATCGCCGACGCGCAGCAGCGGATCACCTCCACCAACGCGGCGCACACCGAGCTGACCGGCTTCAGCAGCCTGGCGCTGCAGGGCCGGCGGCTGGGCGACACGCGCCGCCTGCCGGACGGGCGTGCGCTGCCGAAAGCCATCTGGGACGAGGTGGCCGCCGGCGGCAACTGGATCGGCGAGGTGCTGAGCACCCGCGCCGACGGCACGACCTATCCGGAACACTTGAGCCTCAGCGCGATCCGCAATGGCGACGGCCACGTGACGTATTACGTGGCGGTGTGCACCGACATCCACGAGGCCAAGGCCAACCAGCGCCGGCTGGAACACCTGGCCCGGCACGATCCGCTCACCGGCCTGGTCAATCGCGCCGAGTTCGAACGCTACTGCAGCGAGGCGATCGCCCAGGCCGAGCGCGAGCGGCTGGCGGCGGTGGTGCTGTTCATCGACCTGGATGCATTCAAGATCGTCAATGACAGTTACAGTCACGCGATCGGCGACCGCTTGCTGGTGAAAGTGGGCGAGCGCATCAGCCGGCAGCTCTCCGACGGCGACGTGGCCGGACGCATCGGCGGCGACGAGTTCACCGTGCTGCTGCCGCGACTGAGCCTGCGCGAGGATGCGCGGGCGATCGTCAACCGGTTGCTGGCGACGCTGTCCGAGCCGCTGGTGCTGGACGATTACGAGGTCGTGCTCACCGCCAGCATCGGCGTGGCCGGCTACCCGCTGGACGGCAACGACGCGGCCACCCTCATCGCCAACGCCGACGCGGCGATGTATGCGGCCAAGACCGAGGAGCGCAACGCGTTCCGCTTCTACACGCCGATGATGCATGCCGACAACCGGCGCCGCCTGCAGCTGGCGACCGAACTGCGCCAGGCACTGAGCCGGGGCGAGTTCCGCCTGGTGTTCCAGCCCAGCATCGAGCTGGGCAGCGGGCGCATCGTTGCGGTGGAGGCGCTGCTGCGCTGGCAGCATCCGGAGCGCGGCGAGGTACTGCCCGGCGAGTTCATCCCGGTGGCGGAGAGTCTGGGCCTGATCCGGCGCATCGACGAATGGGTGCTGCAGGCCACCTGCGCCCAGATCCAGGCCTGGGACCTGGCCGGCGTGCCGCCGATCCGCGTGGCGGTGAACATCTCCGCGCGCTGGTTCGGCCATCCATCCTTCGTCGACGGGGTCAGCCGCACCTTGCAGTCGCGCCGCGTGTCGCCGCACCGCCTGCTGCTGGAGATCACCGAGAGCGCGATGCTGCGGCTGGGCGACGACACCCAGCGCACCATGCAGACGCTGGACATGCTGAACATCGACGTGGCCATCGACGATTTCGGCACCGGCTACTCCTCGATGGCGTACCTCAAGCTGCCGGCCGTCACTTACCTGAAGATCGACCGCTCTTTCGTCACCGGCCTGCCCGGCGACGCCAACGACGCGGCGATTACCGAGGCGATGCTGGCGATGTCGCGCAGCCTGGGCCTGGTCACCATCGCCGAAGGCATCGAGACCGAGGCGCAGCACGAGTTCCTGCTGCGCGCCGGTTGCGTCGAGGGACAGGGCTACCTCTACTCGTATCCGTTGCAGGCCGAGGAAATCCAGGCGTTGCTCAGCCCCAACCAGCAGAGCGGCTCCCCCCGTCTGCGATTGGTGCCGCCACGGCGCGGTTGATCGGCATGCGGCGCGTGGCATCGACTCGGCTGCTTTGACGTGCATCAGGGCAGGCCCAGGCGTGGCGCGCGACACTGGCGGCAGTCCAGCCAGCCCGCATCCCCATGTCCAGCAACCCTTCCATCCCGGACGGCAGCAAGTTCACCAGTCCGCAGGGCACGCGTGCGGTAAAGGGCGGCCAGAAGCCCAACGCACACAGCCATGAGCCCGACGTCAGCCGCAAGCCGCCATGGCTGCGCGTGAAGCTGCCCAGCGGCGCGCATTACGAGGAAGTGGCCGATATCGTGCGCACGCACCAGCTCAACACCGTGTGCGCCGAATCCAAGTGCCCCAACATCGCCGAGTGTTGGGGCCGCGGCACCGCCACGCTGATGCTGATGGGCTCGGTGTGCACGCGCGCGTGCAAGTTCTGCTCGGTGTCCACCGGCAACCCGAACGGCTGGCTCGACCCGCTGGAGCCGGCCAAGGTGGCCGACGCGGTGGCGCTGATGGGGCTCAAGTACGTGGTGCTCACCTCGGTGGATCGCGACGACCTGGCGGACGGCGGCGCCGCCCACTACGCCGCCTGCGTGAAGGCCATCCACCTGCGTTCGCCCGACACCGCGGTGGAGGCGCTCACGCCCGATTTCGCCGGCAACCATGCCAGCGTCGCCACCGTGCTCGACGCCGGCCTGGCCACCTACGCGCAGAACCTGGAAACCGTGCGCCGCCTCACCCATCCGGTGCGCGACCCGCGCGCCGGCTACGAGCAGACCCTGGACGTGCTGGCGTTCGCCAAGCGCCACGCGCCCAGGACGCTCACCAAGACCAGCCTGATGCTGGGCCTGGGCGAAACCGACGCCGAGATCGAGCAGGCGCTGGACGACATGCGCGCCGCCTGCGTGGACGTGGTCACCCTGGGCCAGTACATGCGGCCCAGCCCGCACCACCTGCCGGTGGAGCGCTTCGTCACCCCGGACGAATTCCGTGCCTATCGCGAACTGGCGCTGGGCAAGGGTTTCGTGGAAGCGGTCGCCGGGCCGTTGGTGCGTTCGAGTTATCGCGCCGAACGCGTGCTGGAGCACAACAACCTGGGGCTGTGACCCGCGGCGCGACGGCAGGTCCATGGGGCCTGCCGCAGGGCGCGGCCTACAGCGGCGCGCAGTGGCGGTTCAGCCACTCCAGATCGGCGTCGGCCAGCAGCGGGCTGAGCGCGGCGCGGACGTTGGCGTGGTAGTCGTCCAGCCAGGCGCGCTCTTCCGGGTTGAGCAGGTTCGGTTCGAGCGCGCGGCGATCGAACGGGCACATCGTGAGTGTCTCGAAGGCGAGGAATTCGCCGAACTCGGTGCGGTCGGCCTCGACCACCACGGCCAGGTTTTCGTGGCGGATGCCGTGCCGGCCGGGCTTGTACAGGCCCGGCTCGATCGAGCTGATCATGCCCGGCTCCAGCGGCACCAGTGCGCCGCCGGGCACCGGTGCGCGGATGCCGTGCGGGCCTTCGTGCACGTTGAGGAAATAACCCACGCCATGGCCGGTGCCGTGGCCGTAATCCATGCCCGCCGCCCACAGCGGCGCACGCGCCAGCGCATCCAGTTGCGGGCCGCTGGCGCCTTTGGGAAAACGCGCGCGCGACAGCCCGATCATGCCCTTCAGCACCAGCGTGGCATCGCGGCGCTGCTCGGCGGTGGTCTCGCCCAGGGCGAGCACGCGGGTGATGTCGGTGGTGCCGCCGAGGTACTGTCCGCCCGAGTCGATCAGCAGCAGGCCCTTTGCCTGCAGCGTGCTGTGCGACTGCGGCGTGGCGCGGTAGTGCGGCAATGCGCCGTTGGCCTGGTAGCCGGCGATGGTGGCGAAGCTCTCGCCGACCCAGCCGGGTTGGGCCGAGCGTTCCTCGTGCAGCAGCGTGTCCACGTCCAGCTCGGTCAGCGTCATGCCGGCGGCGAGCCGCTGTTCCAGCCGGCGGAAACCGCGCACCAGCGCCGCGCCGTCGCGGCGCATCACGTCGCGGACATGGTCGAGTTCGGCGGCGCTCTTGACCGCCTTGAACGCCGTGCTGGGGTTGGGCGCCTCGATGCGTGTGACCTCCGGCGCGATTGCCGCGGCGATCGAGCTGACCACGCGGCCGCTGTCCAGCAGCAGGCGGTCGTCCGCGCCCAGCTCCGGCAACGCCGAGGTGATCGAAGCGTAATCGGCGATGCCGATGCCGTCGGCGGCCAGTGCCGCGACCAGCGCATCATCGAGTTTGGCGCGGCCGACGAACAAGGTGGCGCCGGCGTTGGCCTGTACCAGCAGGTGGGCGAGGAACACCGGGTTGCACTCGACATCGCTGCCGCGCAGGTTGGTCAGCCAGGCGATGTCGTCGAGGCTTGACACCAGGTGATGGCTGGCGCCGAGCTTGCGCATCGCCTTGCGCAGGCGCGCGAACTTTTCCGCGCGGGGGATGCAGGCCCAGGCCAGCGCGTGCTCGACCACCGGCGACGCCGGCAGGGCGGGGCGATCCGTCCAGATCTCGCCCGGCAGGTCCAGGTCGGTGCGCACGGTGGCGCCGGTCTCCGCCAGCCGGTGTTCGATCTGGTGCCGGGTGGCGACAGCCACGCTGTCCCCGGCCACCGCCAGCACGTCGCCGTCATGCAGTTGCTGCTGCAGCCATTCCAGATGCTCGGGCGTGTGCGGTACGCGCAGCTTCATCAGCGCGACGCCGCTGCCGGCCAGCTGCTGCTCGGCCTGCGCGAAATAGCGCGAGTCGGTCCACAGCCCGGCCTGCTCGCGACCGACAATGAGCGTGCCGGCCGATCCGTCGAACCCGGACAGCCATGTCCGTGCCGACCAGTGCGCCGGCAGGTACTCGGACAGATGCGGATCGGCACTGGGAACGAGCACGGCAGCGACGCCGTGCTGCTGCATGGCCGCGCGCAAGGCGGCGAGACGGGCGGGGACGGGATTGTTCATCCTGTCATGCTAGCAGGCGCCATCTGCCGTTTTCATGCACGCGCTGCCCCGGAAATGAACCGATGGGGTCGATTTTTCGCACGCCATCTCGCCGTCGGACGGTTCTGCAGCTAAAATGCCAATTTCCCGCACGGCTGCTTTCCATGACCCCCCTGATTTTCGTCACCGGCGGTGTGGTGTCCTCGCTTGGCAAGGGCATCGCGGCGGCGTCGCTCGCCTCCATCCTCGAAGCGCGCGGCCTCTCGGTCACCATGATGAAGCTCGATCCCTACATCAATGTGGACCCGGGCACGATGAGTCCGTTCCAGCACGGCGAGGTCTACGTGACCGACGACGGCGCCGAGACCGACCTCGATCTTGGCCACTACGAGCGCTTCGTGCGCACCCGCCTGTCCGGCAAGAACTCGATCACCACCGGCAAGATCTACGAGGCGGTGATCCGCAAGGAGCGTCGCGGCGATTACCTCGGCGCCACCGTGCAGGTGATCCCGCACATCACCGACGAGATCAAGCACTGCATCCACGAGGCCACCCGCGGCTTCGACGTGGCGCTGGTGGAGATCGGCGGTACCGTGGGCGACATCGAGTCGCTGCCGTTCCTGGAGGCGATCCGGCAGTTGCGCATCGAGCACGGTCCGGAGAAGGTGGTGTTCATGCACCTGACCCTGGTGCCGTACATCAAGGCCGCCGGCGAGATCAAGACCAAGCCGACCCAGCACTCGGTGAAGGAGCTGCGCTCGATCGGCATCCAGCCGGACATCCTGCTGTGCCGCTGCGAGGAGCCGCTGCCCGAGGCCGAACGGCGCAAGATCGCGCTGTTCACCAACGTGCCCGAATCCGCCGTGATCAGCGCGGCCGACGTCGACGTGATCTACAAGCAGCCGCTGTGGCTGCACCAGCAGGGCCTGGACGACATCGTGGTGAAGAAGCTCGGCCTGGCCGCCAAGCCGGCCGACCTGTCCGAGTGGCAGCGCACGGTGGACGCGGTGGAGCACCCGAAGGACGAGGTCACCGTCGCCATCGTGGGCAAGTATGTCGAGCACAAGGACGCCTACAAGTCGCTCGGCGAGGCGCTGCGCCACGGCGGCATCAAGCAGCAGACACGGGTCAACCTGGACTGGATCGACTCCGAGCAGGTCGAGGCCGAAGGCGCCGCCAAGGTGCTGGGCAAGGCCGACGCCATCCTGGTGCCCGGCGGCTTCGGCAAGCGCGGCTTCGAGGGCAAGGTGCTGGCGGCGAAGTACGCCCGCGAGCACGGCGTGCCCTATTTCGGCATCTGCTACGGCATGCATGCGGCGGTGGTGGATTTCGCCCGCCACGTGGCTGGCCTGACCGACGCCGATTCCAGCGAGAACGACCGCAACACGCCGAACCCGGTGATCGCGTTGATCACCGAGTGGACCACCGCGACCGGTGAAGTCGAGCAGCGCAACGACCGCTCCGACCTGGGCGGCACCATGCGCCTGGGTTCGCAGGAATGCCGGCTCAAGGCCGGCACGCTGGCGCGCGCGATGTACGGGCAGGACGTCATGCGCGAGCGCCATCGCCATCGCTACGAGTTCAACAACCGCTATCGGCAGACGTTCGAGGACCTGGGCCTGGTGATCTCCGGCAAGTCGATGGACGACCTGCTGGTGGAGATCGTCGAACTCCCGCAACAGCAGCATCCGTGGTTCCTCGGCTGCCAGGCGCACCCGGAGTTCACCTCGACCCCGCGCGACGGCCACCCGTTGTTCAGCGGCTTCGTGCGCGCGGCACGCGAGTACAAGGCCGTGCGCGTCGGCGAGAAGCTGGCGCCGGTGCAGGCGACGGCATGACGCGGCAACGCGACACCCTCGTGGCTGTCATTCCCGCGAATGCGGGCATGATGGAATCAAGAACGCTTTGAACGGGAAAGAGTCATGAAGCTTTGCGGATTCGAGGTCGGCCTCGACCAACCCCTGTTCATGATCGCCGGCCCCTGCGTGGTGGAATCCGAGCAGCTGCAGCTGGACACCGCCGGCATGCTGAAGGAAATCACCGCGCGGCTGAGCATCCCCTTCATCTTCAAATCCAGCTTCGACAAGGCCAACCGCTCCTCCGGCGAGAGCTTCCGTGGGCCCGGCCTGGAAGAGGGCCTGCGCATCCTGGGCGAAGTGAAGCGCCAGATCGGCGTGCCGGTGCTCACCGACGTGCACGAGTACACGCCGATGGACGAGGTGGCATCGGTGGTCGACGTGCTGCAGACGCCGGCCTTCCTGTGCCGGCAGACCGACTTCATCCAGAAAGTGGCGCGTGCCGGCAAGCCGGTAAACATCAAGAAGGGCCAGTTCCTGGCGCCGTGGGACATGAAGCACGTGGTGGCCAAGGCCAGGGCCGTCGGCAACGACCACATCATGGTCTGCGAACGCGGTGCCAGCTTCGGCTACAACAACCTCGTCTCGGACATGCGCTCGCTCAGCGTGATGCGCGAGACCGGTTGCCCGGTGGTGTTCGACGCGACGCATTCGGTGCAGTTGCCGGGCGGGCAGGGTGCCAGCTCCGGCGGCCAGCGCGAATTCGTGCCGGTGCTGGCGCGCGCGGCGGTGGCGGTCGGCGTGGCCGGCCTGTTCGCCGAGACCCATCCCGATCCGAGCAAGGCGCTGTCCGACGGCCCGAATGCGTGGCCGCTGGGCAAGATGGAGGCGTTGCTGGAAACCCTGCTGGAACTGGACGCCGTGACCAAGCGCCACCGCTTCCTCGAACAGGACGTGTGACCACGCCTGCAGGAGCCCGCTCGCGGGCGATGCTGTTGGGTCGGGATGACCGGACGTTCGTCTGCTGAGAGCGGGGATTCGGGATCTGTAAAAGCATCGCCCGCGAGCGGGCCCCTACGACAACACTTCACTGACGGATAACCATGACCACTCTGATCACCCGCATCCACGCCCGTGAAATCCTCGACTCGCGCGGCAACCCCACGCTGGAAGCCGAAGTCACCCTGGCCGGCGGCGGCTTCGGCCGCGCCGCGGTGCCGAGCGGCGCCTCCACCGGTTCGCGCGAGGCGGTCGAGCTGCGCGACGGCGACAAGTCGCGCTACGGCGGCAAGGGCGTGAAGAACGCGGTAGCCAACGTCAATGGCACCATCGCCGATGCGCTGAAGGGTTTCGATGCGGCCGATCAGAAGGGCCTCGACGCCAAGCTCGTTGCGCTGGACGGCACGCCGAACAAGGGCCGGCTGGGTGCGAATGCGCTGCTCGGCGTGTCGATGGCGGCGGCGCACGCGGTGGCAGCTTCGCGCGGCGAGCCGCTGTGGCAGTACCTGTCGCACGGCAAGCCCGGCGCGTTGCCGGTGCCGATGATGAACATCATCAACGGCGGCGCGCACGCCGACAACAACGTCGACGTGCAGGAGTTCATGATCCTGCCGGTCGGCATGCCGAGCTTCGCCGAGGCGCTGCGCGCCGGCGCGGAGATCTTCCATGCGTTGAAGAGCGTGCTGCACGGCCGTGGCCTCGCCACTTCGGTGGGCGACGAGGGCGGCTTTGCGCCGAACCTGCGCTCCAACGTCGAGGCGATCGACACCATCCTCGAAGCGATCAACAAGACCGGCTACAAGGTCGGCAGCGAGATCCTGCTCGGCCTCGACGCGGCCAGCTCGGAGTTCTACAAGAACGGCAAGTACGACCTCGCCGGCGAAGGCAAGCAGTACAGCTCGGCCGAGTTCGTCGACCTGCTCGCCGGCTGGGCGAAGCAGTATCCGATCGTCACCATCGAGGACGGCATGGCCGAAGGCGACTGGGACGGCTGGAAGCTGCTCACCGACGCGATCGGCGAGCGCGTGCAGGTGGTCGGCGACGACCTGTTCGTGACCAACCCGGCGATCTTCCGCGAGGGCATCGAGAAGAACATCGCCAACGCGATCCTCATCAAGGTGAACCAGATCGGCACGCTGTCCGAGACGCTGGAGGCGATTGCCATGGCCGACGCGGCGAAGTACGCGGCGGTGATCTCGCACCGCTCCGGCGAGACCGAGGACACCACCATCGCCGACATCGCGGTGGCCACCACGGCGACCCAGATCAAGACCGGCTCGCTGTGCCGCAGCGACCGCGTGGCGAAGTACAACCAGTTGCTGCGCATCGAGGAGGCGCTGGGCTCGGCTGCGCGCTACGCCGGTCGCGAGGCGTTCCCCAACCTCGGCCGTTTGCCGGGCTGAGCGGGACACGCCGCCATGCTGCGTTGGATCGCCCTGCTGTTGTTGCTGCTGTTGGTCGGCTTGCAGCTGAAGCTGTGGTTCGGCAGCGGCAGCATGCAGGAGGTGGACAGTTTGCGCATCGCGGTGAACAAGCAGACCGGCGACAACGCGCGCCTGCAGAAGCGCAACCAGGCGCTGGCCGCCGACGTGCACGACCTCAAGCATGGCGACCAGGCGGTCGAGGCGCGCGCGCGTACCGAGTTGGGGTTGATCAAGCCCGGCGAGGTGTTCTACCAGGTGGTCGAGCCCGCGCGCGCGGGCAGCTCGCCGGCCACGGCCGCATCCGCTGCGCGCGGCTCGCCATGACCGGCACCACGTTGTGGTGCGTGGTGCCGGCGGCCGGGCGGGGCGTGCGGGCCGGCGGCGACTTGCCCAAGCAATACCAGTTGCTGGCTGGCCGGACACTGATCGAACACACGCTGGCGCGCCTCGCCGCGCATCCGCGGATCGGCGGCCTGCTGGTGACGCTCGCGGTCGATGACCGGCACTGGCCGGGCCTGCGCGACGTGTGCGGCAAGCCGGTGCTGACCGCTGTCGGCGGCGCGCAGCGCAGTGAATCGGTGCTGGCCGGGCTCGACGCGCTGCCTGCGGGTGTCGGCGATGCGGAGTTCGTGCTGGTACACGATGCGGCGCGTCCCTGCGTGCGGCTGGATGACATCGGCCAGCTGATCGAGCGGGGCGGGCGAGGCGACGGCGGCCTGCTCGGTGCGCCGCTGCGCGATACGCTCAAGCACGCCGACGTGAACGGATGCGTCGCGCGCACCGAACCGCGTGAGTCGCGCTGGCGCGCGTTCACGCCGCAGATGTTCCGGCGTGGCCCGTTGACGGCGGCGCTGCGCGATGCGCATCAGCGTGGCGTGGACGTCAGCGACGAGGCGATGGCGATGGAGCTGGCCGGGTTCTCGCCGTTGCTGGTCGAAGGCGCCGAGGACAACATCAAGGTGACCACGGCAGCGGATTTCGCGCTGGCGCAGTTCCTGCTCGCAAGGACAAGTTCATGAGGATAGGCAGCGGTTTCGACGTGCACGCGTTCGGCGAGGGTGACCACCTCGTGCTCGGTGGCGTGCGCGTGCCGCACGATCGCGGCGTGGTGGCGCACTCCGACGGCGATGTGGTGATCCACGCGCTGTGCGACGCCATCTTCGGCGCGCTGGCACTGGGCGACATCGGCCGTCATTTCCCGCCCACCGACGCACGCTGGCGCGGCGCCGACAGCCGCCAGTTCCTGCGCCATGCGGCAATGCTGATGGCGCAGCATGGCTACGCCTTGGGCAACGCCGATGTCACCGTGATCGGTGAGGCACCGAAGGTCGGTCCGCATGCGCAGGCGATGCGCGAAATTCTCGCTGCCGACCTGGCCTGCGACATCGGTTGCGTCAGCATCAAGGCCACCACCACCGAAAGGCTCGGTTTCTGCGGCCGCGGCGAGGGCATCGCCGCGCAGGCGTGCGTGCTGCTGGAGCGCGCATGACCGAGATCGAGGCCCGCAGCGTCGCCAACCGGCTGCACGATCGGCTCGACACCATCGTCGAGCTGCTGCATCGTCACGAAGGCGACGGCCGCCTGCCCGCGGACGTGCTGGCGGACCTGCGCCAGCAACTGGACGAGCTGCACCCGGCCGACATCGCCTTCGTCCTCGAATCGCTGCCGCTGGACGAGCGCCTGGCGGTCTGGCAACTGGTCAAGGCCGACCGCGACGGCGAGATCCTGCTGGAAGTGTCCGATGCGGTGCGGGAATCGCTGATCGCGGACATGGATCGCCACGAGATCCTCGCCGCCGCCGAAACGCTGGACGCCGACGAACTGGCCGACCTGGTCGAAGACCTGCCCACGGCGGTGCTGCCGGAGCTGATGGCCAGCCTCGACTCGCAGCAACGCGAGCAGGTGCAGTCGGCGCTGTCCTACGAGGAGGACCAGCTCGGCGCGCTGATGGACTTCGAGATGGTCACGATCCGCGAGGACGTGAGTCTCGAAGTGGTGCTGCGTTACCTGCGCCGCTGGGAAGAACTGCCGCCACAGACCGACAAGCTGTTCGTCATCAACCAGGACAACCTGCTGACTGGCGTCCTGCCGCTGCACTGGCTGCTGGTCAATTCCCCCGAGCGCATGGTCAGCGAGGTGATGGCGCCGGACGTCAACACCTTCCACCCCACCGACGACGCCTACGACGTGGCGCAAGCGTTCGAGCGCTACGACCTGGTGACCGCGCCGGTAGTGGACGAGCGCGGCCACCTGATCGGCCGCATCACCATCGACGCCATGGTGGACGTGATCCGCGAGGAGAGCGAAAGCGAGGCGCTGGGCCGGGTCGGCCTGCGTGAGGAGGAGGACATCTTCGCCTCGGTCTGGGCCAGCCTGCGCAACCGCTGGCTGTGGCTGGCGATCAACCTGATGACGGCCTTCATCGCCTCGCGCGTGATCAGCTTGTTCGAGGGCTCGATCGAGCGCCTGGTGGCGCTGGCCGCATTGATGCCGATCGTGGCCGGCATCGGCGGCAACTCCGGCAACCAGACCATCACCATGATCGTGCGCGCGCTGGCGCTGAACCAGATCAGCGCCGACAGCGCGCGGCGCCTGTGGCGCAAGGAGATGGCCGTGGCGCTGCTGAACGGGCTGGTGTGGGGTGGCGTCATCGGCATCGTGGCGTGGCTGCTTTACGACAGTGCCTCGCTGGGCCTGGTGATGACCGCGGCGATGACGCTGAACCTGTTGCTGGCGGCCTTCGCCGGCGTCGGCATCCCGATCTGCATGACCCGCTTCGGCCGCGACCCGGCGCTGGGCTCCAGCGTGCTGATCACCGCCATGACCGACAGCGGCGGCTTTTTCATTTTTCTCGGACTGGCGACGGTGTTCCTGATGTAATCGTCACCCTTCCGGCCCGGTTTCAGGTTGTCGAACCCGAGCGTGGCAGGACGTCATTCCCGCGAGGCGCCATGCAACGGCCGAAGGGCCGGTCAAGCGGGAATCCAGCCTGCTCTTCAGTCACCCGTCAGATCGAATTCGCCCAAAGAAGCCGTTTCTCCATGCAAGAACTGCCCCATGCTTTCGGCGAACCGCCACTGACTGCCCGGCTGCGCGCCAGTCCCGAGGACTTCCTGGTCGAGGAGATCCTCGGCTACGACGCCGAGGGTGCCGGCGAGCACCTGCTGCTGTGGGTGGAGAAGCGCGGCGCCAACACCGACTGGGTCGCGCGCGAGCTGGCGAAGTTCGCCGGCGTGCCGCAGGTCGCGGTCGGTTATGCGGGCCTCAAGGATCGCCATGCCGTGACCCGGCAGACCTTCTCGGTGCAACTGGCCGGCCGGCCCGATCCGGACTGGTCCACGTTCCCGCACCCGGAGGTGAAAGTGCTGGCGGCGACGCGGCATTCGCGCAAGCTCAAGCGTGGCGCCCTGCGCGGCAACCGCTTCGTGCTGGTGTTGCGCGAGGTGAGCGGCGATCGCGCGCGGGCGGAGTCGGTGCTGCGGCAGATCGCTGCGCGCGGCGTGCCGAACTATTACGGCGAGCAGCGCTTCGGCCGCGAAGGCGGCAACGTGGCACAGGCGCGCGCGATGTTCGGTGGGCGCCGGGTGGATCGCGACAAGCGTTCGATTTTGCTGTCCGCGGCGCGTTCGCACATCTTCAATGCCGTACTGGCGGCGCGGGTCGAGCACGATGCGTGGGACCGGCCGCTGGAAGGGGAAATCTGGTCGCTGGCCGGTTCGCGCTCGTGGTTCGGGCCGGAACCGTTCAACGACGAATTGGCCGCGCGATTGGCGCGCGCCGACATCCATCCGTCAGGTCCGCTGTGGGGGCAGGGCGAGCCGCCGAGCCAGGGCGAAGCAGGAGCGCTGGAGCGCGAAGTCGCTGCGGCGAATGACGACCTGGCCAGCGGCCTGGCCGCCGCGCGCATGGATCAGGAGCGCCGCCCGCTGCGGCTGATTCCGCACAATCTCCACTGGCGCTGGCTTGGCGAGGACGCGCTGGAACTGTCGTTCGAGCTGCCCGCTGGCGCGTACGCCACGGTGGTGGTGCGCGAGCTTAAAGGCGAGGAGTGAGTGGAGATGAGTGAAGAGTGAGAGAAAGAGAAAGCACCAGCGCACCCGTTCCCTCTCTCAGTTCTCACTCCTCTCCACTCACTTCTGCTCTTTCAGCAAGACGATCACCGCCCCGGTGCCACCCTGCGCCGGGCGCGCGGAGGCAAACGCGATCACGTCGTCGCGCCGGCGCAGCATGCGATCGGTGAGCGCCTTCAGCACCGGACCGGCAGCCTTCGAACGCAGCCCCTTGCCGTGGATGATGCGCACGCAACGCACGCCGGCTTGCCGCGCTTCGGCCAGGAACGCGACGATGCTGGCCTGGGCCGCGGCGGCGTTCATCTGATGCAGGTCCAGGTCGTCGCCCACGCTGAACTGGCCGCGCTTGAGTTGCCGCAGCAACCTGGGCGGATAGCCGTCGCGCAGGTAGCCGAGTTCCTCGCCGACTTCGAGCGTGGCCGGGTCGAAATCCATGTCCAGCAACTCGCTGGCCACGGCAGCTTCGTCGGCCTCGAACATGCGCGGGTGTGGCGCGGGTTTCGCGGTCGCCGGCGGCGGGGAAACCGGCGCGAGTCGCTGCACCTCGCCGATCGCCTCGCGGAACAGGCGGCGATCGTCGTCGGTGATCCGGGGCGGGTTGGGTCGCTTCATCTGCGCATCCTAGCCAGAAGCGGCGGCACGATGCGTTGAATCCCGGTGAAACTTGGGGGCGCGCTACGGTAGACTTGCAACCATCACGAAACCGCCGCGCTTGATCTTCCTGCGCCGGCAGGCAGTTTTCGACGGAGCATCATGCGAGTTCTGGTCAGCAACGACGATGGCGTGGATGCGCCGGGCATCCGCGTGTTGGCCGAGCGCCTGCAGGCGGTGGGAGAGGTCACCGTGGTGGCACCGGATCGCGATCGCTCGGGGGCGAGCAATTCGCTGACGCTGGACGCGCCGATCCGCGTACTGTCGATGGGCCAGGGCTACTACCGTGTGGCGGGGACGCCCACCGACTGCGTGCACCTGGCGCTGTCCGGCCTGCTCGACGAAGAACCCGACATGGTGGTATCCGGCATCAACAACTCGGCCAACCTGGGCGACGACGTGATCTATTCCGGCACGGTCTCGGCGGCGATGGAAGGGCGCTTTCTCGGTCTGCCGGCGATCGCCGTCTCGCTGGTCAGCGAAGACCACCAGGGCGTGCACTACGACGCCGCGGCGCAGGCGGTGCTGCTGCTGATGCAACGTCTGCTGGTCGATCCGCTGCCCGCAGACACCATCCTCAACGTCAACGTGCCGGACCGGCCCTGGGCGGAGATCGCCGGCTTCGAGGTCACCCGGCTGGGTCGGCGCCACCGTGCCGCGCCGTGCATCGCGCAGACTGATCCGCGCGGGCGACCGATGTGGTGGATCGGACCGGCCGGCGAGGTGGACGACGCCGGCCCCGGCACCGATTTCAACGCGGTACGTCGCGGCTTCGTCTCGGTCACGCCGATCCACGTCGACCTGACCCGTTTCCAGGCGCTGGACAAGGTCAGCAGCTGGATGAAGACGCTGAGCGACGGCATGGCCGGCCGCCGCAGCAAGGGCGAGGCGGCCTGACCGATGATCACCTATCCGTTGCCTGCAGCCCAGCTCAAGGGCGAGGGAGTGACCTCGCAGCGCGCCCGCAACCGGCTGGCCGCCTCCCTGCAGGATGCAGGCATCCGCGACCCGCGCGTGATCGAGGTGATCCGCACGGTGCCGCGCCATCATTTCATCGACCAGGCACTGCAACTGCACGCCTACGAGAACGATGCGCTGCCGATCGGCCACGGCCAGACCATCTCCCAGCCGTGGGTGGTGGCGCGCATGACGGAAGCGTTGCTGGAGCACTTCGAGGGGCAGAAGGAGATGCCGCGCAGGGTGCTGGAGATCGGCACCGGGTCGGGTTACCAGGCAGCGGTGCTGTCGTCCCTGGTCGGCGAGGTGTATACGGTCGAGCGCATCGAGGCGCTGCTGCGCCAGGCGCGGCGCCGCTTCCGCCAGCTCGGCCTGACCAACCTGCGCTCGCGCTACGACGACGGCAAGCTGGGCTGGCCGGACGAGGCACCGTTCGACGCGATCATCCTCACCGCCGCAGGCGACACCATCCCGACCCGCATCCTCGAACAGCTCAATCCCGCCGGCGTGCTGGTGGCGCCGGTGGGATCGCCGAGCCGGCAGAATCTGATCCGCATGCGCGGCGACGGCAAGGGCGATTTCGCGCTGGAGGAACTCGGCCCGGTGAGTTTCGTGCCGCTGCTGGGCGGCATCGGCTGATGCGCCTGTTCGAGCCGCTCTACGCCCGCGCACTGGTCTGGGCTCGCGCACCGCGCGCGCTGCACTACCTGTGTGCGTTGAGCTTCTTCGAGGCGTTCATCTTCCCGATCATGCCGGAGGTGATGCTTGCGCCGATGATGCTGGCCAAGCGACTCAAGGCGTTCTTCTACGCCAACATGTCGCTGCTGTTTTCCCTGCTCGGCTCGGTGGTCGGCTATGCGCTGGGCCACTGGGCCTACGAGTCGGTGAAGCCGCTGCTCAGCATGCACATGCAGGAGGTCATCACCGCCTGGGTGAACAATCTGCGCGTGGACATGAACGAGCATTGGTTGACCATGCTGGGCGCATTGATGCTGGCGGCGCTGCAGCCGGTGATCCCCATGAAGTTCGTCACCTGGGCGGCCGGCATCGTGGGCGTGCCGGTCCTGCCGTTCCTGGCTTGCATGGCGGTCGGCCGCGGCAAGCGCGTGTGGCTGCTGGCGCTGTTGATCCGCCTGTTCGGCGAGCGCGCCGAGCGCATGTTGCACAAGAACATCGAGTGGATCGGCCGGGGCGCGCTGGTATTGCTCGTCGTGCTGCTGGCGTGGTGGCTGTGGCCGCGCTGACTGGCAGCGCGGTGCGCATGAAAATGGCGGCGCGCCTCGGTATGCTGGACCGCATGGATCATTCAGTTCGCTTTCCCTGCCTGGTTGTCGCGGCGGCGTTGCTGGCCGGCTGCGGCACCATGCGCAGTTCGGTGGTGATCGAGCCCGCCGCGGGCAGCTACCCGTCGCCTGCCGCCGCGCCGTCCTCCCGCGTGGCGCGCACGCCGATTCCGGGTGGCAGCTACGTGGTGGCAAAAGGGGACACGCTCTATTCCATCGCCTTCCGCAACGGCGTGGATTTTCGCGACCTCGCCCAGTGGAATGCCATCGCGGCGCCCTACACGATCTGGCCGGGGCAGCGCTTGACGCTGTCGCCGTCGGCGGTGACGAAACCGGCCGTGGCGCGCACGCCGGGTACGGTCGCCGGTTCCCCTCGGGCGCCGGGCACGTCGGCCGCGGCTTCCGTGTTCGAACCGGTCACCGAGGCCGTGCCAGCCACGGCGGCGACGGCCGGAGCGCGGCCCGCCATTCCTTCCGCTACACCGGCGGCGCATGCGCCGCCGGCGGTGGATGCCGTGCCGGTGGCCGGGGTTTCCGTCACGCCGCCGGCGAAAGTGCCACCCGTGGCCAAGCCCGTGGTCGCCGGCCCGGCGCGTGATGTCGGTGGGGTGAGCTGGCGCTGGCCCGTCGAAGGCGGGTCGGTGGTCGGGCGCTTCAACGGCAGCGATGCCATTCCCGGCATCGAGATCGCGGGCAATTCGGGTGACCCGGTGCGGGCTGCCGCCGATGGCGTGGTGGTCTACAGCGGCAACGGCCTGGTCGGCTATGGCGAATTGGTCATCATCAAGCACAACGACAGTTTCCTGTCGGCCTACGGGCACAACCGCTGGCGCCTGGTGAAGGAAGGCCAGCGGGTGACGGCCGGGCAGCAGATCGCCGAGATGGGTTCAACCGGCGCGACCCGCAACGAGCTCGAGTTCCAGATCCGCAAGAACGGCAATCCGGTGGACCCGCTCAGCTACCTGCCGCCACGCTGATCGCGGCGGCACGGAAGGTGCCCGATCAGGCGGGAGGCAGGATGAAGCCGGCCACGACCTGGCGATCCTCGCCGGCCAGCAGGTTGTAGGTACGCGCGGCGGCCGCGTTGTCCATCACCTCGATGCCGATGCCCTTGCGCAGGAAGCCGGCCATGAACGCCGCGGCCGGGAACACCTGACGCTCGCCGGTGCCCAGGATCACCACCTCGGGCTTCAATGCCAGCAGCACGGGGACGTCGTCGACGCCGAGGCTGCCTGCGGCCGTGACCGGCCATGCTTCGGTGATGCCGGCGGGGGTGAGCAGGAAGCTGTGTTCGACGACCCGGTCGAGCAGGGTGACACTGCGTGCGTCAACCCGACGCACCAGCAGATAGCCATCGGCTTGTTCCAGTGACAGGTCCATCAGCGCGGCAGGGCGATGCCCGGTTCGTCGGCGTTGCGGCGGAACAGCACCACGACATGGCCGATCTGGTGGACCGTCTCCGCGCCGGTGCCGCTGGCGAGCACGTCGATCTGCGCCTGCCGCTCCTGCTTGTCGCCGCCGGAGAGCTTCACCTTCACCAGTTCGTGGATGTCCAGCGCCTGTCCCAGCTCCTTCACGACAGCTTCGGTGGCGCCCTTGTTGCCCAGCAACACGACGGGTTTCACGTCGTGGGCGAGGCCGCGCAGGTAGCGGATCTGCGAGGGTGTAAGCGGCATGGGGCAGGCCAGGTTCACGATCAAGGGACTGCACAGGGTATCATGCAACGGCCTCCTCCCGATCAGATATTCCCTCAAGACATGGCCCGCAGCAAAAGCAGCGCAGTCTGGCTGCGTGAACATTTCAACGACGAATACGTCAAGAAGGCACAGGCCGAAGGGCTGCGTTCGCGTGCCGTCTACAAGCTGGAGGAGCTGATCGAGCGCGACAAGCTGCTCAAGCCGGGCATCAACGTGGTGGATCTCGGCGCGGCGCCGGGCAGCTGGTCGCAATTGGTGCGCAACCGGCTGGGCGACAGCGGCAAGGTGTTCGCGCTGGACATCCTGCCGATGCAGAGCATCGCCGGGGTGGATTTCCTGCAGGGCGACTTCCGCGAGGAGTCGGTGCTGCGCCAGCTGGAGGCCCGCCTGAAGGGGCACCGGCTGGATCTTGTACTGTGCGATATAGCCCCCAACATGAGTGGAGTGGCGCTTGCCGACCAGATTCGCGCGATGGCACTGGCGGAGTTGGCGCTGGATTTCAGCAGGCAGTGGCTCAAGCCGGGCGGCTCGTTCCTGATCAAGTTGTTCCAGGGAGTCGGTTTTGACGATTATCTGCGTTGCTTGCGCGCAGACTTCAGTCGCGTGACGATGCGTAAACCCAAGGCCTCGCGCGCGCGTTCGCGTGAGGTGTATGCACTGGCGACCGGGCGCAAACCTGCCGCGGTGCCACTGGCGAGTACTGTTCATGAATGAAACGGCGAAAAACGTGTTGCTCTGGGTGATCATCGCGGTGGTCTTGTTCACCGTGTTTGAAAGCTTCAACCCCCGCAGCAGCCGTTCATCCGACCTGGCCTACAGCGCGTTCGTGCAGAACGTGAGCAGCGGCAACGTCTCCAGCGCCACGATCAGCGCCGACCAGCCCGCCACGATCAGCGGCAAGCTGAAGGATGGCAGTGCCTTCCGCACTGTCGCGCCGATGCTGGGCTTCTCTACCAATGCAGTGGTCAAGCAGATGCAGGACCAGGGCGTGGAAGTGCGCCAGGACCCCTCCGAGGGCTTCTCGCTGATCGGCCTGCTGATCAGCTGGCTGCCGGTGCTGCTGATCGTCGGTGTGTTCATCTGGTTCATGCGCCAGATGCAGTCCGGCGGCGGTGGGCGCGGCGCGATGAGCTTCGGCCGTTCGCGCGCGAAGCTGCAGGGCGAGGACCAGGTCAAGGTCAACTTCGGCGACGTCGCCGGCTGTGACGAGGCGAAGGAGGAGGTCGGCGAGCTGGTCGAGTTCCTGCGCGACCCCGGCCGGTTCCAGAAACTCGGCGGCAAGATCCCCCGCGGCGTGCTGATGGTGGGCCCGCCCGGCACCGGCAAGACCTTGCTGGCCAAGGCGATCGCCGGCGAGGCCAAGGTGCCGTTCTTCTCGATCTCCGGTTCCGACTTCGTGGAGATGTTCGTCGGCGTGGGCGCCAGTCGCGTGCGCGACATGTTCGAGCAGGCCAAGAAGCACGCGCCGTGCATCATCTTCATCGACGAGATCGACGCGGTCGGCCGGCATCGTGGTGCCGGGCTGGGCGGCGGTCATGACGAGCGCGAGCAGACCCTGAACCAGTTGCTGGTCGAGATGGACGGCTTCGAGGGCACCGAGGGCGTCATCGTGATCGCCGCCACCAACCGCCCCGACGTGCTCGATCCGGCCTTGCTGCGGCCGGGCCGCTTCGATCGCCAGGTGGTGGTCGGACTGCCGGACGTGCGTGGGCGAGAGCAGATCCTCAAGGTACACATGCGCAAGGTGCCGATCGCCAGCGACGTCAACGCGATGACGATCGCCCGCGGCACGCCGGGCTTCTCCGGCGCGGACCTGGCCAACCTGGTGAACGAGGCGGCGTTGTTCGCCGCGCGCGAGAACGCGCGCGAAGTGCGCATGAGCCATCTCGACAAGGCACGCGACAAGATCCTGATGGGCAGCGAGCGGCGCTCGATGGCGATGAGCGAAGACGAGAAGAAGCTCACCGCCTACCACGAGGCAGGCCATGCCATCGTGGGTCGCCTGGTGCCGGAACATGACCCGGTCTACAAGGTCACCATCATCCCGCGCGGGCGCGCGCTGGGTGTGACCATGTACCTGCCCGAGGGCGACAAGTACAGCATCAACCGGGTGGCGATCGAATCGCAGTTGTGCTCGTTGTATGGCGGGCGCGTGGCTGAAGAGTTGATTTTCGGCAATGACAAGGTCACCACCGGCGCTTCCAACGACATCGAGCGCGCCACCAAGATGGCCCGCAACATGGCGACCAAGTGGGGCCTGTCCGACGAACTCGGCCCGATCACCTATGGCGAGGACGAGGACGAGGTCTTCCTGGGCCGCTCGGTGACCCAGCACAAGAGCATCTCCAACGAGACGGCAAGCAAGATCGACGAAGTCGTGCGTGGCATCCTCGATCGCGCATATGCGCGCAGCAAGGAGCTGCTCACGGCGAACCTCGACAAGCTGCACACCATGGCTGAGCTGCTGTTGCAGTACGAGACCATCGACGCCCACCAGATCGACGACATCATGGCCGGGCGCCAGCCCGGCCCGCCGGCGGACTGGAGCAAGAACGCCCCGGGTGGCTCGACGCCGCCGCCACCGCCGCCGAAAAGCGACGCGGGAGCGCCGGTGGGCAAGGTTGGTGATCCGGCCGCGCAGAATCGCGCGTCGCTGGGCGAGTGATGCGATCCCGCGGGCACGGTGCGAACGCCTGCCTGCGGTCTCCTGCAATCACCGCCTTGACTGGCGGTGTCCCCGAGTCGGAGATGAAGAAATTTTGCGAAAAGGGTTGACGCATGCGCGCGGAGTCTGAATAATTCCGCCTCTTGCTTCGGCGCTTCGATGCACCGGCATCGAAGCACGGCATGACAAGTTTTTCAGTGCGCCCGTAGCTCAGTTGGATAGAGTACCTGGCTACGAACTAGGTGGTCGGGAGTTCGAATCTCTCCGGGCGCACCATTTTTATTCGGTGGAGCGGGGTGCTTGCACCCCGTTTCGTTTTCATCGCGACGAGAGCTTCGCGGCGACGGAAACGACAGTTTCATGTGGATGGTGCGGCTTGTACGGATTGACTGGGCCAAGCGTCACCCGTAACATTTCAAGGCTTCGATGGTGCTTGTGTCGAGGGCTCGAAACCGGGGTATAGCTCAGTCTGGTAGAGCGTTGCGTTTGGGACGCAAAAGTCGGGGGTTCGAATCCCTCTACCCCGACCAGCAACATGTTCTACTGGTGATGACTGCGCTTGTAGCTCAACCGGATAGAGCATCGGCCTTCTAAGCCGAGGGTTGCAGGTTCGAATCCTGTCGGGCGCACCAGTATCAAACGATGGTGGATGTAGCTCAGCTGGTTAGAGTCCCGGATTGTGATTCCGGTTGTCGTGGGTTCGAATCCCATCATCCACCCCAGTTCCACCCCGGTTTTCCGGGTTGACCCAGTCTCTGGGCCGTTAGCTCAGTTGGTAGAGCAGTTGACTCTTAATCAATTGGTCGAAGGTTCGAATCCTTCACGGCCCACCACTAACGACAGGCGCTCGGCAAAACCGGGCGCCTGTCTGCTTTTGGGCGGTTGCGGTCGTCAACGGGGCTGCTTGTGCTGCAAGGCCGCGCAACCGTAAAATGATCCGCTTTCGTACCAGGGAATCCTCGACTCGGGCAAGCCTGCCGCAGGGTTCCCGTGGCGGTGTTCGGCAACGGCTGGTGGTCGTCCGGGCCGTCCGGCACGCACGGTCCATGGCGGCAGCATCGCGAAAGTGGCGGAATTGGTAGACGCACTGGATTTAGGTTCCAGCGGGTAACCCCCGTGGGGGTTCGAGTCCCCCCTTTCGCACCATGGTCGGTCGTTTTTGCAGGCGGGGAATCCCGCCATGGCGCCTGTGACAGGGTCACAACACTTAAGAGTAGTACCAGGAGACGTCATGCAGGTTTCGGTTGAGAATGTCGGTTCGCTGGAGCGCAAGCTCACGGTGAAGTTTCCCGCGGAGCGGTTCGAGACGCAGGTCAGCGCGCGGATCGCGGAGATGGGGCGCACCGTTCGCCTGAAGGGATTCCGGCCGGGCAAGGTACCGGTGACGGTGATCAAGCAGCGCTTCGGGGAGCAGGTGCGGGGCGAAGTGCTTTCCGACCTGATCGGCAGCACGCTGCGCGAGGCGGTGGAGCAGGAGAAGCTGCAGCCCATCGCGAATCCGGCGATCAACACCACCGGCCGTCCCGAGAACGGGGAGATCGCGTACACGGCGACCTTCGAGATCATGCCCGAGTTTCCCGAAGTCGACGTCTCCGCGCTGGAAGTGCATCGCGCCGCGGCCGAAGTCACCGACGCCGATATCGACCGCATGCTGGAAACCCTGCGCCTGCAGCGGCGCAGTTTCGAGGAGGTCGAGCGTGCCTCGGCCGCCGGCGATTTCATGATGTTCGAGTATGCCGCCACGGCCGACGACTACCGTTTCCCGGCCGAAGGCCAGGAGCGCGCCGGCAGCGTGCTGGGTTCGGGCACCTTGTTCGCGGCGCTGGACGAGGCCCTGACCGGGCACGTGGCCGGCGACCAGTTCGAGGCGGCGATCGAGTTCCCGGCGGATTTTCGCAACGAGCAACTGGCCGGCAAGAGCGCCAAGGTGAGTTTCCACGTCATCAAGGTGCAGGAGCCGAAGCTGCCGGAGGTCGACGGGGAGTTCGCCAAGCTGTTCGGCATCGAGGATGGCAGCCTGGAGACCTTCCGCAAGGAGGTTCGCGCCAACCTGGAACGCGAACTCAAGGCCGCGCTGATGGCGCGCCTGAAGTCGGAAGTGGCCAGCAAGCTGGCCGATGCGCACGGCGATCTGGACGTGCCCAAGATGATGGTGCAGACGGAGGCACGCACCCTGGCGGCGGGCAACATGCCCGAAGGCCAGCAGCCGCCGCAGCAGCTGATCGACGCCGCCTTGCCGATTGCCCGCAAGCGGGTGATCGCCGGCCTGCTGATGGGCGAGATCGCGCGCAAGCAGGCGCTCAAGATCGACCGCAAGCGGGTCGCCGAGCAGCTGGCCGCGATTGCCTCGACCTACGAAGAGCCTGAGAAGGTCATTGAACTCTACAACGGCGACCCCCAGTTGATGTCGGGGCTGCAGAATCGCGTGATGGAAGATCAGGTGGCAGAGTGGGTTGCCGAGCACGCCAGGACCACTGTGCAGGAAATGAGCTTCGATGACGTGATGCGCCCAGCCAACGCCTGACAACTGCCAGGCCCGTCCACTCCCAAGCCGCGAGCATGACCATGGATCCCATCAAGAATCTCAACCTGGTACCGATGGTCGTCGAGCAGACGGCTCGCGGCGAGCGCTCCTACGACATCTACTCGCGTCTGTTGAAGGAGCGGGTGATTTTCCTGGTGGGCGAGGTCAACGACCAGGTGGCCAACCTGATCGTGGCGCAGATGCTGTTCCTGGAGTCGGAGAACCCGGACAAGGACATCAACTTCTACATCAACAGCCCCGGCGGAGCGGTTACTGCCGGGCTGGCGATCTACGACACGATGCAGTTCATCAAGCCGGCGGTGAGCACCATGTGCATCGGCCAAGCCTGCAGCATGGGCTCGTTCCTGCTGATGGCGGGCGCCAAGGGCAAGCGTTTCGCCTTGCCGAACTCCCGCATCATGATCCACCAGCCGTCCGGCGGCGCCCAGGGTCAGGCTACCGACATCGAGATCCAGGCGCGCGAGATCCTGTATATCCGCGAGCGGTTGAACAACCTCTACGTGGAGCATACCGGCCAGCCGCTGCAGAAGATCGAGGCGGACATGGAACGCGACCGCTTCATGAACGCGCAGGATGCCAAGACCTACGGCCTGATCGACGAAGTGCTCGACAAGCGCGCCGTGGATTCCGTGAAATCCGCCTGATTCGACGACTTTACCCGGTGTCCCGTCATGGGCTCTGCGTCTGCAGGCAGACGCGGAGGCCTGTGGTATTCTCGCGGCGCACACGGATTTACCAGCAGGATCGAGAGTTATGAGTGACGACCGGCAGGGGCGTTCCAGCGACAGCGGCAAGATTCTCTATTGCTCGTTCTGTGGCAAGAGCCAGCATGAAGTACGCAAGCTGATCGCGGGTCCGTCCGTGTTCATCTGCGACGAGTGCGTGGAGCTGTGCAACGACATCATCCGTGAGGAGCTGGAAGAGAAGGCCGCCGCCGGCCATACCCAGCTGCCCAAGCCGCGCGAGATCCGCGAGTCGCTGGATCAGTACGTGGTGGGGCAGGCGCGCGCCAAGAAGGCGCTGGCGGTCGCCGTGTACAACCACTACAAGCGGATGGAGTCGCGCCAGAAGAGCGACGACATCGAGCTGGGCAAATCCAACATCCTGCTGATCGGCCCGACCGGCTCGGGCAAGACGCTGCTGGCCGAAACGCTGGCGCGCCTGCTCAACGTGCCGTTCACGATCGCCGACGCCACCACGCTGACCGAAGCGGGCTACGTGGGCGAGGATGTCGAGAACATCATCCAGAAGCTGCTGCAGAAGTGCGACTACGACGTCGAGAAGGCGCAGTCGGGCATCGTCTACATCGACGAGATCGACAAGATCTCGCGCAAGAGCGAGAACCCGTCGATCACCCGCGACGTCTCCGGCGAAGGCGTGCAGCAGGCGCTGCTGAAGCTGATCGAGGGCACCCTGGCCTCGGTGCCGCCGCAGGGCGGGCGCAAGCATCCGCAGCAGGAGTTCCTGCAAGTCGACACCAAGAACATCCTGTTCATCTGCGGCGGCGCGTTCGCCGGCCTGGAAAAGGTCATCCAGCAGCGCTCCGAGAGTACCGGTATCGGCTTCGGTGCCGAGGTGCGCAGCAAGGAGCGCACGCAGAACCTGGGCAAGGTGCTGGCCGACGTGGAGCCGGCCGACCTGGTGCGCTTCGGCCTGATCCCCGAGTTCGTCGGGCGCCTGCCGGTCGTCGCCACCCTGGACGAGCTGGACCAGGCCGCGCTGGTGAAGATCCTCACCGAACCGAAGAACGCCGTCACCAAACAGTTCAAGAAGCTGTTCGAGATGGAGGACGTCGAGCTGGAGTTCCGTCCCGAGGCGCTGGAGGCGATCGCGCAGAAGGCGCTCAAGCGCAAGACCGGCGCCCGCGGCCTGCGCACGATCCTGGAGCAGGTGCTGCTGGACACGATGTACGAGCTGCCGTCGCTGGAGCACGTCAGCAAGGTCGTTGTCGACGATGCGGTGATCGAGGGGCAGGCCGAGCCCTATCTGATCTACCGCGGCAACCTGCAGCAACGCGTGGCGGGCGACGGCGGCGACGCCGCGGCCTGATCGACTCCGCTGTGCCCGTTGCGCGGCCCCGGTGGTTTCACCGGGGCCGCGTCGTTTTGCGGCCATCGCAAGCCTTGCGCTGGCACGGGATCGCCTCCACTTGACGTGCTGAAGGGCCCGGTGCAGTGTCGGGACGAAACCCCATTTGAATTCGAGGAATCGCTTTTCCATGGCCAAGCAAGCCCCCGCCCCCGTCGCGCTGGACACCCTGCCGGTACTGCCCCTGCGCGACGTGGTGGTCTATCCGCACATGGTGATCCCGCTGTTCGTCGGCCGCGACAAGTCGATGCGGGCGCTGGAGCGCGCGATGGAAGGCGAACGGCAGATCCTGCTGGTGGCGCAGACCAGCCCGGACATCGACGACCCCGAGGTGGCCGACCTGCATCAGGTCGGCACGCTGGCCGGCGTGCTGCAGCTGCTGAAACTTCCGGACGGCACGGTCAAGGTGCTGGTGGAAGGGCAGTCGCGCGTCGCGATCGAGGATTTCAAGGAAGTCGACGGCATGCTGACTGCGCGTTCGCGCGTCATCGAGCCGGCGTACAACGCGAAGGAACGCGAGCTCGACGTCGTTTCTCGCACGCTGATCTCGCTGTTCGAGCAACTGGTCAAGCAGAGCCGCAAGCTGCCGCCGGAAGTGCTGGCCAGCCTGTCCGGCATCGACGACCCCTCGCGCGTGGCCGATTCCATCGCCGCGCATCTTTCCGTGCGCATGGCCGACAAGCAGAAGGTGCTGGAGACGGCCGACGTGGGCAAGCGGCTGGAACTGCTGATCGGGCTGGTCGATGGCGAGATGGACCTGCAACAGGTCGAAAAGCGCATCCGCGGCCGGGTCAAGTCGCAGATGGAAAAGAGTCAGCGCGAGTACTACCTCAACGAACAGATGAAGGCGATCCAGAAGGAGCTGGGCGACGGCGAGGACGGTCCCAACGAGGTCGAGGAACTGCAGAAGAAGATCGAAGCTGCCGGCATGCCCAAGCCGGTGCTTGCCAAGGCACGGCAGGAATTCGGCAAGCTGCGCCAGATGTCGCCGATGTCGGCCGAGGCCACCGTCGTGCGCAACTACCTGGACTGGCTGGTCGGCGTGCCGTGGAAGAAGCGCAGCAAGGTGCGCAAGGACCTGCAGATGGCGCAGGAAGTGCTCGACGCTGATCATTTCGGCCTGGAGAAGGTGAAGGAGCGCATCCTCGAATATCTCGCCGTGCAGCAGCGCGTGTCGGTGATGAAGGGGCCGATCCTGTGCCTGGTCGGCCCGCCCGGCGTGGGCAAGACCTCGCTGGGCCAGTCGATTGCCAAGGCGACCAACCGCAAGTTCGTTCGCATGAGCCTGGGTGGCGTGCGCGACGAGGCCGAGATTCGCGGCCACCGACGCACCTACATCGGCTCCATGCCCGGGCGCATCGTGCAGAACATCAACAAGGCCGGCGCACGGAATCCGCTGTTCGTGCTGGACGAGATCGACAAGATGTCGATGGACTTCCGCGGCGATCCCTCGTCGGCGCTGCTGGAAGTGCTCGATCCGGAGCAGAACCACGCATTCAACGACCACTATCTGGAGGTCGACCTGGATCTGTCCGAGGTGATGTGGATTGCCACCGCCAATTCGCTGAACATCCCCGGCCCGCTGCTCGACCGCATGGAGGTCATCCGCATCCCGGGTTACACCGAAGACGAGAAGCTCGGTATCGCGCGCAAGTATCTGTTGCCGAAACAGCTCAAGGCGAACGGCCTCAAGCCGGAGGAACTCGACGTCGCCGAAGAGGCGTTGCGCGACATCGTGCGCTACTACACGCGCGAATCCGGCGTGCGCAATCTGGAGCGCGAGATTTCCAAGATCTGCCGCAAGGTGGTCAAGGAGTTGACTCTCGGCCAGGTGAAGAAGGCCAAGGCCAAGACCGGGACGCCCCGGGCGAAAGCGGCTGCAGGCAAGTCGAAGGTCGCGGCAGGCCGCGTCAAGGTGGACGCGGCGAACCTGGGCGACTACCTCGGCGTGCGTCGTTTCGACTTCGGCCGCAAGGAGCAGCAGAACGAAGTGGGCCTGGTCACTGGCTTGGCGTGGACCCAGGTCGGCGGCGAGTTGCTCAGCATCGAGGGCTCGGTGGTGCCGGGCAAGGGGCGTCTTGTGCACACCGGCCAGTTGGGCGACGTGATGAAGGAGTCGATCCAGGCTGCGCTCTCGGTGGTGCGCGCGCGCGCCGACCGGCTTGGCATCGATCCGGAGTTCCACCAGAAGCTCGACGTGCACATCCACGTTCCCGAGGGTGCCACCCCCAAGGACGGTCCCAGCGCCGGCATCGCCATGTGCACCGCGCTGGTGTCGGTGCTGACCAAGGTGCCGGTGCGTTCGGAAGTGGCCATGACCGGCGAGATCACCCTGCGTGGTCGCGTGCTGCCCATCGGCGGTCTCAAGGAAAAGCTGCTGGCGGCGCATCGCGGCGGCATCACCACGGTAATCATTCCCGAGGACAACAAGAAGGATCTGGTGGACATGCCGGCGAACATCACCGAATCGCTGGAGATCCACCCGGTGCGCTGGATCGATGAGGTGCTCGACATCGCACTGGAGCATCCGGTGCAGCCCAAGCCGGCGAGCGAGACGCCGCCGGCAGCCGTCGCCGGGGAGTCGGCGGAAGGACACTCACTGACGCATTGATCGCGCGATCGCGGGCGCGCGGGCCGGAGGCACCCGCGCGATAGGCTCGTGATGCAGCCGTGTCGACGTTGATCGGCGAAGTTCCGGGCTGTGTCGGGAGCCGGCTTGCGCATGCGCTTTTTGACCATGCCGAACCGGCGGAAACGTTGCTGTGCCTTGTGTTGCGGATAGCGGCGGGGCACTGGTATAAAGGCGATGCCGCAGCCCCCGCGCTTGCTGACGACGAGGCGATGCGGAGTTGCGCCACGGCTCTGGCACCAGCCAACCATCCATGCCCGCGTCATCCGTCCCGCGACGGATCGCGCGGGCGAAATCCGAACGAGGGAGTTTTCAATGAACAAAACCGATCTGATCAATGCCATTGCCGAGAAGGCCGAGCTGACCAAGGCAGACGCTGGTCGTGCGCTGGAGGCCTACCTGGAAGCCATCCAGAAGTCGTTGAAGAAGGGTGAGGATGTCTCGGTGGTGGGCTTTGGCACGTTCACCGTGCGCAAGCGTGCCGCGCGCACCGGGCGCAACCCGCGGACCAACGAAACGATCAAGATCAAGGCGTCGAAAGT
The DNA here is from genome assembly GCF_052978265.1 of Rhodanobacter sp. UC4448_H15. Next base: position 2,521,203 of record NZ_CM129665.1, on the reverse strand, counting down.
GCCCGCGTTCAAGGCTGGCAAGACCCTGAAGGATGCCCTAAACTAAGCGGCTTGCGCTTGGTTTCGGGGTGCTTAGCTCAGCGGTAGAGCGTCGCCCTTACAAGGCGGTGGTCGTAGGTTCGATCCCTACAGCACCCACCAGATTGTGCGGAGTGGTAGTTCAGTTGGTTAGAATGCTGGCCTGTCACGCCGGAGGTCGCGGGTTCGAGTCCCGTCCACTCCGCCACGTTTAGCAAGGGCGCCCGTGGGGCGCCTTTGTCGTTTGAGACCTGCGTGTTCCGGCGATGCCATGGCGCCCCGGCATGCAGCGATGAGGCATCCGGTGCCTCGTGTGGATCATGCGCTTCGCGCGCTTCCAAATCACGTTGCGGGAAGATTTCTATGCTGCAGGCAATGCGTAACAAGATGCACGGATGGCCGTCCATCATCGTTCTCGGCCTCGCCGTGCTGGCGATGTCGCTGTTTGGCATGGAGAGCTATTTCACCTCGCAGAACGACACATTCGTGGCCAAGGTGGGCAAGCAGGAAATCAGCCAGAACGCATTCCAGAACCGCATGAACCAGTTGCGGCAGCAAGTCAGCGAGCAGCAGGGCGAGCAGTTCGACCCGACCGTGTTCGAGAAGACGGAAACCAAGCTGCGTGTGCTGGACGCGATGATCGACGAGCAGCTCTTGCTGCAGGCCAATGCCGACTGGGGCATGCGCGTCTCCGATCAGGCGCTGCGCGACGCCATCGCGGGTATCCCGGCGTTCCAGGTCAACGGCAAGTTCGACCCGACCAGCTACCGGGCTTACCTCACCAGCAGCGGCAAGACTTCGGCCATGTTCGAGGACGAGATCCGCTCCTCGCTGGCCACGCAACTGCTGCCGCAGGCAATCAGCGACAGCGCCATCATCAGCCACGAGCGCGTCGACAACTATCTCGGCCTGGCCACTCAGCGGCGCGACCTGCGTTACTTCGTGCTGCAGAAGCCGGAGCCCGCCGAGAAAGAGGTGACCGACGCGCAAATCGAATCCTGGTACAAGGCGCACCAGGCCGATTACATGAATCCCGAGCGGGTTTCGGTGAAGTACGTCGAGGTGGACAGCGCCAAGCTCAAGCCGAAAGCGGCCCCCAGCGACGAGGAACTCAAGGCGCGCTACGAAGAGGAAAAGCAGCGCTTCGTGCAGCCCGAGCAGCGGCTGGTTTCGCACATCCTCGTCAACGTGCCCCCCAACGCCACGCCCGAACAGCAGAAGGCTGCGCTGGCCACCGCGGACAAGATCGCGGCCGAAGCCACGCCGGCGAATTTTGCCCAGCTGGCCGAAAAGGATTCACAGGATCTGGGTTCGCGGCGCCAGGGCGGCGACCTCGGCTGGCTCGAGAAGGGCGTGACCAACGCCGCCTTCGATTCGGCGATGTTTGCGCTGCAGAAGGGGCAGATCTCCAAGCCGGTGCTGTCCTCCGACGGCTACCACATCATCTGGCTGCGCGACGTGCGCAGTGGCGAGTCCAAGCCGTTTGCCGAAGTGCGCGACCAGTTGCTGCAGGAGGCGACCACCGCCGAGCGCGATCGCGAGTACAACGAACTGGCCGGCAAGATGGCGGACCAGACCTACTCGAACCCGGGCTCGCTCGAGCCCGCGGCCGCCGCGCTTGATCTGCCGATCCAGACCCTGCCGCTGTTTTCGCGCACCGACGGCAAGGGCCTGGCGGCCAACCCAAAGGTGGTCGCCGCCGCATTCAGCGACGACGTGCTGGTCCAGGGCAACAATTCGAGTCTGATCGATCTGGGCAACAACCACTCCATCGTGATCCACGTTGACAAGCACGTGCCGGCTGCGGTCAAGCCGTTGGCCGAGGTTCGCGCCAAGGTGCAGCAGAGCATCCTGGAGGAGCGCATCACGGCGGCGGCCCGCAAGCAGGCCGATGACGTGCTGGCGCGCCTGCGCAAGGGCGAGGACATGGAAGCGGTGGCCAAGTCGCTCGGCGCCAGGATCGTCAGCGTGGCCGAAGCCGTGCGCGGCCAGTCGCTGCAGGTGCCGGCGCCGGTGCTGAAGGAGGCCTACCTGTTGCCACATCCGTCGGCGCCCGACAAGCCCAGCTTCGCCGAAGTGAACATGGGTGATGGTGGCTTCGCGCTGGTGGCCGTGGACAAGGTGCAGCCCGGCGATCTCTCCAGGATCACGCCGGAAGAGCGCGACATGCTGCATCGCCAGATGGCCCAGGCTTATGCCGGCGAGGCGACGCGCGAGCTGCTCCAGACGCTGCGCGCCAAGACCAAGATCAAGATCAACAAGAACCTGCTGTAGCCGGGTTCGCTCGGCTGGCGCCGGTGCGCATGGCTCGTGCCGTGCGCACCGGCGAAGGCTGACCCCGAGAGCACGATGTCGCCACGGAGCAGGTCAGTGGCGGCGCAAGCCTTCAGTCGACGTCGCCCAGCTTCAGCACCTGTCCCGGCTGGATCGCCTGGCCCTGGGCCAGGTCGTTCAGTTGCTGCAGATGCGCGACGCTGGTCGAATACTCGCGCGCAATCTGCCACAGGCTTTCACCGGGGCTGACCACGTGCGTGTCAGGACCGCGGGACGATTCGTCGTCTGCTGCGGTGGTGGTGGAGGCCGCGGCGGCATCGAGCATGGCGAGCTCGAACCGACCGGCGTGACCGGCCGGCAGCATGAGATGCGAAACCGTTCGCCCATCCAGCTTGTTGCCGCGGAATGCCGCATTGAGATGACGCAGGGCCGATTCCGGCATGCCGGCCATTTCGGCGGCGTGCGCCACCGTGACGGGATGCGTCACCGGTGCCTGCACCAGGTGCTCGGACTCCGGCAGGCTGGGCAGGCTGACCTGGAAGCGCGACGGCTCGCGTATCACGCATGCGATCGCCAGCAACTGGGTCAGGTGCTCGCGAGTGACGCGGCGTACCGGCAGGTCGGGGATCGCCGGCTTGTCCGCCGGCATGCCGTGGCGGCTGATCAACCCGCGTATCTTGAACTCGCCGGCGTTGTATGCATAGTCGGCCACGCGCCAGTCGTGGAAGCGGTCGTGGTATTGCCGCAGCAACTTCATCACGGCGTGCGCTGCGGCCGGTATGTCCAGCCGGCCGTCGTAATGGCGATCCACGCGCAGGCCCATCGAGCGGGCGGTCACCGGCATGATCTGCCACATGCCGGCAGCATGGTGCCTGCGTCCCTGCACCGGGCGGTAACGGCTCTCCACCCACGGCAGCAGTGCGAACTCGCCGGGCACGTCGTATTGCTCGGCGACCTGCTGGACATAGGCCAGGCGCGGCATCGCCTCGCGCAAGGTGTCCTCGAACCGCGCCGGGCTGCGCGTGTAGCGCCCGGCCCACGCCAGCACCGCGGGGTCGGCATTGCAATCCGGCATGACAAAACTGCTGCGCAGTCGATCCCACAGGTCGGCCGCCGGTACAGGTGCCGCAGTCGCGACACTGGCGGCAACCGCCGGTGGCGTGCTGGCGGGGGCGACGACGGCGACAGGTGCGCGTGCCGGTTGCGAAGGCATGTTGCTGCAGGCGGCCAGCGCTGTCGACAGCGCCAGCGGCAGCAGCAGGTGTCGGGGCGTCCGGTTCATGCGCGAAAGACGTCCTTGGCCGCCCTCAGTGCGGCGAAGCGGGACACGCGGTTGCCGTCGACGCCGCGTGCAGCGCACCAGTCGATCACGGCGTCGGCGTCGACCCGGAGGAATGGATTGGTTGCCAGCTCCGTGGCCAGCGTGACGGGCAGGCTGGCCTGGCCGTCGGCACGCAATTGCGCCACTTCGTGCCGCCGTTCCCGCAGCGCGGAGTTGCCCGGCTCAACCGTGTCGGCGAAGAGGCCGTTGCCATGGGTGTACTCGTGCCCGGCGCAAACCTGGGTCGAACCGGGCAGCGCCGCCAGACGGTCCAGCGAGGCGAGCATCTGGGTCGGCGTGCCCTCGAACAGGCGCCCGCAGCCGAGACTGAACAAGGTGTCGCCACACAGCAGCAGGCCGGCGCCGACGTAGCCGACGTGGGTGAGGGTGTGTCCCGGAATCGACAGCACCTCGAAAACCAGGTCGGGCGCAGAGAACTCCACGGTGTCGCCATCGCCGACGGCGTGCGTCAGGCCTTCGATGCGCGAATCACGCGGTCCGTATACCGGCACGTCATGGCGTTGCCGCAGTGCAGCCGCCCCGCCGATGTGGTCGTTGTGATGATGCGTCAGCAACACGCCACGCAGGCGCCACCGGTGCTGCGCCAAGGCCTGCTCGACGACCGCCGCATCGCCCGGATCGACGACCACGGCCTGGCCTTCATCGTCATGAAGCAGCCAGATGTAGTTGTCGGTGAGGGCCGGTAGAGGGAGAAGGTGCAAGGCGGTTCCGGATGGTCGGGCGACACCGACGGCGCGTCGATGCCGATGCGTCACCGGCAGACGCGGCCGCCCGGCCGCATGGGAGCGCCCGACTATAAAGGGGCATCGGCAGCTTCTCGTTAGCATGGTGTTAAGAGGTGGGTCGGTCATTCAGATCCGTGCGCCAGGTCAGGCGACTGCGATCGGTTGCCGCTGCAGCTAAACTGGAGGTTCGCGCCAGCCCCTGGACCCCCGCTGCATGCACCCACAGGACGACATCTACGCCAGTGCACCGCTGCGCCGGTTGCGCGATGCCCAGGCGCGGGTGTTGGCGCCGGAGTTGCAGCGTTGTTTCGGCACGCACGCGTTGTTGCTCGGCGTCGCCGCGGACGAGGCGCCGCCGGCGCTGCCGATGCTGGGGAGTTGGGTTCGTCTTTATCTCGACGGCGGTCGCTATGGCGGCGATCTGCGTGCCGCCGTGGATCAGCCGCTGCCGTTCGTGGCCGACGCGTTCGATCTGGTCCTGCTGCGTCACGCCCTGGAGGTATCGCCGGTGTCATCGGCGCTGCTGGAAGACGTGCTGCGCGTGCTGGCGCCGGGCGGGGTGCTGGCGTTGACCGGTGTGCATCCGGTCAGCGGGTGGTCGCCGTGGTTGCGCTGGCATGCGCGGGGCCGGACGCTCAAGCTGCAGCTTCCGCTGCAGCTGGAACGCGTGCTGCGCCATGCAGGCATGGAGATCGAACTGGCCCGCCGCGTCGGACGCGGTTGGCCGGGGCTGCCGGCGACTTCGACGACAATGGACAGCGTGCTGGGTGGCGGCTATGTGTTGCTCGCGCGCAAGCAGCGGCGACTGGCCACACCGCTGCGCATCAAGCCCGTGAAACTGCCGGTGCCGGCAGCGGGCAGGCTGTCGCCGGGGACACGGCCCAACCCGGCCCTGCAGGCAACAAGGGATACCTGAACACCCATGAGTGAAGTGGAAGCATTTACCGACGGCGCCTGCCTCGGCAATCCCGGACCGGGCGGCTGGGCCGCCTTGCTGCGGGCCCCTGGCGGCGAGCGGATGCTGGCCGGCCGGGAGCCCGCCACCACCAACAACCGCATGGAGCTGATGGCGGCGATCGGCGCGCTGGAGGCGCTCAAGCGCCCCTGCGTGGTCACGCTCACTACCGATTCGCGCTACGTCATGCAGGGCATCGAGCAGTGGTTGCCGAAGTGGCGCGCCAACGGCTGGCGCACGGCCGACCGCAAGCCGGTCAAGAACCAGGATCTGTGGCAGCGCCTGTCCGATGCGGTGGGTACGCACCAGGTTCGCTGGCAGTGGGTGCGCGGCCACAACGGCCACGCGGAAAACGAGCGTGTCGACCGCGCCGCGCGCGAGCAGGCCGAGTCGATCAGGAGCGGGGCATGAGGCAGATCGTCCTGGATACCGAAACGACCGGCCTGGAAGTACGCCAGGGCCATCGCCTGGTGGAAATCGCCTGCGTCGAGATGGTCGAACGCAGGCTCACCGGTCGCTACTACCAGACGTATCTGAACCCCGATCGTGCGATCGACGAAGGCGCCCGCCAGGTCACCGGCATCGAGGACGAGTTCCTGCTCGACAAGCCGCGCTTTGCCGATGTCGCCGACGAGTTCCTCGCCTTCATCGCCGGCGCCGAACTGATCATCCACAACGCGGCGTTCGATGTGGGCTTTCTCGACGCCGAACTGGCGCGCCTCGGTGCCGCCAGCGGCTGCATCGCCGATCGGTGCAGCGTGCTGGACACGCTGGCGATGGCGCGCGAGCGCTATCCCGGCCAGCGCAACAGCCTGGATGCCTTGTGCAAGCGGCTGGGCGTGGACAACTCGCGTCGCGACCTGCACGGTGGCCTGATCGACGCGCAGCTGCTGGCCGACGTCTATCTGGCCATGACCTCGGGTCAGGTCGGGCTGGATCTGGAGTTCGATGCAGCGACCCCGCAACACGCGGTGGTACTGCCGCCGGCAACCCTGCAGGTGCGTCCACGTGTACTGTGCGCGTCGGCAAGCGAGTTGCTGGAGCATGAGCGACGGCTCGATGCGCTGGACAAGAGCGCGGGCGGACAGAGCGTGTGGCGCCGGTTGGGTTGAGCCGCGCGGCGCGATGTTTCAGCTGCAGCGCACGAGGACGACGGTGATGTTGTCGTCGCCACCGCCGTCGAGCGCGTCCAACAGCAATTGGTCGGCGCATTCCTGCGCGGCGAGGTCGTTGCGCGCGACAGTACGGGCGATCGCTGCATCGTCGACGCACTCGGTCAAGCCGTCGCTGCACAGCAGGAAGCTCATGCCGGGTTCCAGCGTGCCGCGGGCCATGCCGATGCGCAGTTGCTCGGTGGCGGTGACGCCGAGTGCCTGGGTGAGCAGGTTGCGCTGCGGGTGCTGCGCCGCCTGGGCCGGGTCGAGCTGGCCGGCTTCCACCAGTGCCTGGACCAGCGAATGGTCGTGGCTGACGCGGCGCAGGGTGTGTTGCCACAGGTAGATGCGGCTGTCTCCGACCCAGGCCACTTCATACGCGTCGCCGACGATCCGCAGTGCTGCGATCGTGGTGCCCATCGGCAACAGGTCGAAGCTGGGCCGGGCGTGCGCCAGCAATCGCTCGCCCGCACCATTGACGGCCTCGATCAGGCCCGACCCGGCGCCGACCAGCTCGACCATCGCATCGCGCACCAGTGCCGACGCTACCTCGCCATGCTGGTGGCCGCCCATGCCGTCGGCGACCAGGAACAGGCCGAGCGAGACATCGGCGTGGTAGGTGTCCTCGTTGCGCGTGCGGCGCAGGCCGACATGGGTTCCGTGTCCGAGCTCGATCATGGGGCTAGTGTCAGGGCAAGCTGTGCAGCATGCCGCAAGCCACGGTTGTTGTCACGGTTCCCTTGCTCGCGTATGATTCGCGGCTCGCATGCGCCCATGCACCCGACCGGAGAGGTGGCAGAGTGGTCGAATGTACCTGACTCGAAATCAGGCGTACGTGCAAGCGTACCGTGGGTTCGAATCCCACCCTCTCCGCCAGATACGCAAAACGCCCCGAAAGGGGCGTTTTGCGTATTGCACGATCCGCCCGGTTCGACGGATTCGTCCGGAACGAATACGGACAGCCGCAGGCTGGCCCCGGAGCGCGTGGCGCGGAAGGGTCTGGCCCGGACGGGACGAATAATCCCCTTGCCGAAAGGGCGTTTTGCAAGTCACGCACGTGAAAAAGGGGGCCGGTCGAGACCGGCCCCCTTGCAAACAACGCGGCATGTTTGCCGCACCGGACGCGCTGGCCTCAGCCAGCCTTCTTCTTTGCCAACCGCAACCAGGTATCGACCACGGTGTCCGGGTTCAGCGAGACCGATTCGATGCCTTGTTCCATCAGCCACTCCGCGAGGTCGGGGTGGTCGCTGGGGCCCTGGCCGCAGATGCCGATGTACTTGCCCTTGGCGCGGGCGGTCTTGATCGCCATGGCCAGCAGCTTCTTCACCGCCGGGTCGCGCTCGTCGAACAGGCCGGCGACGATGCTGGAGTCGCGGTCCAGGCCCAGGGTGAGCTGGGTGAGGTCGTTCGAGCCGATCGAGAAGCCGTCGAAGATGTCGAGGAACTCGTCGGCGAGCAGGGCGTTCGACGGGACCTCGCACATCATGATGACCTTGAGCTCGTGCTCGCCCTGCTTGAGGCCGTTCTTCGCCAGCACCTCGATCACCTTGCGGCCTTCGCCGAGCGTGCGCACGAACGGGATCATCACCCACACGTTGGAGAGACCCATCACCTCGCGCACGCGCTTCACTGCCTTGCATTCCAGCGCGAACGCCTCGGCGAAGCTGGGGTCGACGTAGCGGCTGGCGCCGCGGAAACCGATCATCGGGTTCTCTTCGTGCGGCTCGTAGCGCGAGCCGCCGAGCAGGCCGGCGTACTCGTTCGACTTGAAGTCGGACAGGCGCACGATCACCGGCTTCGGGTAGACCGAGGCGGCGATGGTGGCGATGCCTTCGGCGAGGCGATCGACGTAGAACTCGACCGGGCCGGCATAGCCGGCGATGCGCTCGTCTATCTTTGCCTTGGTTTCGGCGTCCTGCTTGGCGTATTCCAGCAGCGCCTTGGGATGCACGCCGATGTGGCTGGCGATGATCATCTCCAGCCGGGCCAGGCCGATGCCGGCGTTCGGCAGCTGGCCGAAGTCGAAGGCACGCTCCGGGTTGGCCACGTTCATCATGATCTTCAACGGCGCCTCGGGCATGTCGCCGAGATCCGCGGTGATCCGCTCGTACTTCAGGATGCCTTCGTAGATCGTGCCGGTGTCGCCTTCGGCGCAGGACACGGTGACGTCAGCGCCATCCGGAATCAGCTCCAGCGCATTGCCGGTGCCGACCACCGCCGGCACGCCCAGCTCGCGCGCGATGATCGCCGCGTGGCAGGTGCGACCACCGCGGTTGGTGACGATGGCCGAGGCGCGCTTCATCACCGGCTCCCAGTCGGGGTCGGTCATGTCGGCGATCAGCACGTCGCCGACCTGCACCTTGTTCATGTCGCTCAGGGAGCGGATCACGCGGGCCTTGCCGGCGCCGATCTTCTGGCCGATCGAGCGGCCTTCGGCCAGCACCTTGCCTTTCTCGCTGAGGCTGAAGCGCTCCAGCTGGGTCGCATGCGAGCGCGACTTCACCGTCTCCGGGCGGGCCTGCACGATGTACAGCTTGCCGGTGTGGCCGTCTTTCGCCCACTCGATGTCCATCGGGCGGTCGTAATGTTTCTCGATGATCAGCGCCTGGCGGGCGAGTTCCTGCACGTCGTCGTCGCTGATGCAGAACTTGTGGCGCAGTTCGGCCGGAGTGTCCTCGGTCCTCACGCGCTCGCCCGGCGCGCTGGAATAGACCATGCGCAACTGCTTGGCGCCCAGGTTGCGACGAAGCACGGCCGGCTTGCCTGCGCGCAGGGTCGGCTTGAACACGTAGAACTCATCGGGATTCACCGCGCCCTGCACGACCATCTCGCCCAGACCATAGGAGCCGGTGACGAACACCACGTCGCGGAAGCCCGACTCGGTGTCCAGCGTGAACAGCACGCCGGAGGCGCCCACGTCCGAACGCACCATCAGCTGCACGCCGGCGGAGAGGAACACGTCCTCGTGCTTGTAGCCCTGATGCACGCGGTAGGCGATGGCCCGGTCGTTGTACAGCGAGGCGAAGACCTCCTTCACCTTGTGCAGCACGTCGTCGATGCCGACCACGTTGAGGAAGGTTTCCTGCTGGCCGGCGAACGAGGCGTCGGGCAGGTCCTCGGCGGTAGCAGAGGAACGAACCGCAACCGCGATGTCGTCGGCACCGGCGTCCCTGCACAGCTTGATGTAGGCCGCGCGGATCGCCTGCTCGAGTTCGGCGGGCAGGGCGGTGTCGACGATCCAGCCGCGGATTTCCTTGCCGGCCGCGACCAGGGCATCGACGTTGTCGACGTCGAGCGTGGCCAGTCGATCCTGGATGCGCCGGGCCAGCCCGCTCTTTTCCAGATACTGCTGGAACGCACTGGCGGTGGTGGCAACGCCGCCGGGCACCGAGACACCCAGTTTGGCTAGGTTGCCGATCATTTCGCCCAGCGAAGCATTCTTGCCGCCGACCTTGCCAAGGTCAGTCATGCGCAGTTGATCGAGCCAAAGCACCAGGTCGTTCAAGGGTGTCTCCTCGGGATGGCGGAACGGGGGGCAGGGAACCAGCGGTCGCGGGCGCGCTGCGGGAAACTGGTATTGTCCGCCGCGGATGGTGCGAAGCACAAGAAGACCAGTGCCACGCGATGTCATTCCAACCCGATACCAGTCAACGCGCGTTCAACACGGGACAGCGTTTTGCCCTTGCGCTAAGGTGCGAGCCTGCGCACTCGGCCCGGCGGAAGCTTCACATGCAGCGAACCGTGTTTTTCATTTCCGATTCCACTGGTATTACCGCCGAGACGATCGGCAACAGCATCCTGGCGCAGTTCGAGGGTGTCCGGTTCGACAAGCACCGGTTGCCGTTCACCGACAACCCGCACAAGGCCGAGTTGGCTGCACTGCGGATCAAGACCAACTACGCACAGACCGGGCAGCGTCCGGTGGTGGTCAACACCATGGCCGACCGCAACCTGTGCGACATCGTGGCTTCGAGCGGTGCGCTGATGCTGGACGTGTTCGCGCCGTTCATCGGTCCGCTGGAGGAAGAGCTGCAGACGCGCCGGTCCGGTGCGGTGAATCGCTCGCACGGCATGGTCGATTTCGACAAGTACGAGGCGCGCATCAACGCCACCAACTACGCGTTGTCGCATGACGACGGGATCGACGTGAATTACGCCGATGCCGATCTGATCCTCGTCGGCGTGTCGCGTTCGGGCAAGACGCCCACCTGCCTTTACATGGCCTTGCATTACGGCGTCAGCGCCGCCAACTATCCGTTGACCGACGAGGACCTGGAGAAACTGGAGTTGCCCGCGCGGCTGCGGCCCTACAAGGACCGCCTCTACGGGCTGACCATCGACGCGGTACGCCTGGCGCAGATTCGCGAGCAGCGCCGCTCCGGCAGCCGTTACGCCACGATCGCGCAATGCCGCTGGGAGCTGGAACAGGCCGAACGGCTGATGCGCCAGGCCGGGATACCCAGCCTCAACACCACTCACGTGTCGATCGAGGAGATCGCCAGCAAGATCTTCGACCGCTTCGGCATCGAGCGGACCATGTTCTGATTTTCATCCGGAGTTTGTGCGTTGCCCACGAGTGCCGTACTGGACCATCGAAACAGCCTGCTGCCGGGACGGTTCGAGACCCTGATGGGTCTGTATGCGGAGAACTATCACCGCCTCGCGCGGCTGTTCGCGCCGCACGAGCTTCCCGCCGGCCGCTACGTGTCGAGCGTGGACGACGGCCTGGACGTGCACCTGCAGGTGCAGGAGCACCACCCGTACACCGTCGAGCTGGAGCTCACCTACGGATTCGTCGATGCGCACACCGGCCAGCGCGCGCCCTCGGCGCAGTTGCGCATGTACACCGACGCGCATGTCGCCGAGGCGCTGCACTGCCACCCGGGCCGGCACCTGTGGCAGGTGCTGGGCCCGTTTTCCCCGGTGCACTCGGTGTTCCAGTACCGCCTGCGCATGAACCGATTCCTGGCCCGATGGCTGGAATACCTCGCCGAGCAGGGGCATTCCACCGGCACCCTGGAGCCGCAGCCGGAGTCGCACGAAGGCGGTGGGGAATAGCGGTTCTATTCAAAGCGATCCATGGCTGCGTCCTGATCTTTGCGCCCATGGATGGATGCACAAATCACCACAACAAAAAACCCGCGCCAGGCGGGTTTTCGTTTTGAATGGTGGCGGAGTGGACGGGACTCGAACCCGCGACCTCCGGCGTGACAGGCCAGCATTCTAACCAACTGAACTACCACTCCGCAGTTGCAACAGCTTCCAGCTTGCGCGGCCCAACTTGGCGTCCCCACGGGGATTCGAACCCCGGTCGCCACCGTGAAAGGGTGATGTCCTAGGCCTCTAGACGATGGGGACGTTGATTTTTCGAAAAGTCCGCACATGGATGCGCGGGTTCTCGCAAAGGACTTGCACTGAATCAAAACCTGGTGGAGCCAGGCGGGATCGAACCGCCGACCTCCTGCATGCCATGCAGGCGCTCTCCCAGCTGAGCTATGGCCCCGCCGCTGGAAGCCGAGAAGAATAGGGTGGGGTTGCTTGCCCGTCAAGCTTTTTTTCGACGCCGTTGCGCGTGCGCATCATCACATCGCGCCACGGCTGCGGCGATGCGGACGCGATCTTCGCCGACGCTCCTTTATGCTGCAGCGACGAGGGCAACGGCGAAGGAAGGCGATGCACGAAATCGGGTTCATCCGTGATCTTGCCGTGGTGATGCTGGTGGCCGGCGCCACCACGATCCTGTTTCAGCGCCTGCGTCAGCCGGTGCTGCTGGGCTACATCCTGGCTGGCGTGCTGATCGGTCCGCACACGCCCGGCGTGCTGGTCGGCGACGCGCGCGCCATCGACGACATCTCCAACCTGGGCGTGGTGCTGCTGATGTTCACGCTGGGCCTGGAATTCAGCGTGCGCAAGCTGCGCGACGTGGGTGTCGGCATGTTGCTGGTGGCGGTGGGCGAGGTCGGCCTGATGCTGTGGATCGGCTACGGCATCGGCAGCCTGTTCGGCTGGAAGGGCATGGATGCGCTGTTTCTCGGCGCGATCATTTCGCTGTCCTCGACCATGGTGGCGACGCGCACCCTGTCCGAGCTGGGCCAGCGTCAGCAGCCGTTCGCCCAACTGGTGGTGGGCCTGCTGGTGGCCGAAGACATGCTCGCCATCATCATGCTGACCCTGCTCACCGCGGTGGCCATCGGCGGCTCGGTGCAGGCGGAGGCGGCGTTCACCCTGATCGGACACCTGGGCCTGTTCGTGGTGGTCGGCATGATCCTGGGCCTGCTGCTGCTGCCGCGGCTGGTGGACTACGTGGCCGGCTTCGGTCGCGACGAAACCCTGCTGGTCAGCGTGCTGGGGATCTGTTTCGGCGCCAGCCTGGTCGCGGTGTGGATGGGCTTCAGCGTGGCGTTGGGTGCCTTCCTGGCCGGGGCGGTGGTGGCCGAGTCGCGCAGCGCCGGCCGGGTGGTCCAGCTGGTCGAGCCTTTGCGCGACATGTTCGCCGCGCTGTTCTTCGTGGCGATCGGCCTGAAGATCGACCCGGCGATGCTGTGGCAGTACGCGGTGCCGGCGCTGTTGATCGCGGGGGTGGTCGTCGTCGGCAAGACGCTGGCCTGCAGCCTCGGCGTGCTGGTGGTCGGGCACGAACCGCGCACCGCGCTGCGGGCGGGCCTCGGCATGGCGCAGATCGGCGAGTTCTCGTTCGTGATCGCCACGCTCGGCCTTTCACTGGGCGTGATCAGCGACTTCATCTATCCGGTGGCCGTCGCGGTCTCGGTGGTGTGCATGGCGTTGTCGCCGTACCTGTCGCGCTCGGGCGACCGCGTGGCCAGCGGGTTGCGGCGGGTCACGCCACGTTCCGTGCAATTGCTGGCCACCAGCTACAGCGGCTGGCTGGAACATCTCAAGCCGGTGAACGAGAACGCCACGCTGGCGGCGATCCTGCGGCGCCTGCTGTGGCACATCGCGGTGAACATTCTGCTGGTGGTGACCCTGTTCATGGTCGGAGCCTATGTCAATGCGCATGGCTGGACCTGGTTCTCCACGGTGGGCATCGGGCGCGAGATGCGGCACACGGTGATCTGGGCCTGCGCGTTGTTCCTGTCGCTGCCGATGCTGATCGCGGTGTATCGCAAGGCCGGCGCGCTGGGCATGTTGCTGGCCGAGATCGGCATACGCGAGAGCTTTGCGCGCTCCTACACCCACGCCATCCGCAACGTGCTGGCGCGGGTGATTCCGCTGGCCACGCTGCTGCTGCTGGGCATCCTGCTGAGCGCGCTGGGTTCGGCGATCCTGCCGCCGCGCGGCATCGCCATCTTCCTGCTGGTGGTGGGGGCGGTGCTGTCGGTGGTGCTGTGGCGGGGCCTGGTGCACATGCATGCGCGGTTGCAGGCGGCGTTGAAGGAAACCCTTGACAAGCCGGAGCCGCCGGCGGACGGGGCCGATTGACAACGACGTCCCACGCGGGGGGCGGGTGCGAGGCGGCGGCCGGCATCCGTGCAACGCTGAACCTTTATGCCGTCTGACGGTCACAAGGCGCGATCGTTGCCAAGAACAGGCCGGCACCGCACAATGCGTGGCCTGCCTCCAACGCGGGGTCCGGCCGGCGATGCCGGCATTTCCATTTTCATGAGGGAGTTACAAATGAAGCACTTTCTGCGTCCCACGCTGACGGCAGTGGCAATGGCCGTTGCGCTGGGCATGACGGCGGGCGCATTTGCCCAGGCCGCCAAGACTGGCGCCGCCGCCCCCGTCGACAAGGCCAAGGCCAGCTACGTATTCGGTTATTACAAGATGGGCGAGAGCGTGCCGCCGATCCTGCGCGACGAGATGGACCCCGCCGCCGTGGCGCGTGGTGTGCAGGCCGCGCTGTCGGGCCAGAAGTCGACCGTCAGCGAGGCCGAGGCCAAGCAGGTCTACGAGGCCTTCATGACCAAGGTGCAGGCCAAGTTCGAGGCCGAGCGCGCCCAGGAGGCAGCCAAGAACAAGGCGGAAGGCGACGCCTTCTTCGCCAAGAACAAGACCGCCCCTGGCGTGAAGACCACGGCTTCCGGCCTGCAGTACAAGGTGATCACCGCCGGCACCGGCGCCCGCCCGGGCCCGAACGACACCGTGGAGATCAACTACACCGGCTCGTTCCTGGACGGCCAGGTGTTCGACGCCTCCGCCAAGCATGGTCCGAAGCCGGCCTCGATCCCGGTCGCCAACGTGATCCCGGGCTTCCGCGAAGGCCTGCAGCTGATGCAGGTAGGTGGACACTACAAGTTGTTCATTCCCGCCTCGCTGGCCTATGGTGCCGAGCCGCAGCCGCCGATGCCGCCCAATGCCACGCTGATCTTCGACGTGACCCTGGTCAAGACGGGCCCGACGCCGGCAGCTCCCAGCGGTTCCGACGGGCAGTAACCGACGGTTCGCCGGCAGGTTCGCCGAAGGGGCGCGAAGCAATTCGCGCCCCTTCTTTTTGCGCGGTGTGTCGCTGTCGGACGGCGCGGTTAGAATAGGCGGTTCACTTTCCAGGAAAACCCTCAACGATGATGAAGGTAACGATCTTTGGTACCGGCTACGTCGGACTGGTTACCGGTGCCTGTCTGGCCGAGATGGGCAATCACGTGGTCTGCGTCGATATCGACGCAGGCAAGGTCGAGCGGCTGAAGCGCGGCGAGATCCCGATCTACGAGCCGGGCCTGGAATCGATCGTGCAGAGCAACCATGCCAGTGGCCGGCTCGACTTCACCACCGAGGCGGCGCCGGCGATCGCCCACGGTGAATTGATCTTCATCGCCGTCGGCACGCCGCCGGACGAAGACGGCAGCGCCGACCTGCAGTACGTGCAGAAGGTGGCCAGCACGATCGGCCGTCACCTGCAGCGTTACGCCGTGGTGGTGAACAAGTCGACCGTGCCGGTGGGTACCGCCGATCGCGTGCGCGAAGCCGTCGCGGCCGAGCTGGCGGCGCGCCAGGCCACGGTGGAATTCGACGTGGTCTCGAACCCGGAGTTCCTAAAGGAGGGCGCTGCGGTGGAAGACTGCCTGCGCCCCGACCGCATCGTCGTGGGTTCTTCCAGCACGCGCGCGGTTGCCCTGCTGCGCAAGCTGTACGCGCCGTTCAACCGGAATCACGACCGCATGGTGGTGATGGACGAGCGCTCGGCTGAGCTGACCAAGTACGCCGCCAACGCGATGCTGGCGACCAAGATCAGTTTCATGAACGAGATCGCGAACATCGCCGAGCGGGTGGGCGCCGACGTGGAACTAGTGCGCCAGGGCATCGGCTCGGACCCGCGCATCGGCTACAGCTTCATCTACCCGGGCGCCGGTTACGGCGGCTCGTGCTTTCCCAAGGACGTGCAGGCGCTGGAGCGCACCGCGCACGCGCATGGCTACGAGGCGCGCCTGCTCGGTGCGGTCGAGGCGGTCAACCGGCAGCAGAAGGGCAAGTTGTTCGAGCTGATCTCGCGGCATTTCGACGGCCAGCTGGGCGGCCGCACGATCGCGCTGTGGGGCTTGGCGTTCAAACCGAATACCGACGACATGCGCGAGGCTTCCAGCCGACGCCTGATGGAACAACTGTGGGGCGCCGGCGCGAAGGTGCGCGCGTTCGACCCGGAAGCGCGCGAGGAAGCCCGGCGGCTGTACGGCGAACGTGCCGATCTGGTGCTTTGCGAGCACGCCGCGGCTGCCCTGCAGGGCGCCGACGTGCTGGCGGTGGTCACCGAGTGGAAGGCCTTCCGCAGCCCCGATTTTGCGGCGATCCGTGCCGCGCTGGCGGTCCCGGCGATCTTCGACGGCCGCAACCTGTACGACCCGGCCGTGGTGGAGGAGGCGGGTCTGGCCTATTACGGCATCGGCCGTGGCCGCAGCCTGCAGTTGTCGTGATGAACAGTTCGAACGACGTGCTCGCCCGCCGGCTCGACGAGATGGAGATCAAGCTGACCTTCATCGACGAGGCGGTGCAGGCGCTGACCACGGCGGACGCCGACCAGTCGCAGCGGATCGCTGCGCTGGAACGCGCCCTGCGCGACCTGCGCGGCGAGGTGGCGTCGATGCGCATCGCGCAGGGTGACGATCCGCACGATGAACCGCCGCCGCCGCATTACTGACCCGGACCCCTCCCACCTGCCGATCACGGAATGCCCGCATGGCCGATTCCCTGCGCGATCAGCTGCTCAAGAGCGGCATCGTCAAACAAGTGCAGCAGGACCGCGCGCACGAACCGAAGCGCCCGACGCCTGCGTCGCCCGGCAAGCCCGCACGCAAGGGCGGCAAGCCGCATGCGGCGCGGCCGTCGGGACAGAGCCAGCAGGACATCGACCTGGCCAAGGCATACGCGCTGCGTGCCCGGACTGAAGCCCGCGAGCGCCAGCGGATCGAGCGCGAGGCGGCCGAGCAAGCCCGGCTGCGGCGTGAGCGCAAGCTGCGCATCCAGCAACTGCTGGATGGCCAGGCGTTGAACAAGGCCGATGCCGACCAGGTGCGCAACTTCGAATACGCCGGCAAGATCCGCCGCATCCATGTCGACGCAACCCAGCTGGTGGCACTCAACGCCGGCGAACTGGGCGTGGTGCAGCATGCCGGTCGCTACCTGCTGGTCAGCCGCGACACGGCCGAGCAACTGCGCGAACTGGACGCCAACCACGTCGCCTTGCTGGTGGCGCCGGGCACCGCCGGCACGGATGACGACGGCGTACCCGACGATCTCATGTGGTGAGGTCGAAGTAGGGCGGGCACCGCCGCCTCACGAAGCAAGCGCGGCGGGCACCGCCCGCCGCGCGATTCAGCGGTCCGGCGCTTGCGTCAACGCCGGATGGTCCCAGCCATGCTTGGGCTTGAAGCGGTCGCCATGGCGGCGGGCCAGCTGCTCCAGCTTCGCCTTCAGCGTGTCGGCGCCTTCGCTGCGCACGTACTGGATCGGGCCGCCACGGAAGGGTGCGAATCCGGTGCCGAAGATCACGCCTGCATCCAGCAGATCGGCGTCGTCGACCACGCCGTCGGCCAGGCAGGCCACCGCCTCGTTGACCATCGACAGGATCATTCGATCCTGCAGGTCCGGCGGTGTCACGTAGTCGTTGTCCACTTCGGGCTTCTGCGGCTTGCCGTCCTGCCACACGTACAGTCCCTGGCCGTCCTTCTTGCCGCGCTTGCCGGCGGCGAGCCGTTCGTCCATGCCGGGCGGCAGCTCCAGGCCAAGGAAAGGCGCCAACTCCTTGCCCACCGAGGCGCAGACGTCCAGACCGATCGTGTCGGCCAGTTCGATCGGCCCCATCGGCATGCCGAACTTCTTCGCCTCGCGATCGAGCACCGCGCCGGGCACGCCCTCGCTGTACAGCCGCATGGCTTCGAGCAGGTACGGGACCAGGATGCGGTTGACCAGGAAGCCCGGCGTGCCCTTGACCGCGACCGGCAGCTTGCCGATCGCCTTGCAGAACGCCAGCGCGCGTTTCTCGATGGCCGGGTCGAGCCGGTCGTGGCGCACGACCTCCACCAGCGGCATCTGCGCCACCGGGTTGAAGAAATGCAGGCCGAGGAAGTCTGCCGGACGAGCGAGCTTGCCGCGCAGTTCGTCCAGCGGAATGCTGGAGGTGTTGCTGGCCAGGATTGCCCCGTCCTTGAGCTGTGGCTCGATGGCGGCGTACAGCGCCTCTTTCGCCTCGGCATTCTCGTAGATCGCCTCGATCGCCAGATCCGCCTGGGCGACGCCCTTGCCGTCGACGTCGGCGCGCAGCCGCTGCACTGCCGCGTCGATCTTCTCCGGGGTCTTGAGCTTTTTCTCGTACAGCGCGCGTGCGCGATCCAGCGCCGGCTGGATGTACTTCATCTCGCGGTCCTGCAGGGTCACGTCCATGCCTTTCAGCGCCACCCAGGCGGCGATATCGCCGCCCATCACGCCGGCACCCACGACGTGCACGCGGTTGATGGCCGCATCGACGCCGCCGCCCTGGCCCTTCAGCCGCTCCTGCAGGAAGAAGATGCGGATCAGGTTCTGCGCGGTGGGTGTCTGCGCCAGCCGCGCCACCGAGTCGGCTTCGATCTTCAAGCGCTGGCCGATGTCGCTGCCGCCGCGCTTCCACACGTCGATCAGGGCGAACGGCGCCGGATAGTGCTCGCGACGTACCTTGGCCGCCGTCTGCTTGACCATGATCGGCGCCAGGATCTGTCGCCCCAGCCAGCTGTTGCTGGCCCACGCCTTGGCTCGACGCCCGAACGGTCGCGACGGCGCGCGTCGCAGCAGCAGGCGCGCCTCGGCCAGCAGCTCCTGCGGGCGTGCGAGGTGATCGACCACGCCCAGCGCGAGTGCGCGCCGCGCCGAGAGCGGCTTGCCGGTGAGCATCACCGGCATCGCCTCGGCCGCACCGATCAGGCGTGGCAGGCGGGCCGTGCCGCCCCAGCCGGGGTGGATGCCGAGCATCACCTCGGGCAGGGCGATGCGGGTACTGTCCTCGTCGGCCGCCACGCGCAGACGGCACGCCAGGATCAATTCGGTGCCGCCGCCCATGCAGGGACCGTGCACCGCGGCCACGGTGGGGCAGGCGAGCCGGGCCAGTGCTTCGTACACGCGCTGGCCGTGCTCGATGTTCTCGCGCACGGTGTCCTGGCGCGCGTATTCCACGAACTCGCGGATGTCCGCGCCCACCGCAAAGCCCGCGGACTTGCCCGAATGGATGATGACGCCGGCGGGCATGTCGATCGCCAGCCGCTCGACGATCTGATCCAGCTCGTCCAGCACGGCACGATTGATCGCATTGACGCTGCTGCCGGCGCGGTCGAGCGTCAGCGTCACTAGGCCATCGTCCTCGTGGGTCCGCCAGTGGTTGAATCGCAATCCTTCGAACATGGGGGTCGGCACATGGTGGAGGAGGCCTGAACCATACCGTTCCGTGGTCGCGATTGCGAGATGTGACGCGTGCGCTTGACCCGCTGGTGACAGCGGTGTGAAATCGGACCGTTGCGGACGGTATCCGCCGAAACCAGTCGCACGCGCGGGTGCTCCCGAGCGATTCCCGCAGGTGCGATTGGCTAACTGAACCGGGTCGACGAGGGTCGATCGGTTCCCGGCCATTCGAAGGCATCCGCGCTCGCCGCGGGTCCGGATTCAGCACCTGCCGCAGGACGAAACCAGATGACCATCGCCATGGCCTCCGCCGTACCCCAGGCTGGCGCCGAGATATTCGAACGCATCCTGACCGCGCCCAGTGGCCTGGTCGTGTTGCAAAGCAAGGACGCCGAAGCGCTGATCGAACAGGTGCGCGTGCTGGCCAGGCACAGCGGCCAAGCGGTATACCTGTGGCAGCCGGACACCGGGCTGGGCAGCCTGCGCGAGGCCCATGCCCGGGTGCCGGACTGCGAGCGGCTCGGCAATGCGTTGCGTTACATGCAGCAGAGCATGCATTTCGGCGTCTATTTCCTGCGCGGGGTGGAGCTGCCCCTGTCGGCGGTGGATGCAGCGATGCTGCGCCAGTTGGCGCGGGCGCCCAAGGGCCACCTGCGCCGCGTGGTGCTGGTCGATGCGCCGCAGGCGCTGGTGGCCCACCTGGGCGACCTCGCCGCCCAGGTCAGTACCGAAGACGGCAAGCCGCGCCAGCTGCGCCTGCGCGATGGTCGCTGGCTGACATGAGGCCGCGCACATGAATGCGGGCATCCTGCTGGTAGCCGCCCAGCGCGACCTGCGCCGGGCGCTGTTCGACGCGCTCGATCGTGCCGGCTACGCGCGGCTGCATTCGGCGCGCGACATTTCCCACGCGGCGATCCTGCTGGAGGGCAATGCCGCGCAGGAACCGCTGCAGTTGATGGTGCTGGTGCTGGATGGCGACGAAACCCAGGCCTGCGCCGCTTGCGAGCAATTGCGCCGGCTGCCGGGCGCCGCCGATGCGCCGCTGATCGTGGTGCTGGCCGATGGCGCGCCGTGCAGCCCGGCCGACCTGCCGCCGGGGATCGCCGACTGGCTTTGCGCCGGACAGATTGCCACCGAACTGGTCGCGCGCTGGCAGCGCCTGCCGGTCAGCGCAGCCGGTGGCCCGGTCCCGACGGTTTGGGGTGCGGCCGGCGATTGGCGATGGGCCTTCGAGGAAAGCGGCAGCGAATGGTTGATGGTCGACCTGCAGAGCCAGTGCCTGCTCGAAGTCAGTCCCGGCGTGATCCGGCACAGTCGCCTGCCTGCCAGCGAGTGGGCCGGGCTGGCGCTGGCCGAGGCGGTACAGCTCGAGGGCGACACGTCGGTCACCATTTTCAACGACGCGGATCGCCGCTGGCATCCGGCCCGGCGCAAGTCGTCGCTGGGTTACGACACCGGTCAGGTGAACGTGCGGCGGGTCGAGCAGGGCGGCAGCGCGGCTCTGGCGCTGCAGTTTCGCAGCGATCGCGCCGACCTGCGGCCGGAGGCGGCGTTGTCGCTGTTGTCGCGCCTGTTCGCCTCAAGCAGCGGCGTCGACGCGCAGTCCGCCTGCGCGCAACTGCTGTTCGACGAGCTGGCGCTGGACTATCTGGCCGTGTGGTCGGTCCGTCCGGAAACGGCCGACGCCCCCGCCCAGGTCCTGCAACTGAGCCGCGAGGAACACGCGCAGTGGCCGCCGGGCTACCTGCAGAGTTCGCTGCAACTGGTGCTGGGCGGGCAGGCGATGCGGTACCAGAGCGATGCCGGCAAGCTGGCGGCGGTCGACCCGCTGCTGCAGCAGCTGGATCTGGCCGGCTTCGTCGGCTTGCCGATGTACGACGAGCGGCACAGCGTGCTCGGCGCCGTGCTCGCCGGCAGCCGCCGCGGTTTCGCCGAGATGGCGGTGGTCGAGCCGGTGCTGCGTTGCGCGGCGGCGCGTTTCGCCCGCACGCTGGAGCTGCAGCGCACCCGCGAACAGGGTCGCGCCGAGGGCTTGGTCGATGCCTTGACCGGGTTGCCCAACCGGTTGCTGTTCAACGACCGGCTGGAGGCGATCCTGCGCGAGGCGATCCGCAACGGCGAGTGCTTTGCCCTGCTGTTCGTCGACCTGGACCGGTTCAAGGCCATCAACGATACCTACGGCCACGCCACCGGCGACCGGGTGTTGCGCACTGTCACCCAGCGGTTGCGCGGCAGCATCCGCGCCTCCGACACCGTGGCGCGTTATGCCGGCGACGAGTTCACCATCGTGCTGCGCCACATCGTCAAGAACGACGACGTGCTGCGCGTGGCCGAGAAGATCGTGCAGATGATGGAGTCGCCGATCTTCCTGGAAGACGGCGTGGAGCTGCAGGTCACCGTGTCGATGGGCGTGAGCTTTTTTCCCGACGACGCCAACGACGCGGATACCCTGCTCAAGCATGCGGACGAGGCGATGTATTCGGCCAAGCACAAAGGCCGCAACAACTTCCAGATCTACGAGGTCAGTCCGGAGTACGCGCGCCAGCACGGCATGGCGCTGAAGACGCGCCTGCGCCACGCCGAAGGCAACGGCGAGTTGCGCGTGGTCTATCAGCCCCAGGTCAATGCCGAGACCGAGGACATCGTGGGCATGGAGGCGCTGGTGCGCTGGGAGCACCCCGAGCTGGGCATGATCAGCCCCGCCGTGTTCATTCCGCTGGCCGAGGAGACCGGGCTGATCGTGTCGATCGGCGAATGGGTGATGCACACCGCTTGCCGCCAGGCGCGCGAGTGGGAGCAGCGCTACGGCTTGCGCCTGCGCCTGGGCGTCAACCTGTCGGCCGTGCAGTTGATGGAGCCGCAGTTGCTGGAGATGGTGGCGCGCGCGCTGCGCGAGACCGGGCTCGATCCCACCCTGCTGGAAATGGAGATCACCGAGAGCATCAGCATCAAGGCGGCGCCGAACCTGGTGGAGAACCTCAATGCGCTGCACCGGCTCGGCTGTCACATCGCGATCGACGATTTCGGCACCGGCGCCGCCTCGCTGGACTACCTGCGCCGGCTGCCCGCCGACCGCATCAAGGTGGACCAGAGCTTCGTGCGCAATATCGGCGTGGACCCGGACGACGAGGCGATCGTGCGGGCCACCATCGAGATGGCCCACCGGCTGAACCGTGCGGTGGTGGCCGAGGGCGTGGAGACCGAGCAGCACCTGCAATTCCTGCGCGACCACCATTGCGACGAGCTGCAGGGTTACCTGTTCTGCCGGCCGTTGCAGCCGATCAGCTTCGAGAAGATGCTGGCCGAGCGCCAGCGCCTGCTGGGCGTGCGGCAGGCCGAACCGGCTTGAGCGGTCCGCAGGCGGCCCCATAACGGGAGCTGGCGCGACGATTGGCTAAACTGAACTCGGTGGGCCGCTCGTGGTCTGAGCGCCGGGTTCAGCTCACCCCAGGCACCCTCAGCGGATGACGGCATTGACGATGGACACGGCCCGCATGGGCGAAAACGAACTGGACCGCGCGCTGGTCGAGCGGGTCCAGCAGGGGGACAAGCGCGCCTTCGACCTGCTGGTGCGCAAGTACCAGCACAAGCTGATCGGGCTGATTTCGCGTTACGTGCGCAGCCATGCCGAGTGCGAGGACATCGCGCAGGAATCCTTCATCCGCGCCTGGCGCGCGATCGGCTCGTTCCGTGGCGACAGCGCGTTCTACACCTGGCTGTACAAGATCGCGGTCAACACCGCCAAGAACCACCTGGTGGCGATGGGGCGACGGCCGCCCTCCGGCGACGTCGACGCGGACGAAGCCGAGTTCATGGCCGGGGCCGAGCGCATGCACGACAGCGCCACCCCCGAGCACGAATTGATGCGCCAGGAAATTGAACAATCGGTGTTTTCCACTGTCCAAGCCCTGCCCGAGGAACTGCGGACCGCCATCACCCTGCGTGAAGTGGATGGCCTCAGTTACGATGAAATCGCCGAAGCGATGGGCTGTCCGATCGGTACGGTGCGTTCGCGCATCTTCCGGGCGCGTGAGGCGATCGACGAAAAGCTGCGGCCGCTGCTGTCTGGCCGCGAGGATCCGACATGAACCAGGCACAGACCCACCAGGACGCCCTCGAGAATCTCTCGGCCAGCATGGACGGCGAATTGCCTGTCGAGCAGTTGCGTTTCCTGTTGCGCCGACTCGATCACGATGAAGCCTTGCGCCAGGCATGGTCGGGCTACCACTTTGCCCGCGACGGCCTGCGCCGCGAGATCACCCTGCGCGCCTCCGGCGGCTTCGCCGCGCGGGTGATGCTGGCGATCGAGCAGGAGACGGTGGCCGCCGCGGCGCCGTCGCGACGGCACGCCTGGTTGCGCTGGTCCGGCGGTGGCGTGATCGCCGCCAGCGTGGCCGCCGCGGCGTTGATGATCAGCCAGCCGGCGGGCGATGCCGGCCGCGTGGACTCCGCCGTGGTGGCGGGGACCAGCCAGGTGACCTTGTCGACGCCGGCGAGCACGCCGGCAGCACCGCCTTCGGTGCCGCCATGGCTCAGCGGCAACGCAGCCGGCCTGCTCAGCCAGCAGGCTTCGGCTACCTTGGGCGCGCCGCTGGACGACGGCCAGTCGCGTGATGCGCGGCGGATGTCGACCTACCCGGCGATGCATCGTTATCGCACCCTGGACAACAACGACGGCAGCTATCTGCTGCTGCTCGACCCGGCACCGGATGCCTCGCACCAGGCCGCTGCCGGCCGGCGCTGAGATTGTCGGGCGAGTGATGGTTCGCGGCAAATCCTGTTGATGCGGATGTCCCCTCGGCGCCTGCGCCGAAGGTGTTGTGCGGCCGCTCGACTGTGCCGCGGCCCGCTTGCCGCGTCGTCATTGATCGCCGGTTCGCGCCGGCTGCAGTTCAAACCCAAGGAGGAGTCATGAGTCATTCCATCTTGCGTACGCTGGCCTGTTGCGCCCTGCTGGGCCTGGCCGGGGTCGGCGGCGTGCAGGCCCAGCCGGCGGCCGCCGCGGCGCTGCCGGATTTCACCGGCATCGTGCAGCAGAACGCCCCTGCGGTAGTGCACGTGGAGGCCCGGTACACCGGCGAACCGAATCGCTCGATGCGCGTGCAGGGCCAGATGGGACCGGGGCAGGGCATGCCCAACGACCCGGGCGCCGAGATCCTGCGGCGCTTCTTCGGCATGCCGATGATGCCCTCGCCCGAGGAGCAGCGGCATACCTCGCTGGGTTCGGGTTTCATCATCTCCAGCGACGGTTACATCCTCACCAACAACCACGTGGTCGACCATGCGGACAAAGTCACCGTGCGCCTGCAGGATCGCCGCACGCTGACCGCCAAGGTGGTCGGCACCGACCCGACCTATGACATCGCCCTGCTCAAGGTCGATGCCGGCGGTGCGCTGCCGACGGTGACCATCGGCAATTCGCGCAGCCTGAAACCGGGCCAGTGGGTGCTCGCGATCGGCTCGCCGTTCGGCTTCGACTACACCGTGACCCAGGGCATCGTCAGCGCGGTGGGCCGCAACCTGGGCCAGCGCGACCAGCCATATACCTCCTTCATCCAGACCGACGTGCCGATCAACCGCGGCAACTCCGGCGGCCCGCTGTTCAACCTGCAGGGCCAGGTGGTCGGCATCAATTCGCAGATCTATTCCAACACCGGCGACTATCTCGGCGTGTCGTTCTCGATCCCGATCGACGTGGCAATGAACGCGGTGCAGCAACTGAAGACCAAGGGTTACGTGTCGCGCGGGCAACTCGGCGTGACGATCCAGCCGGTCAGCGACGACATCGTCAAGGCGTTCAAGCTCGACAACGGCGTCGGCGCGGCCGTGGTCGACGTGGACCCGGACAGCGGTGCCGGCAAGGCCGGCCTCCAGGCCGGCGACATCATCCTGGCCTACGACAACCACGACCTGCAGCAGGCCGCCGACCTGCCGCCGCTGGTGGGCATGACCAAGCCGGGCAGCAAGGTGCCGGTGGAGATCCTGCGCAACGGCAAGAAGCAGACCGTGCAGGTGACCATCGGTGAGGCCAAGCGCGACGGCAATGCCGTGGACAACCGCAGCGCCGGCTCGCCCTCCGCGCGCAGCGGTTCGGCCGCGCTGGGGTTGAGCGTGCAGTCGCTCGACAACGATACCCGCAAGCAACTCGGGCTGAAGGACGGGCAGGGCGTGGTGATCGACGCCATCACCGGTCCGGTGGCGGCGCAGTCGGGGCTGCGCGCCGGCGACGTGATCCTGATGGTCAACCAGCGCAAGATCGGCAGCGTGGCGGAGTTCGAGGCGGCCACGAAGGACGTCAAGGCGGGCAGCACGGTCCTGCTGCTGGTGCGCCGCGGCGACCAGAGCCAGTTCATCGGCCTGACCGTGCCGGACGGGAAGTAGCCGGACCTCGCCCGGCAAGGGTGCCGCCCGTCGCGGGGCGGCACCGATCCCCTCGCGGATGCCTGCCGGACGGGTGTTCCATGCGATAATGCGGGGTTGGCGTCGCCTCGGGGCGGCGCGTCGTCATGCATGGTGCGTGGCGGCGGACCCCACGACCGAAAGGCCGCTCGCGCTCCATGGAATTGATCCGCAACTTCTCCATCATTGCCCACATCGATCACGGCAAGTCCACGCTGGCCGACCGCATCATCCAGATCTGCGGCGGTCTGGCTGACCGCGAGATGGAAGCACAGGTGCTGGACAACAATCCGATCGAGCGCGAGCGCGGCATCACCATCAAGGCACAGTCGGTGTCGCTGCCCTACACCGCGCGCGACGGCAAGACCTACCAGCTCAACTTCATCGACACCCCCGGCCACGTGGATTTCTCCTACGAGGTGAGCCGTTCGCTGGCCGCGTGCGAGGGTGCGCTGCTGGTGGTCGACGCGGCACAGGGCGTCGAGGCCCAATCCGTGGCCAACTGCTACACCGCGGTGGAGATGGGCCTGGAAGTGGTGCCGGTGCTCAACAAGATCGACCTGCCCACCGCCGACGTCGAGAAGGTCAAGGGCGAGATCGAGGCGGTGATCGGCATCGACGCCACCGACGCGGTGGCGATCAGCGCCAAGACCGGGCTCAACGTGGTCGAGGTGCTGGAGGCAATCGTGGCGCGCATCCCGCCGCCCAAGCCGCGCGACACCGATCGCCTGCAGGCGCTGATCATCGACTCGTGGTTCGACAACTACCTCGGCGTGATCTCGCTGGTGCGCGTCATGCAGGGCGAGATCAAGCCCGGCGACAAGTTGCTGGTGATGTCCACCGGGCGCAGCCACGAGGTCGACGACGTCGGCGTGTTCACGCCCAAGCGCAAGAAGCTGGACAAGCTGTCGGCGGGCGAAGTGGGCTGGATCAACGCCTCGATCAAGGACGTGCACGGCGCGCCGGTGGGCGACACGCTGACCCACGCCGGCAAGCCGGCCGCGGCGCCGCTGCCGGGCTTCCAGACCATGCAGCCGCGCGTGTTCGCCGGCCTGTTCCCGGTGTCGTCGGACGACTTCCCGGCGATGCGCGAGGCGCTGGACAAGCTGCGCTTGAACGACGCCGCGCTGTTCTTCGAGCCGGAGTCCTCCGAGGCGATGGGCTTCGGCTTCCGCTGCGGCTTCCTCGGCATGCTGCACATGGAAATCGTGCAGGAGCGGCTAGAGCGCGAATACGACCTCAACCTGATCACCACCGCACCCACGGTGGTTTACGAGGTGCTGCTCAGCGACGGCTCGATCCTGCAACTGGACAACCCGGCCAAGCTGCCGACCAACTCCAGCCTGATCCAGGAAATCCGCGAGCCGATCATCGTGGCCAACATCCTCACCCCGCCGGACTACATCGGCAGCGTGATCAAGCTGTGCGAGGAAAAGCGCGGCGTGCAGCGTTCGATCCAGTACCTGGCCACCCAGGTGCAGATCAGCTACGAGATGCCGCTGGCCGAGGTGGTGATGGATTTCTTCGACCGGCTGAAGTCCGTTTCGCGCGGCTACGCCTCGATGGATTACCACTTCGACCGGTTCGAGGCCGGTCCGTTCGTGCGCACCGATGTGCTGATCAACGGCGAGCGCGTCGACGCGCTGAGCCTGATCGTGCACCGCAGCCACGCCGACCGCCGCGGCCGCGAACTGGTCGAGCGCATGAAGGAGCTGATTCCGCGCCAGCAATTCGACGTGGCGATCCAGGCCGCGATCGGCGCGCAGATCATCGCCCGCTCGACGGTGAAGGCATTGCGCAAGAACGTGCTGGCCAAGTGCTACGGCGGCGACGTCAGCCGCAAGAAGAAGCTGCTGGAGAAACAGAAGGAAGGCAAAAAACGGATGAAGCAGGTCGGGCGGGTCGAGATCCCCCAGGAAGCCTTCCTCGCCGTGTTGAAAGTGGATAAATAGCCAAAGGCCGGGAATAGGGAATCGGGAATCGGGAATAGGAAGAGCGGCTTCACTATTCCCCATTCCCGATTCCCCATTCCTGGCTCCAAAGGGAGCCCCTCATGGAATTTGATTTTGCGGCGATTCTGCTTGGCCTCACCGTGCTGTTCGGCGTGGTGTGGGGGCTGGATCGGCTGTTCCTGTACAAGAAGCGCAAGGCGCGGCTGGACGCGGCGGGCGAGGAGTATCGCGACCCGATGCCGGTGGACTGGGCGCGCTCGCTGTTCCCGGTGGTGCTGGTGGTGCTGCTGCTGCGGTCGTTCGTGGCCGAGCCGTTCCGCATCCCGTCCGGCTCGATGATGCCGACGCTGGACGTGGGCGATTTCATCCTGGTCAACAAGTTCGCCTATGGCCTGCGCCTGCCGGCGTTCAACAACAAGATCCTCGACCTGGGCGAACCCGAGCGCGGCGACGTGGTGGTGTTCCGCTGGCCCGGCTTCACCTGCCATCGCGACGACGGCACGGTAGTGCACGGCGGCAATGCGGACTGCAGCGTTCCGGTGCCGAACCAGAACTGGATCAAGCGCGTGATCGGCCTGCCCGGCGACACCATCCAGATCCGCGACAGCGAGATCGTGATCAACGGCAAGCCGGTGCCGGCCGAGAAGATCGGCCCGTTCAAGGGCAACCACGCGCGCCCGGCGGACGAGGAACTGCTCGCCTACGGCGCCACCATCTGGAAAGAGCACCTGGGCAAGGTGACCCACCTGATCGCGCGCATGCCCGACCGCATGCCCACGCCGCCGGTGCCCAACGCGAACATGCCTGCGGTGGTGCCCGACAACTGCTATCTGGTGATGGGCGACGACCGCGAAAACAGTGAAGACAGCCGCTGGTGGGGCTGCATGCCGGAGCAGAACCTGGCCGGCAAGGCATTCCTGATCTGGATGAGCTGGAAGGGCTGGGGCACCGGCGGCGTGGATTTCTCGCGCATCGGCACGGTCATCCACTGACGCATCCTCCGGCCAGGCGCGCGACCGCGAAAACGTGATGCGATCGTGCCGCCCGCTCCCCGCCTGCGGCCAACAAGTGCGAGAATCCGCAGGCGCCATCGGCCCCGGCCGGGCCGGTGCGGCGGGTGCGGGCGACACCGGGACATCCACAGATCGAACGGCCGCCCAGGCGGCATAGCGAGGGGACTATGAAATCGAAACAGTCGGGCATCACCCTGATCGGCTTCCTGCTCATCATCGTGGTAGTGGGCTTCTTTGCCTACATGGCGATGAAACTGGCGCCGTCGTATTCCGAGTACATGGGCGTGACCAAGGCGATGAACCAGATCGCCACCGAAGGCACCAATGGCAAGTCGCTGGACTCGATCCGCCGCGATTTGATGTTCAAGCTCGGCTTCCAGTACGTCGACGATGCCACCGTCAAGCCGGCCAACATCACCATCAAGCGCGACGCCGGCGGCACCAGCGTGCTGACCGTGGCCTACGACAAGCAGATCCCGTTCATGTACAACATCGACTTCCTGCTGCACTTCAACAAGAGCGTGCCGCTGCAGGGCAATGTCGGCGAGTAGACGTTGAAGCTCCGTCACCGATTCAGTGATCCGGCCTGGGCGCAGTTGGCGCTGACCCACCGCAGCGCCGGCAAGCCCAACAACGAACGGCTGGAGTTCCTCGGCGATGCGCTGCTGGGCGCGATCATCGCCGAGCTGCTTTACGAGGTGCATCCCAAGGCCAGCGAAGGCGAGCTGTCGCGGCTGCGTGCGCAACTGGTCAACGGCAACGCGCTGGCCGTGGTGGCGCGCGAGCTGGAGTTGGGCGACGAGCTGAAGCTCGGCCCCGGCGAGCTCAAGAGCGGCGGCTTCCGTCGCGACTCGATCCTCGCCGATGCGTTCGAGGCACTGGTGGCGGCGGTGTACGAGGATGCCGGTTTCGACACCTGCCGCAGCCTGGTGCGCGACCTGTTCGGCGAGCGCGTCGCCGCGCTGCGACGCTCGTCCAAGGACGCCAAGACCCGGCTGCAGGAACACCTGCAATCCGGGGGCTGGCCGCTGCCGCAGTACGAGCTGGTCGACAGCCACGGCGAGGACCACGCCAAGACCTTCGACGTGACCTGCCGCATCAGCGAACCGCTGCAGATCGTCGCCGCTGCCACGGCCGGCAGCCGCCGCGCCGCCGAACAGGATGCCGCCGAGAGCGTGCTCGGCCAGTTGCTGGAACTGGCGCGCGACTCCTGAGCCGCCGGCGCCGCGGGTTCACCGTGCGCGCGCCTTCCACGCACTACACTTGCCCTCCGACTCGCCGAGCCTGCCACCATGAACGACCCCCTCGACATCGCCGACGGCAGCCTGCCGCATGAGGATTTCCGCTGCGGCACCGTGGCCCTGGCCGGACGCCCGAACGTGGGCAAGTCGACCCTGCTCAACGCGCTGATCGGCTTTCGCCTGTCCATCATCAGCCCGCGACCGCAGACCACGCGCCATCGCATTCTCGGCATCCACACCAACGAGGCCGGGCAGATCCTCTACGTGGACACCCCGGGCCTGCACCGGGGCGCCAAGCGGGCGATGAACCGCAGTCTCAACCGCGCCGCCCGCTCGGCGATCGGCGACGTGGACCTGGTGGTGCAGGTGATCGAGGCCGGTCGCTTCACCGACGAGGACGAGGCGCTGTACACCGCCCTGGTCGAGCAGTCCGCGCCGCGCCTGCTGGTGATCAACAAGGTCGATCTGAACAAGGACAAGACCGTGATGCTGCCGTTCGTGGCCGAACTGGCGCAGCACCATCAGTACGACGAGATCCATTACGTCAGCGCGTTGAAGGAACAGGGCCTGCAGGCGCTGGAGCAGGCCATCATCAAGCGCCTGCCGGTACGCGCGCCGATCTACGGCGTCGACGAGGTCACCGACCGCAGCGAACGGTTCCTCGCCGCCGAGATGGTGCGCGAACAGTTGATGCTGCGGCTGGACCAGGAGCTGCCGTACGCCACCACGGTGGAGATCGAGCAGTTCGAGGATCGGCCGGACGGCGTCGCCGAAATCCACGCCGTGATCTGGGTCGAGCGCGCCGGCCAGAAAGCCATCGTGATCGGCCAGGGCGGCGCCCAGCTCAAGGCGATCGGCTCCGGCGCCCGCCGCCACATGGAGCGCATGTTCGAGCGCAAAGTGTTCCTGCGCCTGTGGGTCAAGGTCCGCGAAGGCTGGGCCGACGACGAAAACATGCTGAAGAAATTCGGGTATACGGATTGAGAGCAGGGAATGGGGAATAGGGAATAGGGAATCGTCAAAGCCGAATCCGCCGCTCTCCCATCCCGTTTTCCCATTTTGGCTTTCTGCGAGTTATGGAACAGGAAGTAGGGAATCGCCAAGGCGACCACTGCTCTCCTGTTCCCTATTCTCCATTCCCTATTCCCAGCCCCCAAGCCATGCGCATCGACCAGCAACCCGCCTATGTCCTGCACGCGCGGCCGTATCGCGAGACGTCGCTGTTGCTGGAGTGCCTGACCCGCGAGCATGGGCGGTTGGGTGTGGTGGCGCGGGGCGTGCGCGGTGAGCGTGCACGGTTGCGGCGTGCGCAGCTCGAACCGTTCCAGCCGCTGGCGCTGGGTCTGCTGCTGCGCGGCGAGATGGCCACGCTCACCGCCGTCGAGGCGGTCGGCACGCCGCAGCGACTGGAAGGCGACGCGGCGCTGGCCGGGCTGTATCTCAACGAGTTGGTGGTGCGCCTGACCGGGCGGCAGGACCCGCTGGGGCCGCTGTTCGATGCCTATGCCGCAGCGCTGGCGCGGCTGGCCACGGGCGAGTCGATCAGCTGGAGCCTGCGCCGCTTCGAACGCGACCTGCTGCAGGCCACCGGTTACGGCCTGCCGTTGCTGCACGAGGCGGACACCGGCGAGGTGATCGAGCCGGACGCGTGGTATCGCTACCAGGTCGAGGAAGGCGCGCGGCGTTGCGCCGCCGACGCGCCCCGCGCGATGCGCGGCGCCGACCTGCTGGCACTGGCGCACGACCGCATGCCCGACCCGCACGGCCTGAAAGCATTGCGCGACCTGATGCGCGAAATCATCCGCTTCCACCTCGGCGGCGGCGAGTTGCGCGCGTGGCGGGTGCTGTCGATGGCGGTCTCGCGCCGCGCTCCCGCCGCGGGCAGCGACCGCGCCAAGCCGCCGGCGTGAGTCCGCGCCAGGAGCGTGGGCGGTAGAAATCTCCCGGGCTGCAAAAGCGTCTGCGCGGTCCATATTTCCGCCGCTTCCTGCTCGTAGAACCACTATGGGCCGGCGAATCGTCGAAAATCTGTCCTCACGCAGCCACTTTTTCGCCTCGAAAGTTTCTACCGCCCACGCTCCTAGCTGTCCAGCGCCTGCAGCGTCGCGGCCAGCACGCGGCGGAAGCTGGCCAAGGCGGCGGGCGCGGAGCCGTCGGGCAGGAGTTGCCGCTGCAGTCGCACCGCCTGTTCGGCCAGCGCCGTGGCACCGCAAAATCCGCATGAGGAACGCAGCCGGTGCAGCCGTTCGGCGAATGCGACGCGGTCGGCGCTGAGCTGGTCCAGTTCGCCTTGCAGCAGCGCGAGTTCCTCGCGCAGCAACAGGCGCAACGCACGCATCGTGGTGGCGTCGCCGCTGCTGCAGAGCGCCGCGCCATCGTCCAGCACGGACGACGACTCGGCCTGGATCAGCGCCAGCACGCGGCGCAGGTCGGTCAGGGTGCAGGGTTTGAGCAGGATGTCGCTGAAGCCTGCCGCCAGCAGGTCGTCGCGGTCGGCCGGCGCGATGTCCGCGCTGGTGGCCACGGCGGTGCTGTCGACGGAGGCAGAGCGGACATCGGCGCGCAGTTGCTCCAGCACGTGCAGGGCGCCGCCGCCGGGCATGCGGCAGTCGAGCAGCAACAGGTCGAACTTGCCCGCACCGGCGCGCTCCAGCGCTTCCCGGCCGCTGCCGGCGGTCTCCACCGTGGCGCCCAGTGAGCGCAGCCCGTCGCTGAGGAAGCGGCAACTGCCGGGGTCGTCATCGGCGACCAGAACGTAGGGGCGGGGTGCCTGGCGGAGGGACGAACTGCAAGATTCCGGGCGCTCGCTCAAGACGAAATCCTTGTCGTTCATCTGGATTTGGCAGAATGGCCCGAGATGCGCCCGACTTCAAGCCACATTTCGAGCCGCTTCGCGCTGTGTTGCGGCCTCCTGCTGGGTCTGCTCTGGTTCGCGCCGGCGCGGGCCGACGTGCTGCTGTCGGCCAGGTCGATCAGCATGCCGGGACTTCAACTGCAGGCGGTGACGCTGCGCCTGGGCGAGGACGGCGCCGGCGCGCTCACCGTGTCGCTGCATGCGGACAAGGCCGACCTGCCGGCCATGGGCTGGCGCCGCCTGCCGCTGGATCTTGCCGGCAGCCTGCGCCGCAACGAGCACATGGGCTGGGTGCTGGACGGCAACCTCAAGCTGGCCCGCGCGCCCGGCGGCGCGCTCGCCGATGCGCAGGTGCAGGTGCAGGTGAGCCCGGCGGCCAACACCTTGCAGATCGACGTGTTGCAGGGCCAGGCCACGCTCAGCGGCGCCTTGCCGCTGGATCAGCCCACGCATGCGCAGATCCGTGTGACAAACCTGCCGGCAGGCTGGCTGCAAGGCCTGCTCGGCACCGTCTGGTCCGGCCGCACCACCGCCGGCCGGGTGGATGCCGAGCTGGCACTGGACCTGCGTGACCCGGGCCTGCGTTCCTCCGGCCAGTTCAGTCTGCACGAGGTGGGTTTCGACACGCCCAGCGGCACGCTTGCCGGGCGGGGCGTCAGCGGCAATGGCCGCTTCAACTTCGACTACGGCGATGGCCCGGCACAGATCGACCTCGATGCAGGCCTGCGCGGGGGCGAGCTGCTGCTGGGTCCGCTCTACGCCAAGCTGCCCGATCATCCCGTGCAGTTGAATCTGCATGCCAACGCTGCGGACGGGGCGGTGGAGCTGAGCCGCCTGCGTTTCACCGATGCCGATGCGCTGCAGCTCTCCGGCGCGCTGG
Organism: Rhodanobacter sp. UC4448_H15; assembly: GCF_052978265.1. Next base: position 2,487,577 of record NZ_CM129665.1, on the reverse strand, counting down.
CGTTCGATGCCAAAGGCGCGCCGAGCGCCTTGCGGCTGGACCGCCTGCACGCCAGCTTCCCGGCGGCGTACGAACGTTACGGGCGCTCCTGGCTCGACACGATGGGCCTGCAGGACCTCACGGTGGCCGGCGACATCGACGCCAGTGTCGACTGGCGTGAGGATTCCCTGCGCAGCTTCGCGTTCAAGACCGATGGGTTCGACCTGACCGACGCTGCCGGGCGCCTGGCGATCGACGGCCTGCACGGCGCGCTGGACTGGTCGGCCAAGGGCGACCGGCCCGTCACCACGCTGGGCTGGCGCGGGCTGGGTTTCTACCGGATCGAGAACGGCGCGGCCCAATCGACCTGGCGCAGCCATGACGGCATGCTGAGCCTGCAGCAGCCGCTGACGATGCCGGTGCTGGGTGGCCAGCTGCAGATCGGCCAGTTCGATTGGTCCCCCGCCGCGGCTGCCGGCCAGCGGCTGGCGACCTCGCTGGTGCTGACCGGCGTGGACATGAAGGCGTTCAGCCAGGCGATGGGCTGGCCCGCGTTCCCCGGCACGCTGGCCGGCGCGGTGCCCTCGCTGCGCTGGGTCGACGACCGGCTGGAACTCGGCGGCGGGCTCAGCGCGCACGTGTTCGACGGCTTCGTCGACATCACCCGGCTGTCCCTGCAGCAACCGTTCGGGACCAGTCCGGTGCTCAGCGCGGATATCGACCTGAAGCAGCTCGATCTCGGTGCGATCACCAGCGTGTTCGACTTCGGCAGCATCACCGGGCGGCTGGACGGCAGCATCCAGGGCCTGCGCCTGGTCGACTGGAGCCCGGTGGCGTTCAAGGCCAGCCTGCTCGCCGGCGACGGCGGACGGATCAGCCAGCGCGCGGTGAACAACCTCACCTCGGTCGGTGGCGGCGGCGTGGCTGCCGGCCTGCAGGGCGCGATGCTGAAACTGTTCAAGACGTTCGGCTACCAGCGCATCGGCCTCAATTGCACCTTGCAGGGCACCGTGTGCAAGATGAGCGGTCTGGAACCGACCGACGGTGGCTACACTATCGTCGAAGGCAGCGGCCTGCCGCGCCTGCAGGTGATCGGCCACCAGACCGAGGTCGACTGGCCCACCCTGGTCAAGCGGCTGCAGGACGCCATCAGCGGCAGCGGGCCCGAGATTCACTGAGCGGTTGCCGATTCGACCTCCAAACCCGGACTGGCGATCGAAAGTCACGAGAACGGGTTTTCTGCACATACTTACTTTTCAGCACCGGAGTCACGTCATGCGCAAGCTCGTCTACGTCATCCTGACCACCATGGCCGTGGCGCTGGTCGGCTGTGTCACGATCAACGTGTACTTCCCCGAAGCCGCGGCGCAGAAGGCCGCCGACCAGTTCATCGGCAGCGTGCTGGACAAGGCCGACGCCGCCGGCAAGCCGGCCGCGAAGGAGCCGCCGCCGGCGCCGAAGAGCGACGCCGGGCACCCCTCGGCCATGCTGCTCGACCTGCTGATCCCCGCCGCGCAGGCGGCCGAGACGCCGGATTTCCGCGTCCACACCAGCGCCACCGACGCCATTCATGCGCGCATGAACCAGCGCATCGGCGGCATCCTCGGCCAGCTGCTGGACAGCGGCGCGGTCGGCTTCACCCACGACGGCATGGTGGCCATGCGCGACGCGGCGAAGGTGCCGCTGAGCCAGCGCGCCCAGGCCAATGCCGCCGTGGCCGAGGAGAACCGCGACCGCGCCGCGCTGTACCGCGAGATCGCCGTCGCCAACAACCACCCGGAATGGGAGGCGCAGATCCGCACCGCCTTCGCCAAGACATGGATCGAGAAGGCGCACGCCGGCTGGTACTACCAGAACGCCGCCGGCGCCTGGCAGAAGAAATAGCTTCCGCCGCAAAGTGATCCCTACCGCGTAGGGCGGGCAGTGCCCGCCCTACGGGGGCGCGGTCCGGCCCGATCTGTGATAATTGGCGGCCAGCCCTTCTGTCTGCGCCCCATGTCACGTTCCAACTCGGTCTCGCCCACACCCTTTGAAGCACACATCACCGACCTCGGCCACGATGGCCGCGGCGTGGCGCGGATCGACGGCAAGACGGTGTTCGTCAGCGGGGCCTTGCTCGGCGAGCGGGTGATGGCGAAGCTGCGCAAGCGGCACCGGCATTTCGACGAGGCGGAAACGGTCGAGGTGATCACCGCCTCGCCGCATCGGGTCGAACCGAAATGCCGCCATTTCGCGCAGTGCAGCGGCTGCTCGCTGCAGCATCTCGATGCGCCCTCGCAGATCGCCGCCAAGCAACGCGTGCTGGCCGAAAACTTCGAGCGCATCGGCAAGGTCACGCCACAAGCCTGGTTGCCGCCGCTCACCGCCGAACCATGGGGCTATCGGCGCAAGGGTCGGCTGTCGGTACGCAACGTGGCGAAGAAGGGCCGCGTGCTGGTCGGCTTCCGCGAGGAGCAGAACCCGCGTTTCGTCACAGAGATCCGGCAATGCGAAGTGATGCATCCGGCGCTCGGCCCCAAGGTCGGGTTGCTGGCCGAGCTGCTGGGCACCATGGATGCGGCCGAGGACATCCCGCAGATCGAATTCGCCGCCGGCGACGAGCTGATGGCGCTGGTGTTCCGCCACATGCAGCCGCTCAGCGAACACGACCAGGCCGCGCTGGTCGCGTTCGGCCGGCAGCACGGTTTCGCGATCTACCTGCAGCCGGGCGGCATCAGCAGCGTGCATCCGTTGTGGCCGGAAAACCCGCGGCTGGCCTTCACGATCGCCAGTGGGGACGCGCGCTTCGCCGACGTCGAGCTGGAGTTCCAGCCGCTCGATTTCGTGCAGGTCAACGCCGGCATGAATCAGTTGATGATGGCGCGCGCGATGGAGCTGCTCGATCCGCAGCCGGCCGATCGCGTGCTCGACCTGTTCTGCGGCCTCGGCAACTTCACCCTGCCGATCGCGCGGCGGGTGGCCGAGGTCGTCGGCGTGGAAGGCGAGCACGGCCTGGTCGAGCGCGCCGCGCAGAATGCCGCGCGCAACGGCATCGCCAACGCGCGCTTCCACGTCGCCAACCTGTTCGAGGACCAGCGCGCCACCGAGTGGGCGCGCCAGCCGTGGGACAAGCTGCTGCTCGACCCGCCGCGTGCCGGCGCCGACAAGGTGCTCGACTACCTGCCGCACAAGGCGACCAGACGCATCGTCTACGTCTCCTGCCATCCCGCCTCGCTGGCGCGCGACGCCGGCATCCTGGTCAACCGGCACGGCTTCAGGCTGGCCTCGGCCGGCGTGATGGACATGTTCCCGCATACCTCCCATGTCGAATCGATTGCGCTGTTCGAGCGCTGAGGAGCGAGGAGTGAATGAAGAGGAGTGAGAAGTGAGAGAAATCCAGTGCATGCTTGACGCTCTTGTTCTTGCTCTCTCTCACTTCTCACTTCTCTCCGTTCACTCCTGACTTTTATGCCCATCGAGATCGAACGCAAATTCCTGTTGGCCACCGACGAGTGGCGCGCCGCGATCGAGCGCAGCGAGCCGATCGCGCAGGGCTACCTGGTCGGTGCGCAGGCCTTGCGCGAGGGCCACGCGCGCGCCTCGGTGCGCGCGCGGCTGGCCGGTGAGCAGGCGTGGCTCAACATCAAGGCCGCCACTTCCGGCATCGCGCGGGCCGAATTCGATTACCCGATACCGCTGGCCGATGCGCGCGTCATGCTGGCCAGCCTCTGCGACGGCGTGCTGGAGAAGGTCCGCCATCATGTCCGCGTCGACGGCGTACTGTTCGAGGTCGACGAATTCGGCGGCGACAACGCCGGCCTGGTCGTCGCCGAGGTCGAATTGCCTGCAGTCGATGCCTCATTTCCGCGGCCGGCGTGGCTGGGCCGCGAGGTGAGCGCGCTGACGCGCTACTACAACGTCAACCTGATCGCGCATCCGTACCGGCAATGGTCGCCGGCCGAGCGCGCCGCCGAGGATGCCGCATGCTGATGATCGGCGTGGCCGCGCCGGAACTGGCCGAATCCGAGAAACGCTGGCTGCGCGCGCCCGGCGTCGCCGGCGTGCTGCTGTTTGCGCGCAACTACCGTTCGCGCGAGCAGTTGATGGCCTTGTGCGAGGCGATCCGCGATGCCGGCGGCGAGCACCTGCTGATCGCGGTGGACCAGGAGGGTGGCCCGGTGCAACGCTTCCGCGACGGCTTCACCCGGCTGCCGCCGCTGGCAGCGATCGGTGCCGTTTACGACCGCGACCCCTTTGATGCGATCCGCCTGGCCGAGGAGCACGCCTGGGTGATGGCCAGCGAACTGCGCGCCAGCGGCGTCGATTTCAGTTTCGCGCCGGTGGTCGATCTCGCCCGTGGCAACGCGGCTATCGGCCTGCGTGCTTTCCACGCCGATCCCGCGGTGGCCGGCGAACTGGGCCAGGCCTACGTGCGCGGCATGCACCTGGGCGGCATGGCCGCAGTGCTCAAGCACTTCCCGGGGCATGGCTCGGTCATCGGCGACACCCACAAGGTGGCGGCGGTCGACCCGCGCGGCCTGGACGAGATCCGCCGCGACGATCTGCGCCCGTTCGCCGAATGCATCGAGGCACGCGTCGAAGCGGTGATGATGGCGCACGTCATTTACCCGGCCGTGGACAGCCGTCCAGCCGGCTATTCGAAAGTCTGGATCGAGCAGGTCCTGCGCGGCGAACTGGGCTTCACCGGCGCGGTGATCAGCGACGACATCAGCATGGCCGCCGCCGGCGCGGCCGGCAGCGTGGGCGGGCGAGTGAGGGCGCACCTCGACGCCGGCTGCGACCTGGTGCTTGCCTGCTTCCCCGAGGTGGTCGAGGAGGCACTGGCCGCGCTGCCTGCCGATACCGGCGCCATGCCCGCGTCGATCGCCACGCTGCGCGGCGCCATTGGCGCCACCTGGGCCGGCCTCGCGGACAATCCACAGCGCGACCGTTTCGTCGCCCGCATCACGGCGTTGCACGCCGAAGGAAACGCATGAACACTGCACATCCCTCCCTGGCCGATGCGCTGGCGCAGGCCGACCTGCTGTATGCCCGCGAGGCGCTGGAGCCGGTGATCGCCGACATGGGCGCACGCATCGATGCCGTGCTCGGCGGCGAGCGCGCGGTGTTCCTCACCGTGATGAACGGCGCGTTGATCTTCGCCGGCCAGCTGGCCCTGGCGATCCGCACCGACCTGGAGTTCGACTACGTGCACGCCACCCGCTACCGCGGCGAAACCACCGGCAGCACGCTGCACTGGCTGCGTGCACCCGCCGTGTCGCTGGCCGGTCGCGTGGTGCTGCTGGTCGACGACATCCTCGACGAAGGCCACACGCTGAAGGAAGTGCGCGAAGACTGCTACAAGCGCGGTGCGAAAAAAGTGCTGATCGCCAGCCTGTGCACCAAGCGCCACGACCGTCTGGTCGAAGGCATCGCCTCGGATTTCAACGGCGTGGAACTGCCCGACCGCTTCGTGTTCGGCTACGGCATGGACTACTACGAGCAGGGGCGCAACCTGCCGGGCATCTACGCGTTGAAGGCCGGGAATGGGGAATAGGGATTCGGGACCAGGGCGCACAACTGTGGCGCTTCGAATTTGCGCTTGCGCTACCCCAGCCGATCACCCTTCGACTTCGCTGCGCTGCGCTCAAGGTGAACGGTGGTGAATTTCTGGCTGCAACCTGAAAACGGATCATTACGATGCCCCATCACGAAACTACCCCCCTCGACCTCGCCGTCATCGGCGGCAGCGGCCTGTACAACTTCCCGGGCCTGGAAAATGCCGAGCGGCACACGGTGGACACGCCCTACGGCCCGGCCTCCGGCGACATCGTGGTCGGCGACTTCGCCGGCAAGCGCATCGCCTTCCTCGCCCGCCACGGCGAGAGCCACACGCTGCCGCCGCACCGGGTCAACTACCGCGCCAACGTGTGGGCGTTGCACAGCCTGGGCGCGCGGCGGGTGGTCGGCGTCAATGCCGTCGGCGGCATCCGCGACGACATGGGTCCGCGGGTAATCGTGGTACCCGACCAGCTGATCGACTACACCCACGGCCGCCTCACCAGCTACTGCGACGTCGAAGGCGCCGAGGTGAAACACATCGACTTCAGCGAGCCGTATGCCGAATCGTTGCGACGGCAATTGCTTGATGCGGCGCGTGCGGCCGGCGTGGCGGCCATCGACGGCGGCTGCTACGGGGCCACCCAGGGGCCGCGGCTGGAAACCCGTGCCGAGATCGCCCGCATGAAGCGCGACGGTTGCGACCTGGTCGGCATGACCGGCATGCCCGAGGCCGTACTGGCGCGCGAACTGGAGTTGGACTATGCCTGCCTGGCACTGGTGGCGAACTTTGCCGCCGGCTGCGGCGACGAGGCGGAAATCAGCATCGAGGAGATCTTCGCCCACCTCGCCGCCGCCACCGCCGACGTGCCGCGCATCCTGGCCGAGTTGCTGCGGGTCTGAGGGCATCCGGTGAATTTGTGCACGGACCGGACTTCTTCGTATTGCAATGCGGCTTCACCTCTTGCTACTTTTCCCCGGCCAGCGCGGCGAGCCGGGGGGACAGCCGCACCAGTTCTGGCGCACCATTCCATGGATCCAGAGGTTCACGCAATGACTTTCGGTACGGTCAAATGGTTCAACAACGCCAAGGGTTTCGGTTTCATCGCACCTGAGGACGGGGGAGCGGACGTGTTCGTCCATTTTTCGGCGATCGCCAGCAAGGGCTTTCGCAGCCTGCAGGAAGGTCAGCGGGTGAAGTTCGAAGTCACCCAAGGTCCCAAGGGCGCCCAGGCCTCGGCGGTCGAAGCCGCCTGATCGGCCGACCCCGCGTCGCATGATGCAAAGGAAACCCCGCACTCGCTGCGGGGTTTCCTTTTTTGCGCGAGCCCCCAACCGGAAGCCCCATCCGTTCACCCTGAGCGTAGCCGCGCAGCGGCGAAGTCGAAGGGCCACACCACGAGTCGAGACCCCTACGGCAGCGCATGGCCGCGTCGCTTGGTTAATATGGGGAATTGCCGAACACCCCAGGAGCTCCTCGTGATCATCAAGCCCAAAGTCCGCGGTTTCATCTGCGTCACCGCCCACCCGGTCGGCTGCGAGCGCAACGTGCTCGACCAGATCGCGATCACCCAGGCCGCCGGCCACGACAAGAGCAAGGGCCCCAAGCGCGTGCTGGTGATCGGCGCCTCCACCGGCTACGGTCTGGCCTCGCGCATCACCGCCGCGTTCGGCTACGGCGCCGCCACGCTCGGCGTGTTCTTCGAGAAGCCCAGCAGCCACGACAAGACCGGCACCGCCGGCTGGTACAACGCCGCCGCGTTCGACAAGGCGGCCAAGGCCGCCGGCCTGTACAGCAAGTCGATCAACGGCGACGCGTTCGCCCACGAGACGCGCGCCAAGGCCATCGAGATCATCAAGAACGAGATGGGCGGCCCGATCGACCTGGTCGTCTACTCGCTGGCCTCGCCCGTGCGCAAGCTGCCCGACACCGGCGAAGTGGTGCGCTCGGCGCTGAAGACCATCGGCGAGCCGTTCCACAACACCTCGGTCGACACCAACAAGGACACCGTGATCGAGGCCACCGTCGAGCCGGCCACCGAGCAGGAGATCAAGGACACCGTCACCGTGATGGGCGGCGAGGACTGGGCGCTGTGGATCGACGCGCTGAGCGCCGCCGGCGTGCTGGCCGAACACGCCAAGACCATCGCCTACAGCTACATCGGCACCGAGATCACCTGGCCGATGTACTGGCACGGCACCCTGGGCCAGGCCAAGCAGCACCTGGACAACACGGCCCGTGAACTGCGCAGCCGCCACCCCGGCCTCGACGCCTACGTGGGCGTGATGAAGTCCGTCGTCACCCAGGCCAGCGCCGCCATCCCGGTGATCCCGCTGTACGTCTCCATTGCCTTCAAGATCATGAAGGAGAAGGGCATCCACGAAAACCCGATCGAGCAGGCCAACCGCCTGTTCCATGACCGCCTCTACCGTGCTGATGGTGCGGCCGCGCCTACCGACGATGAAGGCCGGTTGCGCCTGGATGACTGGGAACTGCGCGACGACGTGCAGGAACCCTGCAAGACGATCTGGCCCACCGTCACCACCGAGAACCTCAAGCAGATCACCGACTACGCCGGCTACAAGCACGAGTTCCTGCAGCTGTTCGGCTTCGACCGCGACGACGTGGACTACGACGCCGAGGTGGAAGCGGATCGGCGGTTTGATTGTGTGGAGATGTGAGGGCAGGAGATGGGGGACGCGTCTGCATGAGTAACCGTTACGAAGCCGGTGAGGCCCAAGGCAGCCACGAGCCTGGCTCGGACGACCGGGTCTTGCGGAACAAGCTGGGCGTGACCGATCCAGACGAGATGGACGAAGTCGAACTGCAGTTATTGGGGCAGATCTACCGGGCGGTGCTGTTGGAGGCATTGCCTGATCGGCGCCTGTACGTGGCGGACTTGAAAACCTGGCATCGTCGGTGGCTCGGCAATGTATATGACTGGGCTGGCATGGAGCGCTCGGTCAACATGGGCAAGGGCGATTTCCATTTTGCCGCGGCAACGCAGGTTCCCCGTCTGTTGACGGTGTTTGAACGCGATTGTCTTGCACGTTTCACGCCTTGCCATGACATTGATGATGCTTCATTGATAGAAGCGATCGCCATGACCCACGTAGAACTCATCCTGATTCACCCATTTCGCGAGGGGAATGGGCGGCTGTCGCGCCTATTGGCCGACGTCATGGTGGTACAGGCGGGGCGCGGGCCACTCGACTACAGCGCGTGGGAGGCAGACAAGGCAGCGTATTTCGGCGCCATTCGAGCCGGCATGGCGAACGACTACCGGCCGATGCAGCGATTGGTTGAAGCGGCCCTGGTGAACTGAGAGGAGTCAGCTTGCCAGTGCGATTCCGCGAAGCTTGGGGTTCTTGCCGAGCAAGGACTCTTCGACCTGGCGGATGCTCTTGCCGGTTTCGATAGCGGTGGAACTGGCCACTGCACGGACGATGGCCCGCTGGCTGGGCGCTTTGGCGGCGCGGAGCGGCTTCTTGTTGGGGATGGTCGGCTTGGCGGACTTCACGGCGTCCATTATACCTTAATAGGCCTGTTCGCAATTGGCTGAATGGCGCCGACCCGAGTTTTCCGCCGCCGCAGGTATCGGTCTACGAAGGGCGTCAGCATTCCTGGCTGGGCTTGCCGGAAGACATGGAGCATTTCGATTGAGCCGCCCCTGAAATGAAAAACCCGATGCCATCAAGGCATCGGGTTTTCAGTGTCGGCAAACGCCATGTCAGTCGCGCGACTTGGCCACCACGCTGCCGTCGTCGGGGTCGACCAGCAGTTCGACATCGGTGCCGCGGGCGGTGTCGGCTTCGGCGCTCCACAGGCCGTGCTCGTATTCCACGTCGTGGATCTTCTCGTAGCCGGCGGCGGTGAGCTTGGCCTTGATTTCGTCCTTGTTGAGCCTGGACGGGGCGTCGGTGACGTAGACCTTGCCGCTGACCGGTCCCACGGTGATCTTCGCCCACTGGTCGTTGCCGCCGCGTGCCTGGCTGCGCCACACGCCGTCCTCGAACTTGAGTCCCTTGACCTCCTTGTAGCCGGCATTGGCGATCGCGGTCTTGATGGCGTCCTCGGTCAGCGCGCCTTCCGGCGGCTGCGTGCCCCAGTGAGTGGTCGTGGTGACGATCTGCGTGGTGGTGCCGGATTGCGCGGGGGCGGGCGCCTGCTGCGCCATGGCTGCCGTGCACACGGACAGGCCGATCAACAGCGGAAGTGTGTGCTTGGTCATCAGTGACTCCTTCTTCGGTGATGTCGCCAGCCGGCCAGGACTGGCCGGGCGCCGACTCATGGGGAGTCCGATGGAAGCAGTGCCGGTGAAATGGCTGCGTGAACGTGATGAATGCTGGTTCAGCAGACAGTGCCACCGGGAAGCCGTCGCCAGTAGGAGCCCGCTCGCGGGCGATGCTGTTTTGGTTTGCGGCTGTCGAACCCCGACACCCGACAAGAGCATCGCCCGCGAGCGGGCTCCTTATGTGTCGATTCTCCTCGGAGGTTGGGGGAGAATCGCCGACTGATCATCGGTGGGAACGGGGAGACGCCGTCGGGCTCCTCTGGCTTCGCGCCTGCGCCGTAGATTCGCGCCCCCGTTCCGTTTTATCTGCCGCAAGCTGCAACGGTATCTTAGGCCCGCCCCTGGCGTGAGCCTGCACGTGTAAGGATCGGCTTGGCGGATCTTCGATGGTCGGACACCTGAACCGAACGAGGATTGGCTGATGACAGAATCCATGGTTGGCATCGACGTGGCCAAGGCAACCTTTGACGTGGCCGCGCCGCTGGAACCGAAGGGCAAGTACCGCACCAAAGCGAAGTTGCCGAACACGCCCGCCGGCTTCACCTTGCTGAGCGACTGGCTGGATCGCCACGTGCCGGGAGCGGCGGTGTGCATGGAAGCGACGGGCGTGTATCACGAAGCATTGGCCACTTTCCTGGTCGAGCGCGGCGTGACCGTTTACGTGGCCAACCCGGCCCAGGTCGCCGCCTATGCCAAGAGCGAGTTGTCGAGGACCAAGACCGATCATGCCGATGCCAAGCTGATCGCCCGCTTTGCGATGGCGCAGTTGCAGGTGGGCACCACCTTGCGGCCGTGGGTGCCGCCCACGCCCGCCCAGCGCAAACTGCGCGCCCTGATCCACCGGCTGAACGATCTGGAGGGCATGCGCCAGATGGAACGCAACCGGCTGGACGTCAGCGATCAGGCGGTGCGCGGCTCCATCGCCGACGTGATGGAGACATTGGACGCCCAGATCGCAGAGCTGAAGAAGGAAATCGACAACCACATCGACTCGGATCCGGACTTACGCCGCGATGCCGGCCTGCTGACCTCCATTCCGGGGATTGGCGAGCTGACGGCGGCCTTCATGTTGGGCTGTGCGGGCGACCTGCGCCGGTTCGACGACCCGCGCAAGCTCGATGCCTTCGCCGGCATGAATCCCGCCATCCGCGAGTCGGGCAAGTGGGTCGGTCAAAGCCGCCTGTCCAAGCTCGGTCACGCCTTGTTGCGCGCCAAGCTCTACATGCCGGCGATGACGGCGATCCGCCACAACGTCGCCGTGCGCGCCTTGTTCGATCGACTGGTCGCTCGCGGCAAGCCACGCAAACTGGCGCTGGGTGCCGCCATGCGCAAGCTGCTCCACCTCGCTTGGGGGGTTATCCGCTCAGGTAAGAATTTCGACCCCAGCATCGCGCTTGCCTGACGGACGGCAAGACGGTATCTACGGGTGTGACGGGAGTCGACAGGGTGTGAGGGCGATCAACCTTCGCCCATGCCCTCGGTCGGTTCCGATGCGCTGCCGGCACGGACCTTGTCCTCGATCTGCTGGCCGATTTTCGCGTCCACGCTTTTCCAGTAAGCAAAGGCGCGTTCCAGCACCGGGCTGCGCACGCCGCCGAGCAGGCTGCCGGCGACCTGATCGACGAACTGCGCGCGCTGGGCGTCGTTCCACACCTCGCGCACCAGGGTGCCGGCCTGGCCGAAGTCGTCGTCCTCCGCGTGCTGCGTGTATGCGCTGCGTACCATCTCGCCGTCGGCTTCCCAGCCGTTTTCGACCGGGCCGGTGTCGTCCGACCACGGGCGCCCGCCGCTGTTGGGTGCATGCACCGGGGCGTTGCCGCTGTGGTGGTAGGCCATCTGGCCGTCGAACATGTACGTGTTCACCGGCACCTTGGGCTGGTTCACCGGCAGCTGGTGGAAGTTGGTGCCGATGCGGTTGCGCTGGGCATCGGCGTAGGCGAACGCGCGGCCGAGCAGCATCTTGTCCGGCGACAGGCCGATACCCGGCACGGTGTTGCCCGGCGAGAACGCGGCCTGCTCGATCTGCGCGAAGAAGTTCTCCGGATTGCGATTCAAGGTCATCGTGCCGACCTTGATCAGCGGGTAGTCCTTGTGCGGCCACACCTTGGTCAGGTCGAACGGATTGAAGCGGTAGTTCTTCGCCTCCGCATACGGCATCACCTGCACCGACAGGTCCCACACGGGAAATTCGCCGCGCTTGATCGCGTTGAACAGGTCGGCGCGGTGGAAGTCGGCGTTCTCGCCGGCCATCGCGGCCGCTTCGGCGTTGTTGAAGAACGCCATGCCCTGGCGGGTGTGGAAATGGTATTTCACCCAGAACTTCTCGCCGGCGGCATTGATCCACATATAGGTGTGCGAGCCGTAGCCGTTCATGTGCCGCCAGGTGCGCGGCAGGCCGCGCTCACCCATCACGTAAGTCACCTGGTGGGCGGTTTCCGGATTGGACGTCCAGAAGTCCCATTGCATGTGGTTGTCGCGCAGGCCCGAATCCGGCAGGCGCTTCTGGCTGCGGATGAAGTGCGGGAACTTCATCGGGTCGCGCAGGAAGAACACCGGCGTGTTGTTGCCGACCAGGTCGTAGTTGCCTTCGTCGGTGTAGAACTTCAGCGAGAAGCCGCGCACGTCGCGCCAGGTATCCGGGCTGCCCGATTCGCCGGCGACGGTGGAGAAGCGCGCCAGCATGTCGGTCTTCGCGCCCTTCCGGAACAGCGCCGCGCGCGTGTAACGGGACACATCCTCGGTAACCTGCAGCACGCCGAACGCGCCGGCACCCTTGGCGTGCGGCTGGCGCTCGGGCACCTTCTCGCGGTTGAAGTGCGCCATCTGTTCGAGGAAGTGCACGTCGTGCAGCAGCAGCGGGCCGTTCGGGCCGATGCTCAGCGAGTTGCGATCGCTGACGGCAGGGGCGCCGGCGCCGGTAGTGGAACCGCTGGCGGACTTGTTCTTGTCGTGGGACATGGGGACTTGCCTCCTTCGATGCAGGTTGGTCGAGGTGACCGGACCCAGTCTGCCTCCAACCGCGCGGGCACGCCATTCGGTATTTCCAATCGGGACGATAGGCCGCGCTGCAGCGCGTGCGAAACCGGCCACGGGATGGAGAATCGGCGCGATCAGGAATATCGTGCGAGGTCGAACCCTGCATTTTCTCCCCATCCCCGAGCCAAGGAACCGCCATGACCACCAAAGCCTACGGCGCACATGCCGCCGACAAGCCCCTGCAAGCCCTCGACATCGAGCGCCGCGCGCCCGGTCCGCAGGACGTGCAGATCGAGATCGCCTATTGCGGCGTGTGCCATTCCGACCTGCATACCGTGCGCTCCGAATGGGGCGGCACCTTGTATCCCTGCGTGCCGGGTCACGAGATCGTCGGCCATGTGAGCGCCGTAGGCGGCGAGGTGACCGGCTTCAAGGTCGGCGATACGGTGGGCGTGGGTTGCCTTGTAGGCAGTTGCCAGCATTGCGCAGCCTGCGACGAAGGGCTGGAGCAGTATTGCGAGAACGGCTTCGTCGGCACCTACAACGGCCCGACCGCGGACGCGCCCGGGCACACGCTGGGCGGCTACTCGCAGCGCATCGTGGTCGACAAGAAGTTCGTGCTGAAGGTCCGCCACCCCGAATCGCAACTGGCTGCCGTCGCGCCGCTGCTGTGCGCCGGCATCACCACCTACTCGCCGCTGCGGCACTGGAAGGTCGGCCCCGGCAGCAAGGTCGGCGTGGTCGGCATCGGCGGGCTGGGCCACATGGGCGTGAAGCTTGCCCACGCGATGGGCGCACACGTGGTGGCCTTCACCACGTCGGACGGCAAGCGCCAGGCGGCGCTGGACCTGGGCGCGAACGAGGTGGTGGTATCGCGCAACGCCGGCGAGATGAAGGCGCACGCGGGCAGCTTCGATTTCATCCTCAACACCGTCGCCGCCAGCCACTCGCTGGATGCCTACACCAGCCTGCTCAAGCGCGACGGCACCATGGTGCTGGTCGGGGTGCCGGAGCACCCGCATCCGACGCCGAACATCGGCAACCTGATCTTCAAGCGTCGTGCGATTGCCGGCTCGCTGATCGGTGGCATCGCCGAGACGCAGGAGATGCTGGACTTCTGCGCCGACAAGGGCATCGTCTCCGACATCGAGATGATCCGCGCGCAGCAGATCGACGAGGCCTACGACCGCATGGTCAAGGGCGACGTGAAGTACCGCTTCGTGATCGACAACAGCTCGCTGGCCAGTTGATCCGCATGTGCTCCCTCCCCTGCGATGGCAGGGGAGGGCCGGGGCGAGGTCGCTCTTCGCGGCTTGCCCTGCTCAGCGCCAGTTCGCGTGCCGTTCCCAGAACGCCACGGCGCGCCGATAGGCCGCGCGATCCAGTGGCACGCCCGAGCCGCCTTCTTCCACGCCCAGCGCATTGCGCAGCATGGTGATCGGCACCATCGGGATCTCTTCGGGCTCGGCCGTGTAGAGGCAGCCGACCACGCCCCAGTCGGCGTCGATCGGCGAACCTTCCTTCGCCAGCTGTTCGCGGCTGTAGAGGATCGGCAGCAGATAGTTGGCGACCGGCGGGTCGATGCCTTCGAACCAGCGCACCAGCACCGGCAATTCGTCGGTGCTGCGCGCCTCGTAGGCCGAGCGCAGCAGGTGGCGGTTGGCCTCGGTGATCGGCGTGGCGGTGCAGCGCGTGGAGGTCCAGTTGCGGTGCACGTGCAGCTTGCAGAACGGCGCGTAGCCGTCGAGCACTTTCAGCGGTGCTTCGATGTTGAGGCGCTGCTCGAACTCCTCGGCGGTGCAATCCTGGATCGCGCTGCGGCGGCGATCGCGAGGGAACAGTCGGGTGCGGGCGAAGGGAGTGAGGACGATAGGCATGGAAGGCCGGGATTCGGGATTGGGGGATACGGATCAGGCCACGAACTGCAACCGTGCCAATTCGGCATACAGGCCACCTTCGGCCAGCAAACTGTCGTGCGTGCCTTGCGCCACGATGCGGCCGCCGTCGAGCACCACGATGCGGTCGGCACGTTGCACGGTGGCGAGGCGGTGGGCGATGACGAGGGTGGTGCGGCCTTTTTCGAGGCGTTCCAGTGCTTGCTGGATCGCTGCTTCGGATTGCGCATCCAGCGCCGAGGTGGCTTCGTCGAGCAGCAGCAGCGGGGCGTCGCGCAGGATCGCGCGCGCGATCGCGATGCGCTGGCGCTGGCCGCCGGAGAGGCGCACGCCGCGTTCGCCCATCTCGGCCTGGTAGCCGTCGTTCAGCGCGCTGATGAAGTCGTGCGCTTCGGCGGCGCGGGCGGCCTCGTGCACTTCCTCGTCGCTGGCGCCGTCGCGGCCGAAGCGGATGTTGTCGGCGGCGCTGCCGCTGAAGATCACGGTCTCCTGCGGCACCAGCGCGATCGCGCCGCGCAGGTCGTCCAGCGTCACCGCGCGCAGGTCGACGCCGTCGATGCAGATGCGGCCGGACTGCGGATCGTAGAAGCGCAGCAGCAGCGAGAACACCGTGCTTTTACCGGCGCCGGAGGGACCGACCAGGGCGACGGTTTCCCCGGGGCGCACGTCCAGCGTGAAGTCGTGCAGCGCGGGCGCGTCGGGGCGGCTCGGGTAGTGGAAGCTGACGCCGTCGAAGCGCAGCGCGCCGCGGAGCGGCTTGGGCAGGGCGAGCGGCTGCGCCGGTGCGACGATTTCGGGACGCTCGTCGAGCAGCTCGCCCAGGCGCTCCATCGCGCCGGCCGCGCGCAGCACGTCGCCCCAGACCTCGGAGAGGCCGGCGACCGAGCCGGCGGCGAACACGGCGTAGAGCACGAACTGGCCGAGCACGCCGGGGTCCAGCGTGCCGGTCAGCACATGGCGCGCGCCGGCCCACAGCACCAGGGTGATTGCGCCGAACACCAGCACGATCACCGCCATGGTCAGCAGCGCGCGCATGCCGATGCGTCGGCGCGCGGTGGCCAGCGCACGCAGGATCGCGTGGCTGTAGCGGGTGCTTTCGATGTTCTCGCGCGCGTACGCTTTCACCGCGGTGGAGGCGTTGAGGGTTTCGTTGGCGATCGCCGCGGCGTCGGCGAGGCGATCCTGGCTGGCGCGCGAGAGTTTCTGCACGCGGCGGCCGAAGACGAGAATCGGCAGCATCACCGCGGGGATCACCAGCGCGGTGAGTCCGGCCAGCGAGGGCGCAGTCCATACCATCATGGCGCTGGCGCCGACCAGCATCACCACGCTGCGCAGCGCCACCGACACGCCCGAGCCGATCAGCGCCTGCACCACCTCGGTGTCGGCGCTGAGCCGCGACAGCAGCTCGCCGACGCGGCTGCGTTCGAAGAACGCCACGTCCAGGCGGATCACCTGCGCGTACAGCGTCTGCCGCAACGACGCCAGCGCGCGTTCGCCCAGCAGGGTGATGCAGAAATAGCGAGCCGCGGTGGCTACCGCGAGCACCAGCGCCACGCCGAACAGGGCGATGAAGGTCTCGTTGATCGCCGCCTGGCTGGCATGGCCGAAGCCCTTGTCGATGATGTGGCGAAACGCCAGCGGCAAGGTCAGCGAGGCGCCCGAGGACAGCCCGAGGAACACCAGCCAGCCGACGGCCAGCGCGCGGTGCGGTTTCAGGAACGGCCACAGCCCGCGCAGGGCGCCAAGGCGGCGGGACGGGCGGGGCGTGTCGTGGGCGGTGTCGCTCATGGAGGCTCGCAGGATGTCCGTAAGGGATGCGCACGGCGGCACGCAGCCACTGAAGTGGGGCAGAAGGCCGCCGATTCAATCGGCGAACCACACGCCATGTTCTTGCTCTTGCGATTCCCTATTCCCTTCCCGGCCTGAAAGCATCGCCCGCGAGCGGGCTCCTACCCGGGCGGGCGCGAGTAGGGCGGGCACTGCCCGCCATCGCGTCTGGCTGCGATGCATACGAAGAGCCGGCGGACGGAGTCCGCCCTACCCGGGGCGGTCGATCCAGCGAGTAGGGCGGGCACTGCCCGCCATCGCGTCTGGCTGCGATGCATACGAAGAGCCGGCGGACGGAGTCCGCCCTACCCGGGGCGCGGTCAATCCAGGCGTTTCGCCCTGCTGCGGCCGCGGGTGAGGTCGCGCACCAGCAGCGCCAGGTCGTCCGCGCGGCTCTGCGGCAGTTGCAGTTGCAGCTCGACGCCGTCGGCGCCGAAGGCCTCGTGTTCGGTCTCGGCCTGCAGTTCCTTCAGCCGCGCCTTGAGCACCCCAAGCACGGCGAATTCCACGTGCAGGCCCAGCCGCGCCATCGCCACGATCGGCACCCGGTCGGCCAGGCGCAGGCATTCGGCGGCGGTGCCGCCGTAGGCTCGGGCGAGGCCGCCGGCGCCGAGCTTGACGCCGCCGTACCAGCGCGTGACCACCACCATCACGCCGTCCATCTGCTGGCCCTCGATCGCCTGCAGGATCGGTCGGCCCGCGGTGCCGCCGGGTTCGCCGTCGTCGTTGAAGCGGTAGTCCTGGCCCATGCGCCAGGCCCAGCAATTGTGCGTGGCGGCCGGGTCGGCGACCTCGCGCAGGAAGGCCAGCGCCTGGGCGGGCGAGGTCACCGGCTCGGCGATGGCGAGGAAGCGGCTCTTGCGGATGTCCTGCTGGTGGCGGCAACGCGCGGCGACGGTGGACGGCGGCTCGCTCACGGTTTGGGCAGTTTCGCCTGCAGCTCCGGCGGCAGCGGCCATTGCGGGTGGGCGTGGTGGAAATCGAGCAGGCGCTGGCGTGCCTCGTGCTGCTCGCCTTGCGCGAACAGCTGCTCGATCCGCGCCAGCTCCTCGGCCGGAGTGATGACGCCAGCCGTCGCTGGTGCGGCTTCCTTCGCGACGGTGTCCGCTGGCGGCGCGGGCGGTGCTGCCGGCGCGGGCGCCTGGAGCATTGCCGGCAGCGGCCGTGGCGGCAGTGCCGGTGGGGCTGCGGCCATCTGCGGTTGCAATGACGCCTTGGCCATCGGCGTCACCGGCGGCGGCGGTGGGGCCATCCTTGCCGCGACGACGGCAGGGGCGGCGGCTTGTTTCCTGGCAGCCGTCGACTGGCGCTCGGCCACTTCTGTTGCCTGCGTGCGCGGTGACGGCGCCGCGGCGGTAACGGCGCGATCGGCAGCTTGCCCGGCAGTGGGCAGCGTGACGGCCTGCGCCGGCGCGGCCGTTTCGGTCGGCAGCGGCGAAGCCGGCGACGTCGAGCGCATGTGCCAGGCCAGGCCGGCAACCAGCACCAGGCTGGCCGCGCTGCCCAGCGCCACCAGCCAGTGCGGCATGGGGCGACGGCGTGCGCGCGCGGCCGGGTCGACCGACGGGATCGCGCGAGCCTTGATCGCCGACAACGGCTTGGGGTGTACCCAGTCGCCGGACTCGCGCGGGTTCTTGCGGCGTTCGACGTGCAACGGCGCCCGGTCGACGCCGAGCGCATGCGCCGCGGCATGCAGCACGGCCGCGTCCAGCTCCGGACCGGGCTCGCGCCGCGGCAGATGCCGGTACAGCGCGGCCACTTCGGCTTCGCCGGGCAGCTTCTCGTCCGGGGTGGCGGGATCGTTCGGTGGCAGGGGCGTGCTCATTCGGACAGCGCTTCACGTAGGCGGGTCATGGCATAGCGCAGGCGCGACTTCACGGTCTCGCGGCCGCTGCCGGTCACTTCGGCGATCTCCTCCAGGCTCAGCTCCTGCTCCAGCCGCAACAGGATGGCGGTGCGTTGCTCGTCGGGCAACTGCTCGATCGCGCGCTGCAGATGGCGGCGGCGCTCGAAATCGGACCAGGCGTGCTCGGGTTGCTCGTGTTCGGGGATGGCGACGCGGGACAGCGCCAGTTCGGCTTCCTCGCCGTCGGCGGTGGGGCGCTGGCGGCGCAGCGCATCGACCAGAAGGTTGTGCGCGATCTGCAGCAGCCAGGTACTGAACTTTGCTTGCGGCTGGTAGCGCGCGCGGGCGGCGATCACCCGGCTCCAGGTTTCCTGGAACAGCTCGTCGGTGCGCTGGGGATCGCGCAGGCTGCGCAGCAGGAACCGATACAGCACGCCGCGATGCTTCGCGTACAGCGCCTCGAACGCGGCAAGATCGCCGCGCGCGTAGGCCAGCATCAGCATCGCATCGGGGTCGACCGGGGCATCCATGGAGTGCGAGGGTAAGACAAATCGGCGGTGTCCGGGCGACCCGTGCAGGGGCGCCGGCGCGACGGGTATCGGCCCCGCCGCGCGATCGTCGTGGGGGAAGGCGGCAGCGGGGGAGCAGGCTGCGGTCGTCACGGCGGTCGACGCGGCGGGGCCGAATGGTTCAGCGCAGGAAAGTTTCAGGGTTGGCCGGGGCGGGCGTGGCCAGGCCCTCGGCCAGCTTCACCAACTGCACGAAGCCGGCGCGGTAGCCGTCGGCATCCTGGCCGCGGGCACCGTTGGCGAGCTGCGCGATCTGGCGGTAGCCGTAGCCGTCCAGGTACTTGCCGCCGCGCAGGGCATCGGCGAACGCGGCCACCGCGGCGGCCCAGCGCAGCCGCTCGCTGGCTTCAGCCTCGGCCTGCGCGGCGATCGGCTGTTCGATCAGGCGGCTCGCCGACTGACCCGGCAACTTGTAGCGCAGGCGCAGGAAGCCGAGTTCATTGCCGTGGCCTTGCGGCTCGGCGCGGTCGCTGTAGCGCAGCGGATCGATCCGCGCGCCGGCAGAGCCGGCCGGGGTGATCTCGTAGATCGCGGTGACGTTGGCACCGGCGCCGATCTCGCCGGCGTCGACCTGGTCGTTGTTGAAATCCTCGCGCTTGAGCAGGCGCTTCTCGTAGCCGATCAGGCGGTACTCCTGCACCTGGGCGGGGTTGAACTCCAGCTGGATCTTCACGTCCCTGGCGATGGTCAGCAGCGTCGCGGACATCTCGTCCACCAGCACGCGACGGCCTTCGGCGAGGTTGTCGATGTAGTGGTGGCTGCCATTGCCCACGTCGGCCAGCATCACCGCCATCGCATCGTTGTAGTTGCCTTCGCCGAAGCCCAGCGTGGTCAGCGCCACGCCGCTCTTGCGATGGTCCTCGATGGTGGTTTTCAGGGCTTCCTCGTCGACCGTGCCCACGTTGAAGTCACCGTCGGTGCACAGGATTACCCGGTTTACACCGTCCTTGATGAAGCCTTGTCCGGCCTGCGCATAGGCCAACTCGATGCCGGCCCCGCCATTGGTGGAACCGCCGGCGCCGAGGCTGTCGATGGCGGCATCGATGGTGGCGTGCTGGTCGCCGGCAGTGGAAGGCAGGGCGACGCCGGCGGAACCGGCATAGGTGACGATCGCCACCCGGTCCTGCTTGCGCAGTTCGCGCACCAGCTGTTTCAGCGAAACCTTGAGCAGCGGCAGCTTGTCCGGCTCGTTCATCGAGCCGGAGGTATCGATCAGGAACACCAGGTTGGCGGCGGGGATCTGCGCCTTCGGCACGCGATAACCCTGGATGCCGACCAGCAACAGTTGCCGCTGTGCATTCCACGGCGCCGGCGCCAGTTCGGTGATGACGCTGAACGGCTGCGCGCGATTCGCCGGCGGCGCGTAGTGGTAATCGAAATAGTTGATGAACTCCTCCGCGCGCACCGCGTCGGCTGGCGGCAGGCGGCCGGCATTCAACATGCGCCGCACGTTGGTGTACGCGCCGGTGTCGACGTCGATGCTGAAGGTGGACACCGGGTGTTCGCTCACCAGCCGCACCGGATTGGCGTCGCGGTGGGTGTAGTTTTCGGTGTTGATGTCGCCGGGCAATGGCTGGTTCGGGGGCATGATGATCGACGCCATCGTCGGCATGGCGGGGGCCATGCGTTTGCCTGCTGCCAATGGCGCCGCGACCATCGGTGGCGGTGCGGGAGGCGAAGGCGGGGTTGCCCGGCGTTGCACATACGGCGGCGGTGGCAGTCGTGGCGGCGAGGGCAGTGTGGTGTCGTTCGCCGCCCTGGGTGCGGTTTCCTGCAACGGGCGGGTGGAAGGTGCCGGCGTGGTCCGGGCCGACTGGTCATTCTGCGTTGCCGCGGCGCTGGCGGCATGGCCGGTCTTGACCGGCTCGGCGGTTGGCCGGTGGCCGCAGCCGGCAAGCATCACCAGCAAGGCCATCAACACGCTGCGCCACAGGGTATTCGTTTTCATCGCGTCGGTTCTCCTCCGGGTGTGGAAGATGAAACGCAGCGCGAACGGAAAGGGGGTTGAGCCTGTGCCGCCTGAAACTCGCCGGACCGTCGCGGTAGCATGGCGGCCTTACGCACGCCCCTTCGGAACGACATGATCAACAACGACGTACTGCGCTCCATCCGCTACATGCTCGACTTGAGCGACGGCAAGGTGGTGGAGCTGATCCACCTGGCCGACGCCGCGGCGCCGGTGACGAAGGAAGAGGTGCAGGCGATGCTGAAGAAGGACGACGAGCCCGGCTACATCGAATGCAGCACCAAGCTGCTGGCGCTGTTTCTCGACGGACTGGTGTTCCACCGCCGCGGCAAGGACGAAAGCCGCCCGCCGCGCCCGCCGGAGAAGCGCGTCACCAACAACGTGGTACTGAAGAAGCTGCGCGTGGCGTTCGAACTCAAGGACGTGGACATGCACCAGATCCTCGAGTCCGCCGGTTTCCCCGTCTCCAAGCCGGAACTCAGCGCACTGTTTCGCCAGAGCGACCACAAGAACTTCAAGCTGTGCGGCGATCAGCTGCTGCGCAATTTCCTGAAAGGGTTGACAGTGCGGGTGCGCGGCAACGGCTGAGCACCGTTGCCAGCCGGCGCCGGGCTGGCTCCCAGGGCCCGAGGCACCGCAGCCCTCTGGAGTGCGGATGAGCGAGCGTATCCTCTACCACCGTTTCCCTCTGGCCGGCATCGACGCGATGACGGCATCCACGGCGCGCAGCTATCCGCGCCACACGCACGACCAGTACGGCATTGGTGTCCTCGACACCGGCGGACATGCATCGTCGAGCGGCCGGGGTCAGGTCGAAGCCGGGCCGGGCAGCCTGATTTTCGTGAACCCGGGCGAAGTCCATGACGGCCGCGCAATCCATGGACAGCCGCGGTCGTGGCGGATGTTGTATGTCGATCCCGAGCTGCTGGGCAACGTCCTGGACGATATCCACGGCGGCGCCCACATATCGCTGGCATTCGCCGCACCGGTATTCAAGGACGAGCGATTGCGCCGGCTTTTCGATGACATCTTCACCCATGTGCCTGCGGGCGGATCGAGCAATGCGATGGCCTGCGAGACGGCGCTCCTGCGCCTGGCTGCGGGCATGCAGGCCAATGCGGCGGGCGGCCGAATGGCGTCGCCGGGGCCGGTGGCTTCCATCCGCCAGGTCCGCGACAGGATCGATGACGACCCGGCCGCGCCGCTGATGCTGGCAAGCCTGGCCGACGAGGCCGGGCTCAGTCGCTACCAGTTGCTTCGCGGCTTTGCGCGCGAGCTGGGGCTGCCGCCGCATGCTTACATCTTGCAGCGGCGGGTCGCTCTGGCGCGCCGGCTCATTCGCAACGGCCATGCGCTGGCCGAGGCGGCGGCGATTGCCGGCTTTTTCGACCAGAGCCACCTGACCCGCTGTTTCACCCGGCAGTTCGGCGTTACGCCGAGCCGCTACGCCGCCGCCGGTTGATTCCGCGCCCGCACTTTTGTCCAAGACCGCCCGCGTCGGTGTCGTCAGGCTTGCACCCGTCCAACCGACAGGAGTGCGGCACATGCAGAACGCCATCATCGACCCCAACCAAGGCGAAGTTTTCCCGACAACTACCGAAGGCGTCGCGCCGGCGATCATCCGGCGCTGTCGCGACGACGAGCGCGCGACGATACTTGCGATCATCCAGGCCGCTGCCGAGGCGTACCGGGGCGTGATTCCCGACGACTGCTGGCACGAGCCATACATGACGTTGCGGGAGCTCGACGGCGAGATCGCCGCCGGGGTCGAATTCCGGGGTTATGAAATGGATGGCGCGCTGGTCGGCGTGATGGGTGTCCAGGCGGTGCGAGACGTCGACCTGATCCGCCACGCCTACGTCCTGCCTGGCCAGCAGGGCCGCGGCATCGGCGGGGAGCTGATCACGCACCTGCGCCGCAAGAGTGCGCGGCGCATGCTGGTGGGCACATGGTCCGCGGCCGACTGGGCGATCCGCTTCTATCAGCGGCACGGTTTCGAACCGGTGCCGACGGCGCAGGCGCCGAAGCTGCTGCGGGCCTACTGGAACATATCGGAACGACAGATCGAGGCATCGGTGGTACTCGCCGACGTTCGGCCTATTCCGGCTGGTACGCCCACACGGTTTCTTCGCTGCTGACGCTGCGGATGCGGCCCAGGCGGCGGATGAGGTGTTCCACCGAACGGGAGCGGGCGAGGGTCATGTCGCCGATGCGCATGGCGCTGGTGATCTCCACGGTGGCGGTCTTGCGGTCGTCGGAGAGTTTGATCGACTTGATCTCGAAGTCGTAATCCGGCTCCAGCAGGCCGCCGGTGCGTTCGCTCAGGGTCTTCATCCGGCGCAGGGTACGGGTGAGGTCCGCGCAGGCGCCGGCCTTGTCCTTGGCGCTCGGCGCGCGGGCCGAACCGCGGGCTGTCACGGTGGCCTGGTAGCTGTCGTCCAGCGCGTCGCACAGCGGCCTGGCGTCGAATCGCTGCAGCGCCGCGATCTGCGCCTGGTAGCTCTCGCGGATCGCGGTTTCGGTCATCCTGCGGCTGAGGTCGAAATACCAGATCGCCGCGGCGATCACGATGATCGCGAACACGATTTTCTTCATGCGATGTCCTCCCTGACCTGATGGATTGAGCTGCAGCGTTTGGGCGCCAACTGACCTGCTGCCCGTCAGGCGGGGCTGACGAAAGTCTGGTGACACACCGGTTGATCCCCTTGGCGCGCGGAACCGCGTCGCCGCCCTGTCGCGCATCGTAACTTCCTGCGCGCGACAGGGCCAGTTGCGCTAGCCGATCACCGGGCCGGGCGACGGCTGGCGGAAGTCCTGCGGCTCCAGGTCGCGGATGAGGCGGAACACGCCGGCGTGGATTTTGCGCGAGAGCACCACGTCCAGCACGGTGGTCTGGTGCGGGCCGAGGATGGCGAACAGGTCATCGGCGGCAATGCTGCGCGCCAGCGCGTGATGCACCAGGCCGCCGAGATCCTGCGGCGTGACGCTGGCACCGTAGGGCCGGTGGCTGGGCATGGCGGGGCGCAGTGTCTTGCGCGAGTTGTCCGGATGACTCACGCGATCGGCGCCCGCGAGCAGCGTGTGGTCGAGATACAGCGTGGTGGTGGCGCGATGGCGCGGGTTGACCTGGCGATCGAGCATGAAGCCCGGCGGCATCCGGTCGGGGCTGGCCTGCGGCCCGGCGGTGAGCAGGAAGCCGGCGCCGGCCAGCGCCTCGCCGCTGTCGTCGCTGATGCGCACGATCAGCTGGCTGCGCGGGTCGTGGATGTGCACGCGGGCGGGGAACGGGTCGGCCGGTTCCAGTTCCACCCGGTGCGCGTCGCGTGCGGCGTTCTCGGCGTCAAAGGCGTCGGCCAGGGTGGCGTAGTCGCCGCCGCTGCGCACCTGCAGGCAACGCAGGATGTCGGCCACGGTGGTCGGCGCTGCCTCGCGCAGGATGCCGTGTTCGCTGCCCGAGTGGGCGGCGTCGGCCACGATCTTGAAGGCGAAGCGCGGGCCGCGGGTCACCCTCAACGCCAGCTCGTCGATGCCGCCGACATCGCTTTTGCCATCCCGGCTCAGCACCGCGTGGCGCGCATTGAGATTGGCCGCGGCAATGCGCACCACGCCGTCGGAGCCGTCCTCGCCGGTATAGGGCACCAGGTAGTCGTACAGCGCGCGGTCGGGGCGATCGCCGGTCAGCACGAACTGATACAGGCCGGTGGTCGCGGGGTCCGCGCCGTGGATGGTGTCCAGGTTGAGGGCGAGCGAGGCCGGGCTGCCCAGCGTCAGCCAGTCGAGCAGGCGCTGGCCCGGTTCCACGCCGTGCCACCACGCCTTCAGCTTGCCGAGCACGCCCTTGCCCAACTGTGCCAATGCGGAACCGAAGTTCGCCGGCGCCAGCATCACCAAGTGGGTCAGGCGGATGGTGCTGTGGCGTCCGGGTTGCATGCGCTGCGCGCGCAACCACTCGCGCACCACCGGGCCGCCAAAGGAGTGCGTCACGCAGGCGAAGCTTGCGTCCTGCAGGTGCAGGTCGCGCAGGGCGTGGTCGAAGGCGCGCACCAGGTCGGCCATGGTTACCGCGTCGTCGAAGCTCACGTATTCGGATAGCCAGATGTCGGCCAGGGTCATCGCCAGGCCGCTGGCGGCCGCACGTTGCTGGAGGCGTTGCGGCATCTGTCCGTAGGTGGCGGTGCTGGTGACGCTCCAGCCGTGGACGAAGACGAGGGTGGTCATGGCGACGCCTGCGCGGCACGCGCCGATCGCGCGCGTCGATCATCCTCGCGCAGTTGTCGCCGTCACGAAAGCGCGCCTTGCGTGCGGCCTCGCATCGGTTAACCTGCGAGCCTTCGTGCTGTCGGCCCGACCATGCTGCTTTCGCTCATCGCTGCGTTGATCCTGTTCGCCTGGCTGGCGCTCTGGCGTCGCTGGCGTCGGCTGGGCGGCGGCGCCGCGCTACTGGCGGTGCTGCTGTTGCTGCTGGCCGGATGTGGCGTGTTGCCCCGGCTGTTGCTGCAACGCCTGCAGGCGCCGTATGCGCTGCGTCCGACGCTGGCATGGGCACCGCACAACGCGATCGTGTTGCTGACCGGCGGTTCGATCCATGTGCCGCAGGACAAGGTCGAACCGAGCATCGGCGCGTACGGACGGATCACCGAAGCGGCCGTGCTGTACCACGCCTGCCACGCGGCCGGGACCGATTGCAAATTGCTGGTCAGCGGCGGCGACCCGGAACGCATGGAAACGCCGCTGGCCGTCTCCTACGCCCGCGTGCTGCGCGGGCTCGGTGTGCCGGACGAGGATCTCATCCTGGAATCCCGCAGCAACAACACCTGGCAGAACGCGCAGTTCTCGCGTCCGCTGCTGGCCAGGCTCGACGCACCGAAGGTGTGGCTGGTCAGCTCCGCCTGGCACTTGCGTCGCAGCGTGCTGTACTTCGACCATTTCGGTATCGCAGCCACCCCGGTGCGCGCGGATTACCTGCACGCCAACCTGGGCCTGTGGCCCTCGGCGCAGAACCTGGTGCTGACCGACGTGGCCCTGCATGAGTACCTGGGCGTGCTGCGGTACCGCGTCTACAACGCGATGGGCTGGAACGCACCGGTCATGAAACCCTTGCGGTAGGGCGGGCAATGCCCGCCGGCCTCCGTCGCGGCCGTGCAGCGGGCGGCGACCTTCGTGTGGCGCAGGGCCCGGCATGGATCAGCCTTCGCGCATCACCATCAGGCGGATCTCGGTCATGTCCTCGATCGCGTAGCGCAGGCCTTCGCGACCCAGGCCGGACAGCTTGACGCCGCCGTAGGGCATGTTGTCGACGCGGAAGCTGGGGATGTCGTTGATGATGACGCCGCCTTGCTCAAGCTCGTTCCAGGCACGCATGGCGTGGTCCAGATCGTTGGTGAAGATTCCGGCCTGCAGGCCGTAGTCCGAGTCGTTGACCATGCCGATCGCCTGGTCGAACTTGTCGAACGGAGCGAGCAGCGCGAACGGGCCGAACGCTTCCATGCGGTTCGCCTTGGCATCGGCGGGCACGTTCTCCATCAGCGTGGCGTCGAGCATGTTGCCCTCGCGCTTGCCACCACAGAGGATCCTGCCGCCGGCCTGTTTCGCTTCCAGAATCCAGCCGTGCAGGCGTTCGGCGGCCGCCTCGTCGATCATCGGGCCGAGGAATACCTCCTTGTCGCGCGGGTCGCCGGCCTTGAGCTTCTTCGTGGCGGCGACCAGCTTGCGCTTCAGCGCGTCGTAGACATCTGCGTGGGCGTAGATGCGCTGCACGCCGATGCAGCTCTGTCCGGACTGGTAGAACGCGCCAAACACCAGCCGCTGCACCACGCGATCGAGCTGCGCGCCCTGGTCGGCGTCGACGATGCAGGCGGCATTGCCGCCCAGTTCCAGCACTACCTTCTTGCGTCCGGCGCGTGCCTTCAGTGCCCAGCCGATCTGGCCGCCGGTGAACGAGAGCAGCTTGAAGCGCTCGTCCTCGACCAGCGGTGCGGCATGGTCGCCGTCCAGCGGCAGGATCGAGAACGCGCCCTTCGGCAGATCGGTCTCGGCCAGCACCTCGCCGATGATCAGCGCGCCGATCGGGGTCTTCTCCGACGGTTTCAGCACGAACGGGCAGCCGGCGGCGATCGCCGGCGCCACCTTGTGCGCCACCAGGTTCAGCGGAAAGTTGAACGGCGTGATGAATGACACCGGCCCCAGCGGCACGCGCTTGGTGTAGCCGTGATAGCCGTCCAGACGGCTGGCCAGTTCCAGGTTGATCGTTTCGCCGTTGATGCGCACGGCTTCTTCGGCAGCGATGCGGAAGGTCTCGATCAGCCTGGTCACCTCGCCGGCTGCATCCTTGATTGGCTTGCCGGCCTCGATGCACAGCGCCTCGGCCAGTTCGTCGCGGCGCTCGGCGAAGCGCTGCGCGCAATGCTGCAGCACGGCCTGGCGCGCCCACGGCTTGAACTCGCGCATCGGTTTGGCCGCCTTCACCGTGGCGGCGATCGCCTGCTCGGTGGCCTTCGCGTCCGGTACCGCGACGCGGGTGGCGAGCTTGCCGTTGTACTTGTCGCGCACGTCGAGCATGGCCTTCGACGTCTGCGGCCGGTTGGCAAGGTAGTACGGGTAGGTCTTGTTCAACATGGCGCTTGCCTGCGGTTGCGATCCGGCAAGGATAGGGCGTGGTGTTGTTCAGGGGTCGTGAGCTGCTGTCGTCTGCCAGTGGGTGAACCTGGTTTCGCGCTGGCCGCGACGGCCACACGGGCATGATGTCGAGGCTCTCCCGGCGG
This sequence comes from Rhodanobacter sp. UC4448_H15, assembly GCF_052978265.1. The sequence continues at coordinate 2,459,925 of NZ_CM129665.1, read as the reverse complement.
CGACACAAGGCTGCATGGCCATGCGCCAGCTTGCCGAACATCAATTCACGCCGGCCGCCGCCCCGTCCATGAACAGCCCGATCACCATGTCGAACTCTTGCCGCAGGTCGAGGCCCGGCTCGCTGAGCCAGCGCATCAGGGCACCCAGGTAGAGGTAGTGGAAATAGATGCCCAGTTGTTCGGAGCGATGCTGCGGCGCCAGTTCGCCGCGATCCTGGGCGGCTTCGATCAGCATCACCCAGAGCGGAAGCAGGCCGCGATCTTCCTTCGGCCTGGCGCCCGGGTCGAAATTGGCGAACTTGTAGCGGATGTAGGGCAACAGGATATCGGCGTGCTGTTCGCACCAGTGCGCCGATTCGTGCAGCAGTGCCGTGGCGCCGGCGCGGAAGCCGGCACGTTCGTGCAGGCTGAAGTCGCGTGTTGCGAGGTCTTTCGAGAGGGAAGCTTCCAGCGTGTGTTCCAGCAGAGCTTCTTTGGCCGGAAAGTATTTGTACAGGGTGCGCTTGGATACGCCGGCCTGGGCGGCGACCTGCTCCATGGTCACCTGGGCATAGCCGTGCGATGCGAACAATTGGCGCGCAACGAGGCCCATGTGTTCGGGCAACTCGGCCCGGCTTGATGGCCGGGGACGCGGACGGGAAGATGGCATGGCTCAGACACTCGGTGGCATGTAAAGTATACGCCGTTTACTTTACATGGGAGCGTGACATGAAGCTCGTACTTCTGACCTGCGGCACCGAGGGCGATACGCGTCCGCTGGCCGCGCTGGGTCATGCCCTGTGCAAAGCGGGCCATGAGGTGGTTCTGCTGGGCGACGCGCGAACCCTGGGCACGGCGCATGCGCTCGGGATTCCAGCCACGCCGCTCTCCGGCGACATCCGCGAGCTGTTTGCCGACTGGGGACAACAAGGGCCGCGCGGCACGGCCAAGGCCATGGTGGCATTGACCAACAAGCACACGGCTGCGTGGATGCGGGAGACGCTGGCCGCGGCGGAAGGTTGCGACGCCATCGTGACGTCGGGCCTGGCCGGCTTCGTCGGGCTTTCGGTGGCCGAGCGCCTCGAGGTTCCCGCCGCCATCGCGGGGATGATCCCGCTTACGCCGTCGCGCGAGTTTGCTTCGCCCTTCTTGCCGCCGGCCTGGGTCCCCGCCTGGTTGAACCGGGCCAGCCTCGCGTTCACCAACAAGCTGTTCTGGCTGGCTTTCAAGCAGGCGCTCAACCGTGCACGGGCGGAGGTGCTGGCCCTGCCGCCGCGGAAAACCGTGTGGAAGGATCTGCCCATGCTCTACGGCATCTCGCCGACGCTGCTGCCATCGCCCAAGGACTGGCCGGCGAATGCCACGCTGTGTGGCCAGTGGCTGCCGCCCATGGGTGAAAGCTACACGCCACCTCCGGCTCTGGCGGCGTTCCTTGCCGCCGGCACCGCGCCGGTCTATGTGGGCTTTGGCAGCATGACCGGCATCGACATGGCTGCCATGCTCGGTGCGGTGATCGCGGCGCTGGACGGGCGACGTGCCGTGTTCTGGCCGGGGTGGAACGGGATGGGCGACGTGCGTCTGCCGGACAATGTCCTGTGCATCGACGCCACCCCGCACGATTGGCTGTTTCCACGGATGGCTGCGGTGATCCACCACGGCGGATCGGGAACCACCCACTCGGCCCTGCGGGCAGGCAAACCCTCCATCGTCATGCCGTTCGCCGGGGATCAGGCGTTCTGGGCGGATCGCCTTCGTCGGCTGGGCGTGGCGCCGGCGGCACTCCCGGCGGCAAGCCCGGACACTGCGGCGCTTGCTGCAGCCCTCGATTTTGTCGCGCGGGAAACCGTCGTCGCGCGTGCGGCCGAGCTTGGCCGACGCATGGCCAGCGAAGACGGCCTCGCCGCGGCGGTCGCCGCTATCGAAGGGGTGCTTGGGAGGTAGGCGGCGCGGATGTCGGTTGCTACGCGATCCCTGCGTCGGCTCCGACCCACGCGTTTGCACAGCTTCAATGCCTTCTGTTTTCGCCATCTTGGCCGCGTTTCAGACCGCGGCTGCCTCGATGATCGAGATGCCGGCCCCGATATCCAGCTCCCGCTGCAGCGCAAAGCCCGCGGCGAGAGCGGGGTGACGTACTCCTGCCGCGTGCGTTGCTTTCCGCCGAGCAGTACCAGCATGTGGATGTCCGGCATCTTGGCCCAGTCCGGGCATCGGAGACCATGGCTTCCATCAGGAACAACCTGGCACCGGGGTCGGCGGTGCGACGTATCACCCGCAGCGGGAGTTCGCCATCGACCAGGGATGCGCAGTCGCGCATTCTTTCCGTCGTTCGGCATCGTCTGGAGCAGCTTCGGTGCAAGCAATCCCTGCGTGTACGATACGGCCCATGGTGCCGTGCTTGCCATCAGAATCGAGTGGCAGCATTTTCAATATGGGTGCTGCGCAGCCACTTCACGACAACTCAGGAAAAGGACGTTCCCCTGGTAAAGGTTCATGTCTGGCTGGCGGACAACGAGCACATCGGACACGCAGCCCTGACCATCGGAAGCGAATACGTCAGTTTCTGGCCTGACGGAGGCGCGGAAAAAAAGGATTTGAAGACCAAACGGAGTCAGCCCGGCATGCTGATGCAAAGCCTTCAGCAGGATATTTACAACGAGGGCAACCGGCAGCCGGTGACCGTGGAACTTCCCCTGCTGGACGAGGCTGCCGTGCTCCGATTCATCATCAACCTTCAGAAGGACACACCGCGCTATCAGATCGCGCGGAACAACTGCTCACACGTCGTCGCGCTCGCTTTGATCGAAGGTGCGAAGCGAGGCCCTTCGTTCACCCCGCACGCAGGCGAGTACAACCGATTCGGTCGCGTGTTGGGTTGGGGTATCTGGACGCCGGCCCAAGTGCTCAAATTCGCCAGAGAGCTGCAGCAATCTTGAAGATCATCTACACCCCTGCGTACAACATCGACTTCGGTCTGCTCAATCGGCTGCATCCGTTCGATGGCAGGAAGTACGCCAAGGTTGCCGAGAGCCTCCACGCACTGACCGGTGTCGAGATGGCAGAACCGCTGGCGCCTGTCGATGAAGCGACAGTCCAAACCTTCGTCGGTTCGATCTTCGGAAACCTGCTGTCGAGCAAACGCTACATTCTGCAGGCACTCGAGCTTCCATGGATTCCCTTGCTGCCGTTCTCGATGATCGATCGGCGTATCCTGACGCCGATGCGCTGGGCGGTGAGCGGCACGCTCACAGCGGCACGCGCGGCGCTACGCGAAGGCGGGCATGTCTGGAACCTGTCCGGTGGCTATCACCACGCCAGCCGCAACGCAGCCGAGGGCTTCTGTGTCTACAACGACATCGGCATCACGGTGGAACAGTTGCGAGGCGACAACACGCTGGGCACCGAAGACCGGATTCTGATCGTCGATATCGACGCCCATCACGGCAACGGCAACGCGCATGTGTTCATGGACGACAAGCGAGTGGATATTCTGGATATTTACAACGACACCATCTATCCACGCGACGGCTTCACTCGACAGCGGGTCGACATCGACCTTCCTCTGCGCAACGCCGTGTCCGGTGACGAATATCTGGCCCGGTTGCGCAGCGGGCTGGGCGAGGTGATCGGTGGGCACGCGTTGGCTTTCGTGGTGGCCGGAACCGATGTGCTGGCTAGCGATCCACTCGGCGGCATGCGTCTTTCCGTGGCCGATTGCGTCGAACGCGACGCGCTCGTGCTGGATCGACTCTCGTCGCTTGGCACCTCGGCAGTGTTCGTCGGTGGCGGCGGCTACGGCAAGGAGAGTGCCGCGGCCATGGCTGCGAGCATCAGCAATCTTGTTCGGCGGTAGCAAGAGCAGCAAACGCAGAATCAAGTTTGCTCATCCGCGAGGTTTCGTGGCATCACACTCCTCCACCCGCAACCCCAACTCACCATCCGCCAGTCGTGCGCGCAGCGCCGTGCCAGCCTCGACGCCCTGCGTCGAGCGCAGCACCTTGCCGGCCTCGTCGAACAGAATGGCGTAGCCACGTTCCAGCGTGGCCAATGGGCTGACCGTATGCAGAGCGCGCGCGGCTTGCTGCAGGGTGAGGCGGTCGCGTTCCAGACGACGCTCGATGGCGTGGCGCAGGCGCTGGGTGAGTTCGCCGAGGCGATGGCGCAGCAGGGGTAACCGCTGCTGCGGGTGTTGCCCGAGCAAGCGGGACCGCGCGCGGTCGAGCTGCGACTGGCGGCGTTGCTGCTGTTCGCGCATTGCCCCGAGGAGGCGACGGTGGAGATGGACCAGCCGCTCGCGATCGCGTTGCAGCCGCGCCTGCGGCCGCTGCGCCTGCAATCGCGCCAGCAGATGGTCGACGCGTTGCGCGTTCCCCTGCATGCGTTGTTGCTGCAGGGTAGCCAGGCGCTGCTGCAGTTGCCGCAGGTGGCGATCGACCGCCACCGCGTCGGGCACCAGCAGTTCGGCGGCGGCCGAGGGTGTGGGCGCGCGCAGGTCGGCGACGAAGTCGGCGATGCTGAAATCGATCTCGTGGCCCACCGCGGAAACCACCGGCACCGCGCTGGCGTGGATCGCCCGTGCCACCGCTTCGTCGTTGAATGCCCACAGGTCTTCCAGGGAGCCGCCGCCGCGGGTCAGCAGCAGCACGTCGTAGCGTGCGCTGGCCGATGCCTTGCGCAGCATCGCCACGATCGCCGGCGGCGCCTCGCGGCCCTGTACCGGCACCGGCAAGATCTCGACATCAGCCAATGGCCAGCGCCGTGACAGCACGCTCAGCACGTCGCGGATCGCCGCGCCGGTGGCCGAGGTGATCACGCCGATCCGGCGCGCGTAGCGGGGCAGGGCACGCTTGCGCGCCGGGTCGAACAGGCCTTCGGCGTCGAGCCGGGCCTTGAGCTGCTCGAACTCGCGCTGCAACGCGCCTTCGCCGGCCGGTTCCATGTATTCGGCGACCAGCTGGAACTCGCCGCGCGGTTCGTACAGGCCGACCTTGGCGCGCAGCAGCACCTGCATGCCGTCGACCGGGCGAAAGCGCAGCACGGAGGCTTTCATCTTGAACATCGCGCAGCGCACCTGCGCGCCGCTGTCCTTCAAGGTGAAGTACAGGTGGCCCGAGGCCGGCTTCGCCACGTTGGACAGCTCGCCTTCGATCCACACCTGCGGCAGCGCGTCGCCCAGCAGGTCGCGAACCAGCCGGTTGAGCGAGCTGGGGGTCAGCACGTGGCGGGGGGTGTCGGGGACGGACATGGGGCGAAGAGCCTAGCATGCCGCTACGGTGAAGTCGTGAAAAAACATCCGCTTGGGAGGTGAATCAGAACAAATGTCTCATGTGTCGTGGCCGGCCCCGCGGGCGTCGGCTTCGCGCGCCGTGCGCTGGCGGCGGCGCAGGCGCCAGCCGCGGATGCCCAGGTTCAGCGCGAACCAGGCGCACAGCACGGCGACCGGCCAGCCGATCCAGGCCGGCCACAGTGCCGCGATCACGCCCAGCACCAGGAGCGCCGCGGTGGCCAGGAACAACGGCCTGGCCGAGGTCGCACCGAGCACGCGGCGATGGCCAAGCGCGGCACCGACGCTGTTGGCCAGGCGCAACGCACCCGCCGCGGCACGCCCGGAGCTGCCGCCGCCATGGCGCACGCGCGGTCGCGCCTGGCTGGTGCGTACTTTCTCGGCATGGCCGCGGCGATGGTGCGGCGCCAGCACGATTTCGGTGGCGTTTTCCAGGTCGTGCTCGTACTGGGCGGCGAGCTTGCCGGCGAACGTGGCGTCCTCGATCGCCACGTCCAGCTCCTGGTTGCCCAGCCAACTGGCGAGGTTGAGGTTGGATGAGCCCACCCGCGCCCATTGCCCGTCGGCCACCGCGGTCTTGGCGTGCAGCATCGAGCCGTTCCATTCGAACACGCGGATGCCGGCTTTCAGCAGTGGCCGGTAGCCCGCGCGGGACATGTTGGCCACGGCCGGGATGTCACTGCTGCCGGGTACCAGCAGGCGCACGTCGACGCCATCGCGGGCGGCCGCCACCAGTGCCTGCACGTAGGGTGCGATGCCCACGAAATAGGCGTCGGTGAGCCACAGCGTGCGGGTGGCCAGCGAGGCGATCAGCTGGTCGAGCCGATACATGCCGGCGGTGGAGGGCTGGGTGGCGATCAGGCGCAGTGCGACGTCACCGGCGGGTGTGGTCGGCTCGGCCGCGCTCGGGAATTCGCGCAGCGGCGTGCCGGTGGCGCTCCAGCTTTGCGCGAATGCCGCTTCCAGCTCGGTCACCACCGGGCCGCGCAAGGCGACGCCGGTATCGCGCCACGGCGGCACGTCGCGCGCGGGGTTGCCCAGCCATCTGGCGCTGATGCACACGCCGGAAAGGAAGCCGGTCACGCCATCGACCACCAGCGACTTGCGGTGGTCGCGGCTCAGCCAGCCGAAGGTCTGCCCCAGCTGCAGCGGGTTGTACACGCGCACTTCGCCACCGGCCGCGCGCAGCGGTGCCCAGAAGCCGCTGCGCGACTGGCCCAGGCAGCCGACCCAGTCGACCACTACGGCCACGAACACGCCGGCCTGCGCGCGCTCGACCAGCGCATCGCGGAATTCGCGGCCCACCACGTCGTCGCGCACCATGTAGTTTTCCAGCAGCACCCGCTGGCGCGCGCCGCGGATCGCTTCCAGCCACGCGGCATAGTTGGCTGCCGCATCGATCAGCAGGTCCACCGCGTTGCCGCTGAGCAACGGTGCCCCGGCAGCGCGGCTCAGCGCTTGCTGCGCCAGCAGGCGACTGGACGAGGACGACGACGGCGACAAGGGGTCGGGCATGCATCGAGTGTAGGCGATGGGGATGTCGATGCGCCGTGGCGGCGGCTTCTGGCATGATCGGAGGATGCCCGCCAAGCCGCGCCACAGCGACACCGACGCTTGCGCCCACGACCTCGCCGATGCGCTGGGGCCGGATCTGCGCATCGCCGCGCCGCTGGGCCTGGGCAAGCCGCACGGCCTGCTCAACGCGTTGTACCGGCTCACCGCCGGCGACCCGACGCGTTCGATGCGCCTGTACACCGCGCTGTCGCTGACCCGGCCGCAGCCGAAGGCGGGGCTGCAGCGGCGCTTCCTGCTGCCGTTCCTCGATCGCCATTTCGGCGCCGACGCGGTCGACCCGCAGTACGCCCTGGACGAGGCGCGCGATGCCTTGCCGCCAAACGTCGTGGTGCACGAGTTCTACCTGCAGAGTGGCGCGCTGCTGCATTCGGGCAGTGCGCAGCGCAACTACATCAGCCAGAACTACACCCATGTGGCGCGCGACCTGGCGTTGCAGGACATCAACCTGCTGGTGCAACTGGTCGCACGCCGCGAAACCGCCGAGGGTGTGCGCTACAGCCTCTCGTGCAACCCCGACCTGACCCTGGATTTCCTGCGCCAGTTGCAGCTGGCAGGCGCACGCCGGCCGCTGTGCGTGGCGGTGGTGCATCCCGACCTGCCGTGGCTGGGCGGTGATGCCGAGGTGCCGGCGGATTACTTCGACGTGGAGCTGCAGCCGGAATCCTCGCCGCGCCTGTTCGCGCTGCCGCGGTTGCCGATCGACCTGGCCGAATATGCGATCGGCCTGCACGCCAGCAGCCTGGTGCGCGACGGCGGCTGCCTGCAGATCGGCATCGGCGCGTTGTCCGACGCCCTGGTCAAGGCCTTGCTGCTGCGCCAGCAGCAGAACACCGCCTGGCGCTGCATGCTGGTGGCGCTGGACCCGGCCGGCAGCACCCATGCGCAGGCAGGCGCGCTCGGTGGCCTTGCACCATTGGGGACCGGCTTGTACGGCGCCAGCGAGATGGTGATGGACGGCTTCATGCACCTGCAGCGCGGCGGCATCCTGAAGCGGCGCAGCTGGGACAACCTTGCGCTGGAGCGCGCCTCGCTGTCCGGCCGGCTGAATCCGGGCACGCCCGGCGGTCATTACCTGCGCGGCGCATTCTTCCTCGGTTCGCGCGACCTGTACGAATGGCTGGCCGCCACCGAGGCGAGCGACCCGGACGCGATCGACATGTGCGCGGTGTCCAACGTCAACCAGCTGTACGGCGACCAACAGGCATTGGCCACGCTGCAGCGACGCGACGCGCGTTTCTTCAACACCTGCATGATGGCGACCCTGCTCGGTGCGGCGGTGTCCGATACGCTGGAGGACGGCGCGGTGGTCAGCGGCGTCGGCGGCCAGTACAACTTCGTGGCGATGGCGCACGAGCTGCCGGGCGCGCGCTCGGTGCTGCTGCTGCGCGCCACCCGCCGCCATCGCGGCGGCATCGAGAGCACGATCCGCTGGAGCTACGGCCAGACCACGATCCCGCGCCACCTGCGCGACATCGTGGTCACCGAATACGGCGTCGCCGACTTGCGCGGCAAGAGCGACAGCGAATGCATCGAGGCGATGCTGTCGATCTGCGATGCGCGCTTTCTGGACGCGCTGTGCGCGGAGGCGAAATCGCGCGGCAAGCTGGCGGCGGATTTCGCCATACCCGATGCCTGGCGCCGGCACCAGCCCGATGCACTGCACGAATCGCTGATGCCATTCCGGCGCAAGGGCCAACTGCCGGTGTTCCCCTTCGGCAGCGATTTCGACGAGGTCGAACAGCGCCTGTTGCCGGCGCTGGAATGGCTGCAGTCGCGCAGCAGTCGCTGGCGCGGCCGCTGGCAAGTGCTGCGCGCCGCGGTGCGTCCCGGCGAGGCGATGGAGGATGAAGGCGCAGCCTTGGCGCGCATGGGCCTGGATGCGCCCAAGGGCCTGCCCGAGCGCATCCAGCGCCGTCTGCTGCAAGCCGCGCTGCGCCGGCGATCGACGTAGGGCGGGCACGGCCCGCCGGCTTTTGTCGTCGGCGCCGTGCAAGGCCGGCGGGCCATGCCCGCCCTACGCCTGGACGCGTCGCACCCGTGGGCGACGCTCTTGAGCTTTTGCGAATCCCGAATCCCGAATCCCGAATCCCGAATCCCGAATCCCGAATCCCGAATCCCGAATCCCGATTCCCGATTCCCGATTCCCGATTCCCGGCGAGCGGGCTCCTACGGGGGCGTGGGTGGATTCTCGGGCTCTTCGGCCGGCGCGGGCTGATCGTCCATCAGCGGCAGCACGCCGGGGCTGTCGAGGTCGTCGAATTGCTGGTGGTTCACGGCCCAGAAAAAAAGCGCCACGGCCACGCCGATCACCACCAGGGTGACAGGGATCAGCACCAGCAGGACGTTCATGCCGCCGCCTCGGCGGTGCGGTCGGCGCGGCCGGGGTTGGCGTCGTGCGCGTGTTCGCGGCCGACGCGCATGGCGTTGAGCACCACCATCAGCGAGCTCAGCGACATGCCGATGGCGGCCAGCCACGGCGACACCAGGCCGAACGCCGCGAACGGCACGGCGAACAGGTTGTAGCCCAGCGCCCAGCGGCGGCTTTGCGCGATCACCTGCTGCATCTGCACGGCGATCGCGTGCGCGTGCAGCAGGCCTTGCAGGCGGCCGTCGAGCAGCAGCAGGTCGGCCTGGGCCTGGGTCAGGTCGGTGCCGCTGGACAGCGCGGCGGAGACGTCGGCGGCCGCCAGCAGCGGGGCGTCGTTGCTGCCGTCGCCGACGGCGAGCACGCGGTGGCCGTCGGCTTGCAGGGATTGCAGCAGGGCCAGCTTGTCGGCCGGCAGCTGCCGCGCATGCCAGTCGTCGATGCCGAGCCGGGTGGCCAGCGCGGCGACGCGATCGGCGCTGTCGCCGCTGGCCATGCACACGTCGATGCCGTCCTCGCGCAGCCGTGCCAGCGTGGCGGCGGCATCCTCGCGCGGGCGTTCCTGAAAGCCGAAGCGGGCCAGCGCGCCGTGCTGGTCGGCCAGCACCATGGCCGCGCTGGCCAGCCGCGGATCGTAATGCGCGTCGCCCAGCGCGTAGCGGGCGCGGCCCAATCGCAGCGCGCGGTCGCCGACGTGGCCTTCGATACCTGCGGCCAGGTGCACGCGCACGTCCTGTGCCGCCGGTGTGACGCCGCGCGGGCGCGCCGCGGCGCTCAGCGCGCGGGCCAGCGGATGCGAGCTGGCGCGGGCCAGCGCCAGGGCCCAGGCCAACACCTGCTCGCGGCTGTCGCCGCGCAGCGGTTCAACCGCCTCGTCATCCAGGTGCGGCGTGGAGAGTGTGCCGGTCTTGTCGAACAGGGCACGGTCGACGCCGGCAAGTGCGAGCAGGGCGCTGCCATCGGTGACCAGCACGTGGCGGTGGGCAAGCCGGCCCAGCGCCCGGGTCAGCGTCACCGGCACGGTCAGCGCGAAGGCGCAGGGGCAAGCCACCACCAGCACGGCGATGGCCGCGTCGAACGCGCGTGAGGGGTCGACCAGCAGCCAGCCCAGCGCGGTCACCACGGTAAGCACCAGCACCCGGCGCACGAAGCGGGTGACTTCGCGATCGCTGCCGGCGATTCGCGCGCGGGCCTGGCGCGCGCGCGCGGCCAGCGCGCCGAGCCGCGCCACGCTGGTCTGCGCGCCGCCATGTTCCACGCGCAGCTGCGCCGGCCCGGTCAGCAGCACGCTGCCGGCCACCAGACGCTCGCCGCGCTGGCGCCGTTGCGGGCGCGATTCGCCGGAGAGCAGCGCTTCGTCCACCTCGACCACGGCGCTTTCCAGCACGCCATCGGCCGGCACGGTGCCCCCGTCGTCGATGTGCACGCAGTCGCCGCTGGCGAGGGTCATCGCGGGCACGGTTTCCAGTTCGCCATCGGCACGGCGGCGCTGCGCCAGCAGCGGCGTGGCATCCAGCAAGGCATCGCCGCCGGCGTCGCCGCGATGGCGCGAGCGCAGTTCGATGTAGCGCCCGACCAGGAGCAGGAACACGAACATGCTGACCGAATCGAAATACACCTCGCCGCTGCCGCGCAGCGTGTTGATCACGCTGGCCGCGAACACCAGCGCGATTGCCAGCGCCACCGGCAGGTTGATGCCGAGGCGGCGGCCGCGCAGTTCCTCTGCGGCGCCGCGGAAGAACGACTGCGCCGAATAGGCCACCAGCGGGATGGTGGTCAGCAGGCCAAGCCAGCGGAACAGGTTGCGCGTGCTGAAATCGACGAAGTCGACCACGCCGAGGTAGATCACCAGGGCGTAGCTCATCACCTGCATCGCGCACATGCCGGCCACCAGCATGCGCTTCAGCGCATCGTGCATCTCGGCGGCGCGGACGTCTTCCACTTCGTCCAGGCGCAGCGGGCGCGCCTGACAGCCGGCGGCGGCGAAGTTCTCCAGCAGGGTGGGCAGGGTGGTGCGCCGGGTGTCCCAGACCACCCGCATGCGCCGCGCGGCGCGGTCGACGCTGACCCGGCGCACGCCGGCAAGCGCATTGATGCGCTGCTCCAGCCAGAGCAGCCGGCGGGGATCGTCCAGCGCCTCGACGCGCAGGGCGATCTCGCTCAATCCGTCGCGTCGCTCGCGCAGCACCTGGGCGGCGAGCCGGGGATCGGCCCATGTCGCCGCGCTGTTCATGGCTTGCGCGAGGGAGGGGCGGTGGATGGCGGTGGCGCGCTGTGCGAGGCGACCGGCACCCCGAATACCGCGTGCGAGCTGGTGGTCAGCGGCGTGTCGGCGTAGCGGACGCTGACCACGATGAGCCATGCGCAGCCGGCCAGCGAGGCGACGAAGATGAATGCTCCGAGCCACAGCACCGGCTGGCGATACCAGGCCGATGCCGTGCGGACGCCGATGTCATGGCTGGTCTTCATCGACCGGGTGCGACAGGTGGTAGACGTAGGCGGCGATGACGTGGATCTGGTCTTCGCTCAGCCGCGTGCTCCACGACGGCATGTGGCCCTGGCGACCGTTGCCGATGGTCTGCTCGATATCGGCCGGGGTGCCGCCGTACAGCCAGACGTGGTCGGTGAGGTTCGGCGCACCCAGCGCCGGGTTGCCCTTGCCCTCGGCGCCGTGGCAGGCGGCGCAGGTGGAGAACAGCGGCTTGGCGGCTGCCGCCTTGGCCGCGTCGTGCGGGGCGCCGGACAGGCTCAGCACGTACTGGGCGAGGTTTTTCACGTTGTCCGCGCCCAGGCTCGCCCATGGCGGCATCACGCCGCTGCGACCGTCGTGGATCGAGGTGGTGATGTCCTTGCCGGTGCCGCCGTACAGCCAGTCGCCGTCGGTGAGGTTGGGTGCGCCGACCAGGATGTTGCCCTTGCCGCTGCGCTGGTGGCAGGCGGCGCAGTTGTCCTCGAACAGCACCTTGCCCATCTGCTGCGCCTGCGGGTCGCCGGCCAGCTGCTCCACCGTGTACAGGCGGAAGCGGTCCAGCAGCGGGTCCAGCCTGGCCTCGTTGGCGGCCACTTCACGTGCCAGCTGGCCGTGCGAAGTCCAGCCCAGCGCGCCCTTGTGGTTGCCGAAGCCGGGGAACAGGAACAGATAGATGAATGCCGCGGCGAACATCGCGCCGGAAAACACGATCCACCACCGGGGCAGGTTCTTGAGGCCTTCCAGGATGGTGCCGTGCGCCCACACGTGGCCGGTGGTGCCGTCGGGCCGGGTCGGGATCTTTGCCCGCGGCGCCCACAGGTACAGCGCGAAGGTGATGCCCAGGTTGAGCACCACCAGGAACATGACCCACAACGACCAGCCGCTGCTCATGGGCGATCCTCCTTGGCGTCGACATCGCTGTCGGGTAGTTCGTCTTGTTCGAGCGGCAGGCGCGCCATGCGGTCGAACGTGGATTTGTGGCGCTTGCGCCAGGCCCAGATCCAGATGCCGATGAAGGTCACCAGCATCAGGATGATGAATACCCCTGCAACGTGGCCCCAGACCGGGCTCATCGGCGTCATGGCGTGGCTCCCGCGACGCCGTCGGTGGTCGCCGGCTTGGCTGCCGGCGGGGCCGGCTCGTTGGCGATGCCCAGGCCCTGCAGGTAGGCGATCAGCGCGTCCATCTCGGTCTTGCCCTTGACCGCCTCGGGCGCCGCCGCGATCTGCGCGTCGGTGTACGGGTCGCCCAGCTTGCGCAGCGTGCGCATGCGCGCCTGCACGTCCTCGGCACTGATCGTGTTGTGCGCCAGCCACGGGTAGGCGGGCATGTTCGACTGCGGCACCACCTGGCGCGGGTCCATCAGGTGCAGGCGCTGCCATTCGTCGGAATACTTGCCACCCACGCGCGCCAGGTCCGGCCCGGTGCGCTTGGAGCCCCACTGGAACGGGCGGTCGTAGACCGACTCCTCGGCGGTGGAGAAATGGCCATAGCGCTCGGTCTCGAAACGCAGCGCGCGGATCATCTGCGAGTGGCACAGGTAGCAGCCCTCGCGCACGTAGACGTCCTTGCCGATCAGGCGCAGCGGCTCGTACGGATGCACGCCCGGCGGCGCCTTCACCGAATGCGCCTCCATGAACAGCGGGGTGATCTCGGCCAACCCGCCCAGCGAGACCATGATCGCGATGCCGATGCCGAGCAGGCCGGCGTGCTTCTCGATCGCTTCGAAATGTTTGTAGGCCATCTGGAATCTTCCTCAACCCGCGGCAGGCAGGGGCGCGGGCACCTGGTGCGGCACCGGCTCGGGGATCGGCACCGGGATCGGCTTGATCAGGCGGGCGCGGGCGTCGGCGGCGGTGTACCACAGGTTCCACGCCATCACCCACATGCCGGACAGGATGAACACGCCGCCGGCCCAGCGGATCAGGTACATCGGCTTGATCGCCAGCAGGCTGTCGAGGAAGCCGTAGGTCAGCGCGCCGTCGGGGTTGGTGGCGCGCCACATCAGGCCCTCGGTGACGCCAGCCGTCCACATCGAGCCGACGTACAGCAGGGTGCCGATGATGTGCAGCCAGAAGTGCAGCTCCATGCCCTTGCGCGAATGCATTTCCGGCCGCCCCAGCGCGCGCGGCGCCATCGCGTAGAGCGAGCCGATGGTGATCATCGCCACCCAGCCCAGCGAGCCCGAATGCACGTGGGCGATGGTCCAGTCGGTGTAGTGCGACAGCGAGTTCACCGTCTTGATCGCCATCATCGACCCTTCGAAGGTCGAGGCGCCGTAGAACACCAGCGACAACACCATGAACTTGGCCGCCGGGTCGGTGCGCAGGCGGTGCCACACGCCGTTGAAGGTGAGCAGGCCGTTGGCCGCCGAACCCAGGCTCGGCATCAGCAGCACCAGCGAGAACGCCATGCCGACCGACTGCACCCAGTCGGGCAGGGCGGTGTACATCAGGTGGTGCGCGCCGGCCCACATGTAGACCGAGATCAGCGCCCAGAAATTGACGATCGAGAAGCGGTAGCTCCACAGCGGCTGCTTGGCCTGCCGCGGCACGAAGTAGTACATCATGCCGAGGAAGCCGGCGGTGAGGAAGAACGCCACCGCGTTGTGGCCGTACCACCACTGCACCATCGCGTCGACCACGCCGGAATAGATCGAGTACGACTTGGTCAGCGAGACCGGGATGGCCAGGTTGTTGACGATGTGCAGCAGGCCCACGGCGATGATGAACGCGCCGTAGTACCAGTTGGCCACGTAGATGTGCTTGATGCGCCGGCGCGCCAGCGAGCCGAAGAACACCACGCCGAAGCTCACCCACACCACCGCGATCAGGATGTCGATGAACCATTCCGGCTCGGCGTATTCCTTGCTCTGGGTCAGCCCCAGCGGCATCGTGGTCATCGCCAGCACGCAGACCAGTTGCCAGCCCCAGAAAGTGAAGGCGGCCAGCTTCCTGAAAGCCAGCCGCGCGTGGCCGGTGCGCTGCACCACGTAATAGCAGGTGCCCATCAGCGCCGAGCCGCCGAACGCGAAGATCACGCCGAAGGTGTGGTCGGGCCGGATGCGGCTGAAGGTCAGCCACGGCACGTTGAAATTGAGCACCGGCCACATCAGTTCGGCGGCGGCATAGACGCCGACGGACATGCCGATGATGCCCCATACGGCGGCCGCGAGCAGGAACTGGCGGACGACCTTGTCGTTGTAGTATTCGGTGTTCGGCATCGGCTTTTCCGGCTGGACAGCGGGGCATTTTGGCGGCAAGCATGCGGCGAAGTGCTGACCTCGATCAAGCAACTGCGGCATTCCGTCCACGTCATCGCGGCGGAGGCCGGCGCTACCGGTCGGGCGAGTATCCTTGGCATCTTCAGTCGCGGCCTGCCGCGACCAGACATTCCGGTTGAATCCATGAGTGAGATCGTTTCGCAACAACCCCGTCCGGCGGCGCCCGCGCCGCGCCGCGCCAGCGTGGGCGTGCAGGTCGGCAAGGTCAAGGTAGGCGGCGGCGCCCCGATCGTGGTGCAGTCGATGACCAATACCGACACCGAGGACCCGGCCAGCACCGCGAAACAGATCGCCGAGCTGGCCCGCGCCGGCTCCGAGCTGGTGCGCATCACGGTGAACACGCCGGCCGCCGCGGCCGCGGTGCCGCGCATCGCCGAGCGGCTGGCGATGATGGGCGTGGACGTGCCCATCATCGGCGACTTCCACTACAACGGCCACCAGTTGCTGGAGCGCGAACCGGCCTGCGCCGAGGTGCTGGCCAAGTACCGCATCAACCCCGGCAACGTGGGTTTCGGCAAGAAGCACGAGAGCCAGTTCGCCTCGATCATCGAGAAGGCGCTGCGCCACGGCAAGCCGGTGCGCATCGGCGCCAACTGGGGCTCGCTGGACCAGGCCATGGTGGCTGCGCTGATGGACGAGAACGCGCAGCGCGCCGAACCCTGGGATGCCTCGCACGTGGCGCGCGAGGCGCTGATCCGCTCCGCGCTGGATTCGGCCGCGCGCGCCGAGGAACTCGGGCTGGCGCGCGAGCGCATCATCCTGTCGTGCAAGGTCTCCGGCGTGCAGGAACTGATCGCCGTATACCGCGACATCGCCGCGCGCTGCGACTACGCGCTGCACCTGGGCCTGACCGAGGCCGGCATGGGCTCCAAGGGCATCACCGCCTCGGCTGCCGCGCTGGCGGTGCTGCTGCAGGAAGGCATCGGCGACACCATCCGCATCTCGCTCACGCCCGAACCCGGTGCCTCGCGCACCGGCGAGGTGATCGTGGCGCAGGAGCTGTTGCAGACGATGGGTCTGCGCTCGTTCACGCCGCTGGTCACCGCCTGCCCGGGTTGCGGGCGCACCACCAGCGAGTTCTTCCAGGAACTGGCCAAGACCGTGCAGGAACACGTGCGCGAGCAGATGCCGCTGTGGCGGGTGAAATACGACGGCGTGGAGAACCTTACCCTGGCGGTGATGGGCTGCATCGTCAACGGGCCGGGCGAATCCAAGCACGCCAACATCGGCATCTCGTTGCCGGGCAACGGCGAGGCGCCGGCCGCGCCGGTGTTCATCGACGGCGAGAAGGCGATGACGCTGCGCGGCGACAACATCGCCAACGAGTTCGTCGACATCCTCGACGACTACGTGGCGCGCAAGTACGCCGCGCGCGCTAGCTGAAAGTCGTGCCGGGCTGCCACAGCCGCGGGCCGAGATCGGTCCAGCTGCCGACCTGCCCAGGTTGCGCGGCCAGCGTGCCGGCCTGCGCCAGGTAGTCCGCGCGCGCCATCTCGAACGCACCCAGGCTCAGCGTGTGGGCGTTGGCTACCTGCGCATCGAGCAGCGGGCAGCCCTGTTCGTGCAGCAGCCGCGCCAGCGCGATCAGTGCCACCCGCGAACCACCGCTCTCGGCGCTGAACATCGACTCGCCGCAAAACAGCTTGCCGACAGAAAGGCCGTAGACGCCGCCGACCAGGCGCTCGCCGTCCCAGGTCTCCACGCTGTGCGCGTAACCGAGCTGGTGCAGGTGGAGGTAGGCGTCGATCATGGCCGGTACGATCCAACTGCCCGAGCTGTTGTCGCGCGGCGCCGCGCAACCGCGGATCACCGCCTCGAACGCCCGGTCGATCGTCACCCGCCAGCGCTTGCCGGCGAGCTGGCGACGCAGGCTGCGGTTCGGCCGCAACGCGTCGGTGCGAAACACGCAGCGCGGGTCGGGCGACCACCACAGGATCGGTTCGCCCTCGCCGAACCAGGGGAAGATGCCTTGCCGGTAGGCGGCCAGCAGCCGGCCTGGCGACAGGTCGCCGCCGAAGGCAAGCAGGCCGTTCGGTTCGGCCAGTGCGCGGGAGGGATCGGGAAAGCGCTCCGGCGCGTCGGCATCGAGCAGGGGCAGGCGGATCATGGCGCAGCCTCGTCGTGCTGCGCGTACGGGCTGTGTTGCCGCAATTCTTCCGCGTAGGCATCCACCGCCGGTGCCTCGCGCGCCAGCGCGCTGGCCACCGCCGCGCGGAAGCCCGGGTGGGCGAGCCAGTGGCGCGACTGCGTGCGCGCGGGCAGGAAGCCGCGTGCCAGCTTGTGCTCGCCCTGCGCCCCGGGCTCGAAGCGATGCAGCCGCTGCACAATGGCGTACTCGATGCCGCGGTAATAGCAGAGTTCGAAATGCAGCCCGGGCACGTCGACCATGCTGCCCCAGTAACGACCGTAGAGCACGCCGTCGCCCTGCACGAACAACGCCATCGCCACGATCTCGCCGCCTGCGCGGGCCAGCGCGAGCTGTGCCAGCGGACCGAGTTCGCCGAGCTGCCGGAAGAAGGCGACGGTCAGCACCGCGTGGTTGCCCTTGTCGTCGAAGGTGGCTTCGTACAGCGCGTGCACGCGATTCCACTCGTGCTCGTCGAGCGTGTCGCCGCTGCGCCATTCGATCGCCAACCCGCTGGCGGCGACCTGGGTGCGTTCGCGCAGGATGTTCTTGCGCTTCTTGTGGGTCAGCGCGGCGAGGAAATCCGGGAAGTGGCGGTAGTCGCGGTTGTGCCAGTGGAACTGCACGTCCGAGCGGGCCAGCCAGTCGTCGCCGAACGCCGGCGCCTCCGTGGCGAGCAGGAAATTCGCGTGCACCGAGGACAGCCCCAGCCGCTTCGCCTCGGCGCGCATCGCCTCGACCAGCGCCTGCCGCAGCGCTGGCGTGTCGGCCAGCAGGCGCGGGCCGGGCACCGGCGAGTAGGGCACGCCGCAGAGCAGCTTCGGGTAGTACTCGCCGCCGGCGCGCTCCCACGCGCTGGCCCAGCTCCAGTCGAACACGAACTCGCCGTGCGAGTTGCCTTTCAGGTACAGCGGCGCGGCGGCCACCAGGCGATCGTGGTCGTACAGGCCCAGGTGGTGTGCCTGCCAGCCCCAGTCGGGACGGATGCAGCCGGTGTCTTCCAGCGCATGCAGGAACGCGTGCGACACGAACGGATTCGCCCCGCCGCGCAAATCGTCCCACGCCGCGGCAGGCAGTTCGGCGATCGCGTCGTGGAAGCGGATGTGCATGACTCGGCAGGTGCCGCAGGAGCCCGCTTGCGGGCGATGCTTCTGTTTTTTTCAATCCCGGCCAGAAGCATCGCCCGCGAGCGGGCTCCTGCGGGCAGGTCAGCCCGCCGGCGTCTGCTGGTCGAGCCAGCGTTCGGCGTCCAGCGCGGCCATGCAGCCGAAGCCGGCGGAGGTGATCGCCTGGCGATAGACGTGGTCGGCGACGTCGCCGGCGGCAAACACGCCGGGGATCGAGGTCATCGTGGCCATGCCGTTCTGGCCGCTGTGGATGCGGATGTAGCCGTCGTGCATGTCCAGCTGGCCGGCAAAGATGCCGGTGTTCGGGGTGTGGCCGATCGCCACGAAGAAGCCGGTGGCCGCGATGTCGCGGGTGGCGCCGGAGTTGACGTCCTTCACGCGCACGCCGGTGACGCCGGTGTCGTCGCCGAGCACCTCGTCGATGGTGTGGTTCCAGACCAGCTCGATCTTGCCCGCGGCCTCCTTCTCGAACAGCTTGTCCTGCATGATCTTCTCCGCGCGCAACTTGTCGCGGCGGTGCACCAGGTACACCTTGCGGCCGATGTTGGCCAGGTACAGCGCTTCCTCGACCGCGGTGTTGCCGCCGCCGATCACCACCACGTCCTGGTCGCGGAAGAAGAAGCCGTCGCAGGTCGCGCAGGCCGACACGCCCTTGCCCTTGAACTTCTCCTCGCTGGCGATGCCCAGGTACTTCGCGGTGGCGCCGGTGCTGATGATCAGCGCATCGGCGGTGTACTCGCCGGAGTCGCCGACCAGCCGGAACGGGCGCTGCTTGAGGTCGGCGGTGTGGATGTGGTCGAAGATCATCTCGGTGTGGAAGCGCTCGGCGTGCTCGGCCATGCGCTGCATCAGCGCCGGACCCTGCAGCCCCTCGACGTCGCCCGGCCAGTTGTCCACGTCGGTGGTGGTCATCAGCTGGCCGCCCTGCTGCAGGCCGGTGATCATGGTCGGCTTGAGATTGGCGCGGGCAGCGTACACCGCGGCGGTGTAGCCGGCAGGACCGGAGCCGAGGATCAGCAGGCGGCTGTGCTTGGGGGTGGGCATGGCAGGTATAATCCTTGGGTTTGCTGGTGGCTTGAGCGGCTATTCGCTGCAGCTGCAGCCGGGGTTTCACCGAAACCGGGCCTGCAGGTGGCAACAACGAATGCGACCCCCGGAGAATGGGGAATCCGCGTGGCTGATTCAAGTCGCCGGCAGATCAACGACACCACCGCGGCAGTTGCGCGATGGACTTTCCACGTGTTCCCACAGGATTCTTTTGCCATGCGTATCGGTATCCCCTCCGAAACCAAGACCCTCGAAGGTCGTGTCGCCCTTGTTCCCGCCGCTGCTGCCGACCTGGTGCGTCGCGGCCATGAGGTGTTCATCCAGGCCGGGGCCGGCCTGAAGAGCGGTTTTTCGGACGAGGCGTACGTCAACGCCGGCATCAAGATCGTGGCCGATGCCGCCGCGCTGTACGAGGCGGGCGAACTGATCGTCAAGGTGAAGGAGCCGATCGCCGGCGACCTGGCCCTGCTGAAGAAGCACCACTTGCTGTTCTGCTATCTGCACCTGGCGGCGGAGCCGGCGCTGACCCGCAGCCTGCTCGACATCGGCCTGACCGGCGTGGCGTTCGAGTCGGTGGAAGATCACGGCGGCCTGCCGCTGCTGCACCCGATGTCGGTGATCGCCGGGCGCATCGCCACCCAGTGCGGCACCACGCTGCTGCATCGTCCGCAGGGCGGCAAGGGCAAGCTGCTCGGCGGCATGGCCTCGACCCCGCGCGGCAAGGTGGTGGTGCTCGGTGCCGGCGCGGCCGGCGGCAATGCCGCGGCGCTGGCGGCGCAGGCCGGCGCCAACGTGGTGGTGTTCGACAAGCGTCAGGATCGCCTGGCCGAGATGATGGCGCTGGGCCCGAACGTCACCGCGCTGTACGCCTATGAATCCTCGGTGGCCGAGGAAGTGCGCGACGCCGACCTGGTCGTCGGCGCCGTGCTGATCCCCAGCGCCAAGGCGCCGCACGTGGTGACCGAGGCGATGGTCAAGTCGATGGAGCCGGGCAGCGTGCTGGTGGACATCGCGATCGATCAGGGCGGCTGCTTCGAGACTTCCCGGCCGACCACCTGGGAGCACCCCACCTACGACGTGCACGGCGTTACCCACTTCTGCGTCACCAACATGCCCGGCGCGGTGCCGCAGACCTCGTCGGTGGCGATCTCCGCGGCGATCCTGCCGTACGTGCAGCGCCTGGCCGGCGGCAACGCGTGGCGCGAGTTCGAGCCGCTCAAGGTCGGCATCAACATCGACGGCGGCAAGCTGGTACATCCGGCGCTGCAAGGTATGCTCTGACCCTGGTCACGAAGAAAGGGGCACCCCGGGTGGCGCGCGGCGCGAACGCAAGGCAACAACCCAAGGCAGGCCTCAGCGATGAGTTGAAACGCCGGCTGCGCGAAGCCGGCGCCCTGCTGCTGCTGCCGCTGGCGGTGTACCTCCTGGTATGCCTGTTCAGCTACGACCCGCATGACCCCAGCTGGACCAATGCCGGCCAGCTGGAGCATGCGCGCAACTTCGGCGGCACCGTCGGTGCCTACGTGGCCGATCTGCTGCGCTGGATCTTCGGCCTGGTGGCGTACTGCTTCCCGTTGCTGCTGTTGCTGCTCGGCGTGCAGGTGTTGCGCCAGCGCGGACAGCAACCGCAGCATCCGTGGGAACCGGCATTGCGGCTGGTCGGCTTCGTGTTCTTCTTCATCACCGGGCCGGCGCTGCTGTATCTGAACTTCGCGCAGGAGCCGGTGCAGCCGCAGGGCGTGGGCGGCATCATCGGCGTGTGGGTGGGCCATGCGGTGCTGTCGGCGTTCGGGTCCACCGGCGCGCCGTTGCTGCTGCTGGCGCTGTTCCTGATTGCGGTGACGCTGGCCACCGGGCTGTCCTGGTTCGGCGTGATGGACTGGACCGGCCAGGCCGTGCTGCAGCTGGCCGGCTGGCTGCGCGGCAAGCTGCGCGAGGCACCGCAACTGCTGGCCGCGCGCCAGGCGCGCAGCGAGCGCGAGGTGATCAAGAAGGCCGACGCGGTGAAGCAGGCCCGGCGCGAACCGGTGCGCATCGAGGCGGCGCCCGCGCCGGTGACCAAGAGCGAGCGCGCGCGGCTGGAGACGCAGATCCCGCTGTTCGCCGGCGCCGCCGCGCCGGGTGAACTGCCGCCGCTGTCGCTGCTCGACGAGGCGCCGGAGCAGGGGCCTGGCTATACCGAGGAAACGCTGGAAGTCCTCTCGCGCCAGGTCGAATTCAAGCTGAAGGATTTCAAGATCGACGTGAAGGTGGTCGGCGCCTATCCGGGGCCGGTGATCACCCGTTTCGAGATGGAGCCGGCGCCCGGCGTGCGCGGTTCGCAGGTGTCGAGCCTGGACAAGGACATCGCCCGCGGCCTGTCGGTGGTGAGCGTGCGCGTGGTCGACGTGATCCCCGGCAAGAACGTGATCGGGCTGGAGATCCCCAATACGCGCAAGCAGATCGTCTACCTGTCCGAGATCCTGCGTTCGGACAAGTACGACCAGGCGCGCTCGCCGCTGGCGCTGGCGCTGGGCAAGGACATCGGCGGCAAGCCGGTGGTGGTGGACCTGGCCAAGATGCCGCACCTGCTGGTGGCCGGCACCACCGGTTCGGGCAAGTCGGTGGCGGTCAACGCGATGGTG
This sequence comes from Rhodanobacter sp. UC4448_H15, assembly GCF_052978265.1. Next base: position 2,438,049 of record NZ_CM129665.1, on the reverse strand, counting down.
CTGAGCCTGCTGTACAAGGCCAGCCCCAAAGACGTGCGCATGATCATGATCGACCCGAAGATGCTGGAGCTCTCGGTGTATGAGGGCATCCCGCACCTGCTGGCGCCGGTGGTCACCGACATGAAGGAGGCCGCCAACGCGCTGCGCTGGTGCGTGGCCGAGATGGAGCGCCGCTACAAGCTGATGGCCGCCGTGGGCGTGCGCAACCTGTCCGGTTTCAACAAGAAGGTGAAGGACGCCGAGAACGCCGGCCAGCCTTTGCTCGATCCGCTGTTCCGGCCCAACCCGGACATGCCGGGCCTGGCGGCCGACCCGCTGGAGCCGCTGCCGAACATCGTGGTGTTCATCGACGAATTCGCCGACATGATGATGATCGTCGGCAAGAAGGTCGAGGAGCTGATCGCGCGCCTGGCGCAGAAGGCGCGTGCCGCCGGCGTGCACCTGATCCTGGCCACCCAGCGCCCGTCGGTGGACGTGATCACCGGCCTGATCAAGGCCAACATCCCCACCCGCATCGCGTTCCAGGTATCGAGCAAGATCGACTCGCGCACGATTCTCGACCAGTCCGGCGCGGAAGCGCTGCTGGGCCACGGCGACATGCTCTACCTGCCGCCGGGCACCGCCACGCCCGAGCGCGTGCACGGCGCCTTCGTCGACGACCACGAGGTGCACGGCGTGGTCGCCTGGCTGAAGTCGCAGGGCGGGCCCGACTACATCGAAGGCGTGCTGGAGGAGGTGCAGGCCACCAGCGACGGCAAGTTCATCAACGACTCCGGCCTGCCGCAGGACGGCGAGGAAGGCGGCGACGCCGACACCCAGCTCTACGACAAGGCCGTGGCGGTGGTCACGCAGACGCGCCGCGCCTCGATCTCGGGCGTGCAAAGGCATCTGCGCATCGGCTACAACCGCGCCGCGCGACTGGTCGAGCAGATGGAGGCCGACGGCGTGGTCAGCGCGCCGCAGCACAACGGCAACCGCGAGGTGCTGGCGCCGCCGCCGCCCAAGGATTGATCCGGTATCCCGCTGCCGGCGCAAAACCGGCATGATGCGCTCCTGCCGCGCACGCCGGGTCCGTGGATCGGACGCGCGACGGCCTTCATGATTGCTCTTGGACGCGTACGTCGGTCATGGTGTCGAACTTGCCGCAACACGATGGGAACGATGCCGCGTGGGCGTCGCTGGCCGGCGACGTCCATCGCCTGGTCCAGCAAAACCGCGCGCAGGACGCGCTGGCGATCGTCGAGCGATTCCTCGGCTCGACGCCGGATTGCCGGGTCGTCGAGCCGCTGCGGTTGCGCGCGCAGCTGTTGCTGTCGCTGGGGCGTCCGCGGCAGGCCGTGCCGGCGTTCGAAGTTGCGATGGCCGCCGCGCCCGGGGACGGGCGCATGCTGCTGGGGCTTGCCGTGGCGCACGGCGAAAGCGGCCAGCCCGAAGCAGCCGAGGTGGCGGCGCGCGGCGCACTCGCGCAGTCGCTCGACCATCCGCACGCGCATTACGTGCTGGCTCGCGCCCTGTTCGAACAGGATCGGTTCGTCGAGGCCGAAGCGGAGCTTCGTCAGGTCGTGGCGACGGCGCCGCAGCACCTTGCGGCGCATACCACGCTGGCCGAACTGGTGTGGATGCGCAGCGGCGACATGGATGCGGTGGCCATCGCGCTCGATGCGGGCAGCGACGCCCGCTCGCGCGTCGAGCTGCGCATGGTCAAGGCCCGGCTGTGGCGTCAGACCGGCGCGGCCGAACGGGCGTACGCCGAGCTTGCGCCGCTGCTCGAAGCGCACCCGCAGCACGCCGCGCTGCACGTACTGGCGGCGGAATGCGCGCTGCAACTGGACCCGCCCCGGGCGCTGGCGCTCATCACCCACGCGCTGCAACTGGAGCCGCGCAGCCGGGAGGCGCACCGCTTGCACGGCGACATCCTGCTCGCGGCCGGGCTGCCGGAAGCGGCGGCCAGCCTGGCCGGCCGACTGCTGGCGCTGGACCGCAACGACGTGTCCGCCTTCGCACTGCAGGCCGCGGCGTGGCATGCGCTGGGCGATCCGCGCTATCCGGCGTTGTACGACTACCCGCGGCTGGTGCGCTCCTGTCGCATCGACGTGCCACCGGGCTGGGCCAGTCTCGACGATTATCTGCACGACCTCGCGGCCAGCCTGCACGCACGGCACGACCCGTTGCAGGCGCACCCGCCCACGCAGTCGGCGCGCACCGGCACGCAGGTCGAGTTGCGGCCCGGCAGCCCCTCGGCGGATCGGGCGGTGCGGGCGTTTCCGACGGCGGTCGATGGCGCCATCCGCCGCTACATGGAGACGGTGATGGCCACGGGTGCCGACGCCTTTTCGCGGCGCGGCACCGGCCGCTATCGTTTCAGCGGCATGTGGTCGGTGCGGCTGAAGTCACAGGGGCACCATGCGAGCCATTTCCACGGCAAGGGCTGGATATCCTCGGCCTGTCACATCGAGGTGCCGGCGTCGCTGTCCGATGACGACCGCGGCGGATGGTTGAAGTTCGGCCACGAACTGCCGTCCGGATCGCCCCCCGGGCACTGCGTCAAGCCGGTGCCGGGCGTGCTTACCCTGTTCCCTTCGTGGATGTGGCATGGCACGGTGCCATTCGTGGCCGCTCCCGGCGACTACCGCCTGTCGGTCGCCTTCGACGTGGTTCCCGATTGACGCGGAAGCCTTTGATTAAGCCAGTGGATGACACACTTGTCTTTACCCATTCGGAAATGGCCATGACCCGCAATCGCATCATTCTCTGCATCGTCGCCCTGTCTGCCCTGGGCGTGGCTGGCCTCGCGCAGGCGGCCACCGGCCCGGCGCGGGCGCGGCTGGATGCATTCGCCACCGGCCTGCATTCGCTGACCGGGCATTTCAGCCAGACGCTGACCAACGTCAACGGCCAGGGCAGCAAGACCAGTTCCGGCACGCTGGCCCTGGAGGCGCCGCGGGAGTTCCGCTGGGACACCACCACGCCGTACAAGCAGACCATCGTCGCCGACGGCGGCCGGGTCTGGATGTACGACCCGGAGCTGGAGCAGGTCACCGTGCGCAGGCAGAGCACCGAGGAGGCGCACAGTCCCTTGACCGTGCTGACCGACCTCAAGCAGCTGGACAAGGAGTTCAACGCCAGCGAACGCGGCGAAAAGGACGGGCTCGCCTGGTTGCGGCTGACCTCCACCAGCAAAGACGCGCAGTTCGCCTGGGTCGACCTCGGTTTCGACGCGAACGGCCTGGCCCGGATGACCTTCCGCGACCAGCTCGGCGCGACCACCGAGATCCGTTTCTCGCAGTGGCAGCGCAACCCGGTGCTGCCGCCGGGCACGTTCAACTTCGTGCCGCCGGAGGGCGCCGACGTGATCGGCGACGTGCCGCAGATCAGCATCCAGCCGATCCGGGACTGAGCCGGCGATGGCCGTACTGCGGCAGTTGCCGCGCTGGGCGTGGATCGGTGGCGGCGTGCTGGCGTTCATCGCCGGCATCGTCAACGCGGCCGGTTACCTGGGCTTTCGCCACCAGGCAATCACCAACCTGACCGGATCGACCACCTTGCTCGGTGCATCGCTGGGCCTGGCGGACGGGCCGGAAGCGGTGCATTGGGGCCTGTCGGTGGCGGCGTTCGTGTTCGGTGCGCTGCTCAGCGGATTGATCGTGCAGCAGCAGACGCTGAAACTCGGCCGCCGCTACGGCGTGGCGCTGGTGCTGGAGTCGCTGCTGCTGTTTGCGGCAGTGCCGCTGCTGCATGCCAATGATTCGGCCGGCATCTACCTGGCCTCGATCGGCATCGGTTTGCAGAACGGCATGGCCAGCACGTACAGCGGCATGGTGTTCCGCACCACCCACGTCTCCGGCATGTTCACCGACCTGGGAATCTACATCGGCCAGCGGATGCGCGGCCTGCCGGTGGATGCGCTGCGCGTGGGCGTGTGCCTGCTGGTGGTGACCTGTTTCACCCTGGGCGGCACGGCCGGCGCGCTGTTGTTCCGCGCCATGGGCGAGCGCGCCCTGCTGGTGCCGGCCGCGCTGACCGGCCTGTGCGGCATGGGCTACGGCATCTACCGGCAATACACCTTGAGTCGGGGCACCGCGGGCGCCGATTGAGCGGGGATGTCAGCTGGCTACCGCGTAGCGGTTGCGGCCGTTGCGCTTGGCCTCGTACAGCGCCTTGTCCGCGCGCGACAGCCACTGCTCGATGGATTCACCCTGACGCAGCGCGGTGACGCCGATGCTCACCGTGACCTGGATCGGCCGATCCTGATAGCTGACGGCCGTGCCGGCCATGGCCGCGCAGATGCGCTCGGCGATCTCGCTGGCCTGCGCCACGCTGGTGTCGGGCAGGCACAGCACGAACTCCTCGCCGCCGTAGCGTCCGAGCAGGTCACCCTGCCGGCAATGGCGCTGGATCACCGCCACCGCGCCGCGGATCACGGCGTCGCCGGCGAGGTGGCCGTGAATGTCGTTGACCTGCTTGAAGCGGTCCAGGTCGAACAGCGCGATGCAGATGGATTGCTCGCGCGACCGTTCGCATTCCGCCTGGGCCAGCTCCAGGAAGCGGCGCCGGTTGTAGATGCCGGTGAGCCCGTCGGTGCTGGCCAGCTCGTCCAGGCGCCGGTTGGCGGCGCGCAGGTCGCGCGTGTGCTCGTTGATCTGTCGCTGCAGCTGCAGCGCCTGTCGGCGCAGGTAGAGCGTGCGCAGATGCACCAGCAGCACCACCAGGCCGATCAGCAGCGCGACCGCTGCCAGCTTGCTGTACCAGGTCTCGTACCAGCGGGGGGCGACCTTCACGAGCAGGCGGCTTTCGACCGTGCGCGGGTACATGCCCTGCGTGCTGGCGCGCAGATACAGCACGTAGTCGCCGTGCGCGAGGTTGGTGTAGTTCGCGCCGGGTTTGGCGCCGGCCGGGATGTCGACCCAGCCGTCGTCCAGGCCGGTCATGCGATAGCTGTACGAGGTTTCGCCGGGGGAGCGGTAATCCAGCAGGGAAAAGTCCACGCGCAGGTTGCGGTTGCGCTGGTCCAGCGTGATCGTGTCGCCGTCATGCGGCAGCTTGCCGAACGGCAGCGCCACCGCGCCGAGCACCGCGTGGGTGATCGCCAGCGGGGCGTCGTCGTTGTCGTCGATCTGGATGGCCGGGCGGATCACCGTCAGGCCACCCAGGCCACCGAACAGCAGCGAACCGTCGGGCGCGTGGGCGGCGGCGTCGGCATAGTGGTAGCTGCGGATGTGCAGGCCGTCGCGCGAGCTCAGGTTGCGCACCGCGTGGCTGCCGGCATCGACGCGCGCGACGCCGCTGGAGGTGCTGGCCCAGATGTGGCCCAGGCCATCGCTGAGCGCGCTGGTGACCTTGTCGCTGAGCAGGCCTTCGGCGACGCCGATGCTGGAAAAGCGCCACGGGTTCTTGCCGATGCTTTCGGCCAGCCCGCCGGAGGTGCTCACCCACAGGTGCCCTCGCGGGCCGGGCGTTGCCGCGCTCACCGAATCGCCGGGCAGGCTGGCCGGATCGCCCTCGCGATGGGTGAGCGTGCGGAAGCCGCGGCTGGCGCCGCTGTCGGGGGCGATGCTGATGCCGCGCGAGGTGCTGTACCACCATTCGTCGCCGACCTTGAGGATCTGCCGCACCGTGTTGCTGACCAGGCTGGTCGGGTCGTCCGGGTCGTGCCGGATGTGGTCCAGCACGCCGGTGCCGGTGTCGTAGCGGAACAGTCCGTCGTAGGTGCCGATCAGCAGGCGGTTGCCATCCATGCGCAGGCACAGCACCGGCGTATTCTCCAGTGCGGGCAGCACCGACGAGCTGATCTCGAACGTGTGCGGGTCCACCTTCGCCAGGCCCTGGGTGCCGACCCAGATCGAGCCGTCTGCCGCCTCGGCAAAGGACTGCACGTCGCGCAGCGTCTGCGTGCCGCCGAGCCGCAGGTGGCGCATCTGCCCGGCGCGCAGATCGATCACGTCGATGCGGCCGGCGCTCAGGCCGATCCAGACCAGCCCGCGACTGTCCACGTAGACGCCGCGCACGCTGGTGTCGCTGAGCATGTTCGATTCCAGCGGCGATGGCAGCACCGAGAACGCGCCGCGGTCGCCCAGATAGGCGCGGGCCAGGCCCAGGTCGGTGGCCGCCCACAGGTTGCCGGCGCGGTCGTGCAGTAATGCGCGCACGGCGTCGCCGGGCAGCGAGGAGGGCACCGCCGGATCGTGCTCGATCCGCTGCAGCGAGGCGTCGCCGGGGCGGTAGGCCAGCACGCCGCTGCCGTCGGTGGCGATCCACATGGTGCCCGGCGCGGCCTCTTGGAAGTCGCGCACGGTGGCGTGCTGGGCGCCCTTGCGATAGCCGCTGAACTGCGGCACCGGATGCCAGTTTCCGTGCGGGCCGCGGTACACCGCGCCGGCCTGGCCGCTGCCGATCCACAGGCGCCCGGCGCTGTCCTCGTCGATGGCCCAGATCTGGTTCTCCAGCACGGTGGCCACCACGGCGTCGCCGGGCGGCGCGGGGCGCTCGAAGCGATCGCTGCCTGCGTGCCGCACGAACAGGCCCTCGTTGTTGCCCAGCCACAGGTTGCCCGCACGGTCCTGCATCACGCTGAAGTTGCGCGGCGCGGTGTCGCTGCCGGTGTCGACGTGGCGGATCGCGTTGTTGCGCAGGTCGAGATGGTCCAGGCCCTGTTCGGTGGCCACCCACACGCCGCCGGCGTGGTCGTCGGCGAGGGCGAAAATCTTGCGGTCGGAGATGCCGTCCGGGCCGCCGGGATAGACGCGGAAGGTGTTGGTCGCCGGATCGAAGCGCACCAGGCCGCCGGCGTTGGTGCCGATCAGCATGCCGCCGTCGGGCAGGGCCAGCAGGCAGCGCACGTAGGCGTCGGGCAGGCCCTTGACAGGTTCGCCGCGGACGTCGAACAGCTGGGTGCGGTAGCCGTCGTAGCGGGCCAGCCCGACCATCGTGCCCACCCACAGCAGGCCTTCGCGATCCTGCGCCAGCGCGGTGACGATGGCCGGCGGGAATCCTTCCGCACTGGATACCTTGTCGAACCACGGCGACTCGAACGGCGCCCACGGATCGACCGGAGAAGCCGGAGCAGCCATGCCCGCGCCAGCCCGGAGCAACAGCAGCAGCGCTCCCAGCAGGCCCAGCAACGGGCAGCGCAAGGGCTGCCGCTTCACCCCGGCCATCCATGCCGGCACGGCAAGGCGCCGGGCCGCTGCGCGCGTCCGGTTTTCGTGGTGTGGTCAATGATTCCGTGCACGATCACGTTCTGGTTGTCCCCCGCCACGCCCGGTCGCATCGGCTAGACAACGCGGGCGACGCCATGATACCGGCATGCACTGCGTTTCGGCAGGCGGGTGCCGCGAGTGCATGCTTTATCATCGGCGCATGAATCCTCCCGTTGCCCCGGCCGGCTCCGGCCTGTTCGCCGAGCCCGACGCGCTCAAGCCCCTGGCCGAACGCATGCGCCCGCGCAGCCTCGACGAAATCGTCGGCCAGCAGCGTCTGGTCGGCCCGGACCAGGCGCTGCGCCGCGCGCTGGAGGCCGGCAAGATCCATTCGATGGTGCTGTGGGGCCCGCCCGGCTGCGGCAAGACCACGCTGGCGCTGCTGGTGGCGCGTTACGCCGAGGCGGATTTCCGTGCGATCTCCGCCGTGCTGTCCGGCCTGCCTGACGTGCGCAAGGCGCTGGCCGAGGCCGAGGTGAACTTCGCGCAGGGCCGCCGCACCGTGTTGTTCGTGGACGAGGTGCACCGCTTCAACAAGACCCAGCAGGATGCGTTCCTGCCGCACATCGAGCGTGGCGTGATCATCTTCATCGGTGCCACCACCGAGAACCCCTCGTTCGAACTTAACTCCGCGCTGCTGTCGCGCTGCCGCGTGCATGTGCTGGAGCCGGTTTCCACCGCCGACATCATCGCCGCGCTGAAACGCGCGCTGGCCGACAGCGAGCGCGGCCTCGGCGAACTGCAATTGCAGGTGTCCGACGAATCGCTCGATTCGATCGCCCAGGCCGCCGATGGCGACGTGCGCCGCGCGCTGACCCTGCTGGAAATCGCCGCCGAACTGGCGCACGAGCGCACCATCGACGAGGCCACGCTGAGCCAGGTGCTGGCCGACCGCACCCGTCGCTTCGACAAGCAGGGCGAGCAGTTCTACGACCAGATCTCGGCGCTGCACAAATCCGTGCGCTCGTCCGACCCCGACGCCGCCGTGTACTGGCTGTGCCGCATGCTCGATGGCGGCGTCGATCCGCTGTATCTCGCCCGCCGCATGACCCGCATGGCGGTGGAGGATGTCGGCCTGGCCGAGCCGCGCGCTTGGCGCATGGCGCTGGACGCGTGGGACACCTACGAGCGCCTGGGCAGCCCCGAAGGCGAACTGGGCCTGGCCCAGCTGGCGATCTGGCTGGCCATCTCGCCCAAGAGCAACGCCGCCTACATGGCCTACAACAAGGCCCGCGACGCGGTACGCAAGGGCGGCACGCTGGAAGTGCCGATGCACTTGCGCAACGCGCCCACCAAACTGATGAAGGGCCTCGGCTACGGCAAGGGCTACCAGTACGACCACGACGCCGAAGGCGGCATCGCGCTGGACCAGCAGTGCCTGCCCGACGCGCTCGTCGGCACGGTGTTCTACGAACCGGTCGAACGCGGCCTGGAACTGCAACTGCGCGAAAAACTGCTGGCCCTGCGTGCCGCCCGCGAAAAAGCCCGCAATCCGTAGGAGCCCGCTCGCGGGCGATGCTTTTCTTTCGGGTTCGGGATTCGGGATTCGGGATTCGCAAGAGCATCGCCCGCGAGCGGGCTCCTGCCGCGTACGCCCTTGCCGCACGCGCTTTCCCGACCTAGATTGGCTCAACCAACCGGGGGAGGGATGAACCATGCGCGTACTGGTGGCGGGTCTGATCGGCGGCATCGTGATGTTCCTCTGGGGCGTGGCCGCGCACATGGCGCTGGGGCTGGGCAGTGTCGGCATCCACCAGCCGCTCAACGAGAACGCGGCGCTGAGCGGGCTGCAGGAAGGGCTTGGCGATCAACCAGGGGTGTACCTGCTGCCCTCGCTCGATCCCAAGCAGATGGGCGACGCGGCCGTGGTGCGCGCCTATTCGATCAAGGCTGTGCGCTCGCCGTACGCCTGGGTGGTGTACCAGCCGCGCGGCACCGACATGATGCAGATGGGCCCGCAGATCGGGCGGCAGTGGGCATCCGACACGCTGGCGTCGCTGGCGCTGGCCTTCGTCATGGGGCTGGCCGTGGTGGGCTTCCGTCGCCGCGTGGCGATTGCCGCTGCGGCGGCCGTGTTTGCCTGGCTCAGCAGCATGCTCCCGTACTGGAACTGGTACCGCTTCCCGCTCGATTTCACGCTCGCCGCCCTGGCCGAGCAACTGATCGGCTGGCTGCTCGCCGGTGCCGCGATGGCGTGGTGGCTGGGTCGCGGCGAGCGCTCGTCGAACCGTTCCCCCTGAGCGTAGGCGAGTAGCGCCGCACGCGGGGTGCGGCCAGGGATGGCCGCGGCTTTGAGGAGCGAGGAAGTCGAAGGCCGCCAAAAGCAGGGACGTGGCCGCATTCATTGCGGCCACCGGCCACGCGCAGCGATAATTCGCGGTTCAAGCCGTTACCTGGACCTCGCTCATGCTCGATCCCGCCCTGCTGCGTTCGCATCTGGCCGAAACCGCCGCACGCCTCGCCGAAACCCGCGGCTACATGCTGGACGTGGCCGCCGTCGAGGCGCTGGAGAGTTCGCGCAAGCAGTTGGCGATGGAGACGCAGGAGCTGCAGAACCTGCGCAACACCCGCTCCAGGGCGATCGGCCAGGCCAAGGCGAAAGGCGAGGACGTGGCACCGCTGATGGCCGAGGTCGCCGGCATCGGCGACAAGCTCAAGGCCAACGAGCAGGCCCTCGGCGACGTGCAGGCGAAACTTGCCGAGATCGCGCTGGGCATCCCCAACATTCCGGATGCCTCAGTACCGCTGGGCAAGGACGAAAAGGACAACGTCGAAGTCAGCCGCTGGGGCACGCCACGCGAGTTCGCGTTCGCGGTGAAGGACCACGTCGAACTGGGCGAGCGCCACGGCTGGCTCGACGGTGACGCCGGCGCCAAGCTCTCCGGCGCGCGCTTCACCGTGCTGCGCGGCCAGCTCGCGCATCTGCACCGCGCGCTCGGCCAGTTCATGCTCGACCTGCACACCGGCGAGCACGGCTATCTGGAATGCAACCTGCCGGTGATCGTCAACGCCGACACCATGCAGGGCACCGGCCAGCTGCCGAAGTTCGAAGAAGACCTGTTCGCCACCGAAGTCGGCGAGACCAAGCGCTACCTGATCCCCACCGCCGAAGTTTCGCTGACCAACCTGGTGCGCGACACCATCCAGGACGCCGACGCGCTGCCGCTGCGCATGACCGCGCACACGCTGTGCTTCCGCGCCGAGGCCGGCAGCTACGGCCGCGACACCCGTGGCATGATCCGCCAGCACCAGTTCGAGAAAGTGGAAATGGTGCACATCGCCCGCGCCGACCAGTCCCGCGCGCAGCTGGAGGAGATGGTCGGCCACGCCGAGACCGTGCTGCAGAAGCTCGGCCTGCCATACCGCAAGATGCTGTTGTGCACCGGCGACATGGGCTTCGGCGCGGCCAAGACCTACGACCTGGAAGTGTGGCTGCCCAGCCAGCAGACCTACCGCGAAATCTCCAGCTGCTCCAACTGCGTGGACTTCCAGGCCCGCCGCCTGCAGGCCCGCGTGCGCAACCCCGAAACCGGCAAGCCCGAACTGGTGCACACGCTCAACGGTTCCGGCCTCGCCATCGGCCGCACCCTGATCGCCGTGATGGAAAACAACCAGAACGACGACGGCTCGATCACCATCCCCGAAGCACTGCGCCCGTACATGGCTGGGCTCGACCGCATCGCATGAACACGCCGGCGCCCGCACGCGGCAACTGGGGCAGGGTGGAGTTCTACACCAGCTTCTTCCTGCTGCTGGTGCTGGCCGGCGTGATCGCCACCCGCCTCGGCTTCGACGGCGTCTGGCACCTGCCCACCGTGGACCTCGATCTCTCGATGGTCGCGCTGGCGCTCGTCCTCGCCAGCTTCTGGTTCGCCCGCCACAGCCGCCGCCGGCGCCTCGCCATCATCGCCTTCGCCAGCGCCACCCAACTGGTGCCGATGGTCGTGCGCGAACCAGTGCTGCTGCTGCCGCTGCTCGGCGCCCTGATCCCGGTGGCGATCCTGGTCGGCTGCCTGGTGGCGCTGTCGAGAAAAAAGCCCAAGCCGCTGTAGGAGCGTACTCGTGCGCGATGCCCTTCGTCACGCCACCGAAAAACATCGCGCGCAGAGTGCGCTGCTACAAAGTCCCGGCGCGCCTTCCGCGGCATCCATTGCAACGTTCCTGATAGCATGTGCACCCCGCACAACTTCCCACCGTTCACCCTGAGCGTAGCGAAGCGAAGTCGAAGGGCCAGAGTTCCCAGAGCGACAGTTGGCGGGAAAATTTTTCGGAGAGATGGCCGAGCGGTTTAAGGCAGCAGTCTTGAAAACTGCCGTAGTGGCAACACTACCGTGGGTTCGAATCCCACTCTCTCCGCCAGAAAAGCAAAACGCCCCGAGTGGGGCGTTTTCCTTTTCTGGCGGTGATGGCAGGAATGAGAACCCACTGGTTATTCGGCGCATCCTGCACCTCACCCTTCGGTCCGTCGGCTTCGCCGACGTTCGCTCTGGCATCCTGCCTCCGCAGTCGGCGAATTCGCCGGGAGCGAATTCGGGCAGCCGCAGGCAGGCCCCGCAGTGCGCAGCGCGAAGGGGTTTGGCCCATGGATGGGCCCAACAATCCCCGCGGACGGCACGCAACAGCGCAATGTAATGACCCAGTGATTTTCTGCTCAGGTGCCAACTTTTTACGGAGAGCACGATGAGCCAAGTGATGGAAGAAGAGATCAAGCGTTGAACGGCGTCCGCTACGCTCTCAGCCCTTGCGCCGCGCCGCCATCATCATTGGCTACGATGAAACCGTCACAGGGGGCAGCATGACCACGCTATCCGATCGCTTCAGCCAGGCCGTTGACTACGCCCGCATCGCCCACGCCGCGCAGGTGCGCAAGGGCTCGAACATCCCGTACCTCTATCACCTGCTCGGCGTGGCCAGCCTGGTGATCGAGTTCGGCGGTAACGAAGACCAGGCCATCGCCGGCCTGCTGCACGACACCATCGAGGATTGCGGTACCGGGCATGAGGCGGCGATCCGCAAGCAATTCGGTGATGCCGTCGCCAACATCGTGGTGGACTGCACCGATGGCACCGCCGAAGGCAAGGCCAGCCACACCGATCCGGAAGCCAGACGCCGCGACTGGATCGAGCGCAAACTCGCCTACCTCGCACACCTGAAACAAGCCCCGGACGCCACGCTGCTTGTCTCCGCCTGCGACAAGCTGCATAACGCCCGCGCCATCGTCCAGGACCTGGAAGATCCCGAAGTTGCCACGCGCGTATTCGATCGGTTCACCGGCGGACGCGACGGGACCTTGGGCTACTACCAGGCGCTGGTAGAAATCTTCTCGAGTCGTGGCACGAAGGTCGCCAGGGTGCTCGACAGCACGGTGGACCTGATGCATGCGCTGGCAGGCGCGGGGGAACGCAAGGCGCTTGCTGGCTGATTCGCCGGCTTGGACCCGCGGCATTTGACCGGCTGCGGGCCGTCGGCTAGATCATGTACAGAATAATGTACATATCGCGATAGCCCATGGACACCATCACCTACACCAAGGCCCGTTCCAGTCTCGCCGAGACGATGGAGCGCGTCTGCGAGGATCATGCGCCGGTGATCATTACCAAGAAGGACGAGTGGTGATGATGTCGCTGGCCGATTGCCAGTCGTTGGATGAGACCGCGTACCTGCTGCGTAGCCCCAGGAACGCGCGCCGCCTGCTGGAATCGATGGCGCAACTGGAATCCGGTGGCGGCAAACCACTCAGGCTGGCCCGCTGAACCTAACTCGCTGAGCTTGGCCGGCATGCAGCTGATCTTCTCTGACGCGGCCTGGGAGGATTACCTCCACTGGCAGGCCCACGACCGCAAGCTGGTGGCGCGCATCAACAAGCTGACCGACGACACCATGCGCCACCCCCTCGAAGGCATCGGCAAACCCGAACCCTTGCGACACGGGCTGGCCGATTATTGGTCGCGCCGCATCAACGGCGAGCACCGCATGGTGTACAAGCCCGTTGCCGACGCGCTGCTGATTGCGCAGTTGCGGTATCACTATTGAGCAACAGGCAACGGTCGCGGCTGGCTTTGAAAAACCACCCACGCGGCGGTGTAAAGACATCGACATGCGCCGTCGACTGGTCGGGGTCGATCCAACGCCCTATGCTCTGGCGTGTTCGAGTCGGGGGAGTCGCCAGAGTCATGCTTCATGGATAAGAGAAAACTGTCCGAAGCGGACATCTGCCTGAAGTTCATCACACCCGCCCTGGTCGCCAGCGGTTGAAACGTGAATGAGCAGGTGTTTCAGGAGTTCACGCTCAAGGCCGGCCGCATGGTGGTGCGGGGCCATCGTGCCGCGCGCGACAAGTCCAGCATCCGCCGCGCCGACTACCTGATCTTGCATCGCGATGCTCGCACGGGTTCGAGGCCGCATCTTGTCCACAATTGACTTCTGTCCACAAAACATGGACAAATCCCAATCATGGACAAACACCGCCGTCAACACGAACCGGATCTGCTGCAGGCTGCCTTGACCGCGGTGCAGCTGCCAGGCCTGCAATGGGAAGTCGTCGAACGGGAGCCTGGCGGCCAGGCGACGCGCGGCGATGCCGTGCTGTGCCTGCGTTTCGATGGCCGCGAGCTGCGCTACGTCGCCGAGCTGAAGCGCGGCCTGCGCCGTGCCACGCTCGGCGCGGCGCTGCATCAGCTGGCGAACCACGGCGAGCAGGGGCTGCTGGTGGCCGACTACGTCACGCCGCCGATGGCCGACGAGCTGCGCCGGCGCGGCGTGCAGTTCATTGATGCCGCGGGCAACGCCTGGTTGACGCAGCCGCCGCTGCATGTCTGGGTGAAGGGTGAGCGGCCGAGGGAAGCCCTCGCGCCGCCGACGCAGGGCGGCCGTGCGTTTCAGGCCACCGGGCTGCAGGTGCTGTTCGCCCTGTTGTGCCGGCCGGCGGCGGTGGACCTGCCGTATCGGGAGATCGCCGCCCTGGCGGGCGTGGCGCACGGCACGGTGGGCTGGGTGATGGCCGAACTGCCGCAGCTCGGCTTCGTCGCCACGTTGCGCAAGCGGCGCCGGCTGATCGATGCGGAACGGCTGCTCAAGCGCTGGGTGGATGCGTATCCGCAGCGGCTGCGGCCCAAGCTGCTGCTGGGCCGCTACGACACGCGCAAGCTCGACTGGGTCGAGGCCATCGACGCAACGCGCTACGGCTTGCTGCTGGGCGGTGAGCCGGCAGCGGCGCGGCTGACGCAACACCTGCGGCCCGGCACGGCCACCTTCTACGGCAACAAGGTCGAACCGAATCTACTGACCGATCAGCGTCTGCAGCCGCATCGCAACGGCAACGTGGAAGTGCTGCGACGCTTTTGGAATTTCGAGGGCGAGACCCCCGGCATGGTGCCGCACTTGCTGGTGTACGCGGACCTGCTGGCGATCGGCGATGCGCGCTGTCTGGAAATCGCAGGGGAAATGCATGCAGGGATCGCCGCTGGATTTGCGTGAGCAGCCCGGGCTGGCGGTGTTGGCCAGGCTGGTGGCGACGATGCGCCGGGCCTGGCCGGATGCCGAGCCCTTGCTGGTGGGCGCGATGGCGCGCGACGTGTTGCTGTCGTTCGCGCATGGCATACGCGTCGCGCGCGCCACGACCGACATGGATTTCGCGTTTGGGTTGGATGGATGGAACAGCTTCGCCGGTTTGAGGAACGCCCTGCTCGCCGACGGATCTTTCGCCGAAGTGCCCGGCGTGCTGCATCGGTTGGTGTTCGAGCAGTGCCATCGGGTGGATCTGCTTCCCTTCGGCGGCGTGGAGCGGGCCGATCGCAGCATCGCCTGGCCGTCGCCGCATGTCGTCGAGATGACCATGCTCGGCTACCGCGAGGCGGCGGCGCAGGCAGTCGCGGTACGGCTGCCGGATGACGTGGTGGTGGCGGTCGCCTCCTTGCCGGCGCAAGCCGTCCTGAAGCTGCTCGCCTGGCGTGACCGACGCCACGAACGGCCGGGCGTCGATGCCGGTGACCTGCGCCTGCTGCTGCGCAGTTATCTAGAGGCGGGCAACATGGAACGCCTGTATGCGGACGCGAGCCAACTGCTCGAAGCGAGCGATTACGACCATGCCCGTGCCGGCGCATGGTTGCTGGGCCACGACGCCAGAAAGTTGCTGCACCCGTTGGCGAACGCCGGTGTCACAGTCGCATTGGACGCGGTGCTGGATCTGCTGGCGACGGAGATCGACCCGGATGGCCGGCTGCTGCTGATAGGCGACATGCGGTCCGGCGACGTGCAGATCGACCTCGACCTGCTGGGCGCCTTTCATGCGGGATTGCGGGGCGCCGCGACCCCTTGAGCGAATCAGTCCAGAAAATGTGTCGGGGACAATCTTGGTTCCGGCTGATTGGCTGGTAGCGGGCAGGTGGCGCGCTACGCTGCGGCGTCGGCCAACGGACCGGCTTGTCTGCAACTCAATCAATGCAGTGAACATGCCTCAGAACCTGATCGATATCGACCTGAATGCCGAAGTGCTGGCGGCCATCGACAACGCCCTGGCTGCACTGGAGACGGGCCTGGCCTCGCTGATCGCGTTGACGCCCGAGCAGCGCCACGGGCTGACCAAGATGGGCGACAAGTCCGAGGCGTTCTGCCGGCAGGCCGGTCATGTGTTCGCCGACAACCCCGGCGTGCTGCCCCGCAATTTCGATCTGGACGGTTATCAGCGCGACATCGCCACGCTGGATGCGTTGCGCCCGCGCCTGGTGCGGTTGGGCAAGCTGCATCAGCGTGGCGTCGACACCGAGATGGCGGTGGGCAGCGACCTGATGACCAATGCGCTGGAGGGTTACGCGGTGCTGAAGGTGGCCGGCAAGGGGCAGGGACTGGACGAGGCGCGCAAGGCGCTGGCCGCCCGCTTTGCCCGCGGGCCGCGCAATCCCGCACCGGCCAGTGAGCCGGCGCCGAGCGAGCCGCTGCCGGCCTGATTCGTCATTTCCTGGAATGGAAGAGGCCCCGCAAGCGGGGCCTCTTTTTTTGCTGGCGCTCAGTGGCGCTGGCGGTGGATGTGGCGGCTGTTGCGGTTTTCCGCGCGGTTGAGGCGGCGGGTTTCGCCCTTGGTCAGGTGGCCGTGATGCTTGGCTTCGGCGGCGCTTTCGCGCTGGGCGATGTTGGCGGCGCGGCGCTGGTCGTTGGCTGCCTGCTTCGGCGTGATGGTGCCGTTGGCGACGCCTTTCGCGATGCGCGCCTGCTGGTTGTCGATGCGCTGGTTGACCTCGTTGACGCGGGGGTGACCGGGGACGGTGCTGTCGGCGGCCATCGCGCTGGCGCTGGCGAACGCGGTGCAGGCGATCAGGCTGAGCAGACCGAGACGGATCATCGAAGCGTGGTTCATGACGGTGTCCTTCAGTGTGGGAGGCCGGCGGTTGGGTACTGCCATGTCGTGCCGGACGAATGGCGGCATGCCGGAAGGAGAACGCCGCTCGGGGTCACGGGTTGACGGCGTCACCAACGGGGTCAGGTCCACTTTCCCGAACCCGCCTCGTTTCGAGCGGTTTCGCTACGCCGCTCCCGCCGCCCAATCATTTCTGTTGCCCCGGTGGACAGATGCCGGCGAGTCGCTTGATGAGTGCACCCATCGGCAAGGCTGTCGCCACGAAAGTGATCTCGCGCACGTACTACCAATGGAGGCCTTTTGGGACGCCAGGGGTCGGAGTAGTTTGCGTTGAGGGGGGAATTCAGCGGCCATCGGGAGGGAGACAACATGCATAACCATGCAGGGATCAACGTGGTTCTTTTGCGCGCCATTCGCGCGGCGCTTGCCGCTGCGGCGCTGGTCGCGTGCTCGGTGCAGGCGCAGGACGCGGGCGCGTCGGACAGCGGACAGGCCCAGGCCAGCCAGGCGACCGCGGCACAAGGGCGCAACGATGCGGCGAAGGCCAAGTCGACCACCACCCTGCAGGAAGTGGTGGTGACCGGTACGCACCGGGCCGGCCTGTCGCCGACCGAATCCATTTCGCCGATCGACGCGTTCAGCGGCAGCCAGATCGCGAAGCAGTCTTCGGCGGACCTCACCGACGCGCTGACCAACATCGTGCCGTCGCTGACTACCCAGCGTTTTCCCATCGCCGACGGCACGTCGTTCGTGCGGCCGGTGTCGCTGCGCAACCTGTCGCCCGATCAGACCCTGGTTCTGGTCGACGGCGTGCGCTTCCATCGTTCGGCGCTGGTCAACTTGCAGCTCGATCCGCTGGGCACCTTCAACCAGGGCGCGCAGGCGGTGGATTTCTCGGTGTTTCCGTCCAACGCCATCGAGCGCGTCGAAGTGCTGCGCGATGGCGCCTCGGTGCTGTATGGATCGGACGCGATCGCCGGCGTGGTCAACGTCATTCTCAAGAAGGCCCGCTCGGGCGTGACGGTCAGCGCGCAGGTGGGCCAGTACGGCAAGGGCGATGGCAACCTGCGGCGCTACGACGCCGATGCGGGATTCCCGCTCGGCGCCGATGGCTTCGTGCATGTGAGTGCCGAGCGCGAAACCACCGACCCCACCTCGCGCGGGATGCCGCAAGCGGACGCGGCGGCCGTCGCGGCCGTGGTCGGTGCGGACCAGGTGCCGTATGACGGCTTCGGCCAGCGCTGGGGCGACCCGCAGACCAAGACCAACAAGCTCTTCGTCAACGCCGGCCTGCCGCTGTCCGGCGACATGCAGCTCTACGCCACGGGCAGCTTCATGGACAAGAAGGTCCTGTCCAGCTTCTTCTACCGCAACCCGGTCTTGCCGGCCCAGTACGGCATCGGCGGCCGCTCCACCCTGGTCAGCTACGCCGATGGCACCCTGACCCCGGCGAACGCGCCGCAGTCGCTGGTGGACAGCATCGTGGCCGGTGGCGGCGATCCGGCGAACTACCTGACGGCCAACGCGGCGAGTCCGAGCGGATGGGTGCTGCTGAACCCGATCTACACGAAGTTCCCGGGCGGCTACAGCCCGCTGTTCGGTGCGGACATCAGCGATCACCAGCTGGTCGGCGGCGTGCGTGGCGGCGGGCAGAGCAACCTGCAGTGGGACCTGCACTACCGCACCGGCAGCAACGAGGTCGACTACCAGTTGAAGGGCTCGATCAACCCGAGCCTGGGCAGCCTGTCGCCCACCAACTTCCATCCCGGCAAGCTGACCCAGCGCGAGCAGGGCGCCGGTGCGGATTTCGTCCGTTCGTTCGACGATTCGCCGCTCACGCTCGCCTTCGGCGCGAACTGGCGCCAGGAGACCTACATCATCCACCAGGGCGACGCCGGTTCGATCGAGGTGGGGCCGACCGCGTCGGTGTTCGGGGTGGGCTCGGATGCCTTCCAGGGCTTTCCGGCCAACGCGGCCGGGCGCTTCATGCAGAACAGCGAGGCCGCCTACGTCGACGCCGAGACGAACTTCACCGACCAGTGGTCCGGCGCGGCGGCGGTGCGTTACGAGCGTGCGGAAAACTACGGCTCCAAGGTCGTGTACAAGCTTTCCAGCCGTTACGCGTTCACCGACGCGTTCGCGCTGCGCGGTACGTACAACACCGGCTTCCGCACACCGACCCCGGGCCAGGCGAACACACTCAATGTCACCACCACGGCTAACGCCCAGGGTGGCCTGATACCCGCCGGCACCTATCCGGTCGACAACCCGGTGGCGCGCGCGCTCGGTTCCAAACCGCTGAAGACCGAAACCTCCAGGAGCCTGTCCGTCGGCGCCGTGTGGACGCCGCTCGATAGCGTCACGACCACCCTGGACTACTACCGGATCAGGATCGACGACCGCATTGGCCTGGTCAGCAACCGCGTGAGCCAGGCCACCGTCGACCAGCTCGCCGCCGGCGGCTATCCGAACGCGCAACTGCTGCTCGGCAGCGACGCCAGTTATTTCGGCAATGCGTTCGGCTCCGACATCCGCGGCATCGACTTCGTGCTCGATACGCGGCATCAGCTGGGCAATGGCAGGCTCAACATCGACTTCCGCTACAACCGCAACAAGCAGAACGTGGTCAAGGTGCAGCCGGACACGCTCAACGACGATTTCGTGTACGACCTCGAGCACCAGGTGCCCAGGAGCCGGTCGGTGCTCAGCTTCGACTACGCGCTGCACGGGTTCGATGCCATCGCGCGGATCAATCAATACGGCAGCTGGAGCACCACGGTCGGCCTGTTCGGCAGCAACAACCCGCCGGACGACGTCAATCACTACAGCGGCAAGACGCTGCTCGATCTGGAGGCCAGCTACAAGTTCAACGACACCTTCACGGTGGCCATCGGCGGCAACAACGTCTTCGACACCTACCCCGGCAAGGAGCAGAACGCCACGCTGCAGTTCCTTGGCGTCAAGTACGCGCTGACCTCGCCGTTCGGTTTCAACGGCGCGTTCTGGTACGCGCGCGTGACAGCAAGCTTCTGACCGGTCGTCGCCATGGACCGTCTCCCCGGGTGTGCCCGGGGGGACGATAGTTGATGGCTCAGCCGACGAGCGCGCTCTCCGCTGACCCAGTAGCCTCACGCCGCCCCGCGCCATTGCAAGCAAGACTTTGCCGCCACTTCCATGTACGGTTTGCGGACGGCGGCAACGGATGCGCCGCACATCGCAGCCAGGGCTGGCGTGGCATTGGGGCCAACTTGGGAGCGAAGATGAAATCGTCACACTTGCGCGCGGCGGTGCTCGCGGTTTTGCTGGTGGTGTCCGCCGGGGTGGTCGCCCAGGCTGCAACGCCGCAGCCCACCGAATTTCCGCCGGACGCCTTCCCGTCCACCTACCAGCCGCTGCCTTCGCAAGTCACGCTGATCGAGCACGCGACGATCTACACCGGTACCGGCGAGCGCATTGACGATGGGTCGGTGCTGTTGCGTGACGGCAAGGTCGCGGCGATCGGCAAGCAGGTCGAGGCGCCGGCCGGTGCGGTGGTGATCGATGCCAAGGGCAAGTTCGTCACGCCCGGACTGATCGACGTGCATTCGCATCTGGGCGTCTATCCGTCGCCATCGGTGGATGCCACCGCCAACGGCAACGAGATGACCAACCCGACCACGCCGCAGGTGATGGCCGAGCATTCGGTGTGGCCGCAGGACCCGGGCTTCAACACCGCGCGCGCCGGTGGCGTGACCACGCTGGAGATCCTGCCCGGTTCCGGCAACCTGATCGGCGGGCGCAGCGTGGTGTTGAAGAACGTGCCGGCCACCACCGTGCAGGGAATGAAATTTCCGGATGCGCCGTATGGCCTGAAGATGGCCTGCGGCGAGAATCCGATGCGGGTCTACGGAAGCCGTCACCAGTTTCCGTCGACGCTGATGGGCGACGTCGCCGGCTACCGGCAGGCGTTCGCCGACGCGCAGGCCTACGACCGCGAGTGGAAGGCGTGGGAGGCGAAGGTCAAGGCCAAGGGCGCCACGGAGGCCGGCCCGCCGCCCAAGCGCGATCTGGGCAAGGAGACTCTGGCCGAAGTGCTCGGCGGCAAGATCCGCGTACAGATGCATTGCTACCGCGCCGACGAGATGGCCGCCTTGCTCGACGTGGCAAACGAGTTCGGCTTCAAGATCGCGGCGTTTCACCATGCCGTCGAGGCGTACAAGATTCCGCACCTGCTGGCGAAGACGGACACCTGCGCGGCGATGTGGGCCGACTGGTGGGGCTTCAAGATGGAAGCGTGGGACGGCATCCGCGCCAACATCGCGATGGTCGATGCCGGCGGTGCCTGCGCGATGATCCACTCGGACGACGAGAACGGCATCCAGCGCCTCAACCAGGAAGTAGCCAAGGCGCTGGCCGCAGGGCGGCGTGCCGGGCTCGACATCAGCAAGGAGCACGCGGTGATGTGGATGACGCTCAACCCGGCCAAGGCGCTGGGCCTGGCCGACCGCATCGGCTCGCTGGAACCGGGCAAGGATGCCGACGTGGTGATCTGGAGCGCCGACCCGTTCAGCGTCTACGCGCGCACCGAGAAGGTGTTCCTCGACGGCGCCGTGGTCTACGAGCGCGACGAACCGCAGCGGCAATCGACCTCCGATTTCATGCTGGGCAGCTTCATCGACCCGCATGCCACCGATGCCGCCGCAGGGGAGGGCGCACGATGAAATACCTGGCCATGATCCTGGCGATGCTCTGCGTCGCCTGCAGCCCGGCCGACCATTCGGACGGCCATGCCGATACCGCGGCGGCCAGTTCCGCGGCGCCTGCGAATGGCAACGCTGCCGGCGATGGCAAGACCTACGCCATCACCGGCGGCACCGTGTACACGCTGGGCGCCGCCGGCAAGATCGAGCACGGCACGGTGCTGGTCAAGAACGGCAGGATCGCCGCGGTGGGCGCCAACGTCGAGATTCCCGCCGATGCCGAGCGCATCGACGCCACCGGCAAGATCGTCACGCCCGGCATCTTCGACCCGCAAAGCCAGTTCGGCATCGTCGAGGTGGGCGCGGTGAAGGAAACCCGCGACGCCTCGGCCGGCGACTCGCGTTTCAGCGCCGCGTTCGACGTGGCCGACGCGATCAACCCGCGCTCGATGCTGATCCCGGTCAACCGGATCGCCGGCGTCACCCGCGCGATGGTGTCGCCCACCAACGGCGACAAGCACATCATCGCCGGCCGTGGCGCCATCATCGACCTGGGTTCCACCGAAGGCTTCATCCATCGCGATGCGGCGGCGATGTTCGCCGCGCTGGGCGAGACCGGCGCCGCACAGGCCGGCGGCTCGCGCGCGGCCGCGATGCTGGCCCTGCGCGAGGCGCTGCAGGATGCGAGGGACTACGCCGACAACACCAGCGCCTATGCCAGCAACCAGCGCCGCAAGTACGCGCTGACGCGGCTGGACCTGGAGGCGCTCGGTCCGGTGCTGGCGGGCCAGGAGCCGCTGGTGCTCCACGTCGAGCGTGCCAGCGACATCGAGGCGGCGTTGCGGCTGGCCGGCGACTTCAAGCTGAAGCTGATCGTCTCCGGCGGCGCCGAAGCCTGGATGGTCGCCGACGAACTCGCCGCCGCCCACGTGCCGGTGCTGCTCAATCCGCTGGAAGACCTGCCGGCACATTTCGAGACGCTGGGCTCGACCCTGGAAAACGCCGCGCGCCTGCAGAAAGCCGGCGTGATGATCGCCTTCGCCACCGGCGACACCCACAACGCGCGCAATGTCACCCAGGCTGCCGGCAATGCGGTGGCCAACGGCCTGCCGTGGCTCGACGCGTTGAAGGCGCTGATGCTGAACCCGGCGCGGATCTACGGCATGGACCAGGATGTGGGCACGCTGGAGCAGGGCAAGCTGGCCGACGTGGTGATCTGGAGCGGCGACCCGCTGGAACTGTCCAGCTTCGCCGACCAGGTATTCATCGCCGGCCGCAAGATTCCCATGGTCAGCCGCCAGACGATGCTGCGCGACCGCTACATGCAGGCGATGCGCGGCAGGAAGGACTTGCCGCCCGGCTACATCGTGCCGGCGGCGCAATAGGCACGTGCCGCAGGCTCCGCCGCCCGCAGGCGGCGGAGCCTGCCGTCGCAGGGCGGGCACTGCCGGCCGGATCTTCCCGTATCGCCACACGCGTGGCAGTCGCACCTGCCGCTGCTCTGGCAGTTTGTTCATTCGCTGGCAGCCTGCTGGCGGCGCTTTTCCGGTACCGATGTCCCGTCGAATGACCACGACACGGTAAGGAACGAGAAAGTGGAGCATCAGCTGATGCGTTCGATCAGGTCCAGTCCGTTCGCCACGGCGTGGCCGAGCGCAGTGTTGTCGAAAATGCACCAGCGCTGCGGACGCCGCAGCCGACGTTCGATGCTGCGCAGCGCGGCCTCGGAGTAGGCGTCGTAGTAGATGCGCGGTGCGCCATGCAGGCGGAAATACTGGAGGCGGGGATCTCCCGCCGGGACCGCTGCGCGCGGGTGTCGCGCCGGATCGGCAGCCACCCGCGCGATACCCCGTTCACGCAGCGCGCGATCGACGGCCGGCCGGAACCACGACGGGTGGCGCGGTTCGCAGGCCACTGGCCCGGCATGCAGCCGCATCAGCCGATCGAAGAACGGCAGCGCCGTCGATGGTGCATAGGCGAGGCTGGGCGGCAGCTGCAGCAGCAGGCAACCCAGTTTCATTTCCAGTTCGTCGACCTGGCCCAGGAAGATGCGCAACGCCGGTTCGCAGTCGTGCAGGCGAGCCTCGTGGCTGATGGCGCGCGGCATCTTCACCGCAAAGCGGAACGCTGCCGGCACGCTGGCCGCCCAGCGACGGTAGGTGGCCGGCCGATGCGGGCGGTAGAACTAGGAATTGATCTCGACACAATTGAACCGCTGCGCGTATCGCTCGAGGTGGCTGTTGCCCTCGGGGAAGCGGCTCGCCAGCGCGGAAGGAATCGACCAGCCGGCGATGCCAATACGCGCTTCGACCATGGAAATCCCGCGGAGGCCATCCATCGCGGACGACGCTACCGCGCCGTTCGTCATGTCACGATGAAGGAAGCCACCTCCATGGTGGCGATGCAGCCGCGATGTCGCGTCGCTGTCGCTGCATCGACGCGATCAGGCTCATTCGTCTTGGAAGGCGAATGAGCCTGATCAGCGTGGCCACTGAGGGCCTAGTGGGACGAAGCGGACGCTTCCGCTGCCGGCGCCGTCGCGCTCGCCGTCCACAGCTTCGCTTCGGCTTTCCCGCCCAGCATCTGCTGACGCACCAGCGGGATCGGCGGGCCGCCGTAGCTGAGGAACTGGTCGTGGAATGCCTTCAGCGCGTTCGGGCCGGGGTGGGCGGCGATCCAGTCCTTGCGCAGCTGCATGATCATCAGCTTGCCCATGGTGTAGTTGAGATAGGCCGGGTCGTAGGTGCCGCGGGCAGCCTGCTGGCGGGCGTTGCCCGGGTCCTGGAAGGCCTTGTCGCGGAACATCTGCTCGGACTGGGCCATGCTCATGCCGCCGGTGTGCAGGCCTATTGCCGAGAGGTAGCGCACGTCGCGCAGCAGGGCGTTGGTGAGCTGGCCGATGTGGACTTCCGGCGTGGCGCCGTCGAGGCCGGCGTCGAACATCATCTCCTCGGCGTAATGTGCCCAGCCTTCGGCGAAGGCATAGCCGACGAACAGCTGGCCGAATTTCCAGTGCGCACGGTTGGCGTGCAGGAACTGCAGGAAGTGGCCGGGCCAGACTTCATGCGCGGAGACGAACAGCAGCGCCGCCTTGCCCGGCACGTAGGCGGCCTGGTCGGCCTTGCTCCAGGTCGGGTCGGGCGGGGCGATGTAGTACACCGACGGCAGGTTGTTCTCGTACGGGCCGGGGATCTCGATGTAGGCGAAGTTCCAGCGGTTGAACGGCGGGGCCTCTTCGGCCTTGGCCTGCTCGGTGCCGGGAATGCTGACCAGATCCTTGTCGACGATGAACTGGCGCAGGCTGGCGAGCTGCGCGCGGGCGCCTTCAACTGCTCCGCCGACGGGTTTGTCGGCGCTCTCCTTCGCCACGCAATCCTTCAGCGATTGGCCCGGGGCAAACTTGTCGCAGGCGCTCTTGAGCGAGGCAAGGTTGCGCGCAAGATCGGATTCGCCGATCGCCTTGAGCTGGTCCAGCGGAAGGTCGACCCGTTCGGTGGCATGCAGCATCTTCGCGAACTTGTCCGCGCCCAGCGCGAAGTCCTGGGTGGCGTGCGGCTTCTGCGCCTTGAGCCAGTCGGCCAGCTCTTGCGAGGCCTTGATGGCGGCGGCGTTGCTGGCCTTGAAGCGCGCCTGCAGGGCATCGTCCTTCACCTGGGCGAAGATGCCGGGCACGTCGGTCTTGAAGAAGCTGGCGAAGCCTGCGAACGAATTTACGCCCACGTCGATGTACGAGGCGGGCAGTGGCAGCTTGAGGTTGGCCTTGATCTGCGCCAGCGCCTTGGGCAGCGCCTCCTGGTAAGTCACGAAGGCCGCCATGCGCTGCGCCAGCGGCGCGTATGGCCGGGTCAGGTACATGCTCGGCGACAGGTCGCCGGTGTAGAAGGTGGGGTTCTTGTACGGAGCGCCCGAATCCTCCAGCCAGAACAATTGGCCGTCGATCACCGCCAGTACGTAGTCGCGCTGGAATCGGCCGCGGGCATCCAGCTCGTCATCGGTGAATGCGGCAAAGCTCTTCCTTTGCGCATGCAGCCAGTCCGCGTTGGCCTTCAGGCCTTCGGCGCTGAAATCGGGCAGACGGCCGTCGAACTCGTGCTTGCCGGCGTTGGCCGCGAACACCGGGTAGTGCTGGAAGTAGCCGGCAAGGAACGCGTCGACGTCCGTTGCCAGTGTCGCGTTGCGGCCGGCGTCCGCCGCGTGGACGCTGGATGCGGCGGCCGGCGTGGACTGGCCCGACAGCGAGGCGTCGGCGGAGCAGCCGGCAAGAAAGGTGGCGGCAACGACGGCAGAGAGTGTGAGCGCGCGCAATGGATGCATGTCGACTTCCCCGGGATGATCGCAAGCGCCGAGCCTAAGGCGTACTGCCGGTTCGACGCAATCGCGCGGGGGGTGGTGCCGGTTGTCGTGCCGCGCGGAGCGGTCAGATTTCCTTCGCCAAGCGCTTTGCCAGCCCGATGTAGCCGGCCGGCGTCAGCTCCAGCAGGTGCTGTTTCGCATCCGCCGGAAGTTCAAGCCCGGCGATGAACTCGCGCATGGAATCCCTGGTGATGCCGTGGCCGCGGGTCAGTGCCTTGAGCTGCTCGTAGGGTTGCGGCAGGCCGTAGCGACGCATCACGGTCTGTACGGCTTCGGCCAGCACTTCCCAGCTGGTGTCGAGGTCGGCGGCGATGCGTTCGGCGTTGACGTTGAGTTTGCCCAGGCCCTTCTTCAGCGATTCCAGCGCCACCAGCGTGTGGCCGAAGGCGGTGCCGAGCGCACGCAGCACGGTGGAATCGGTGAGGTCGCGCTGCCAGCGGCTGATCGGCAGCTTCTCGGCGAAGTGACCCAGCAGCGCGTTGGCGAGGCCGAAGTTGCCTTCGGCGTTCTCGAAGTCGATCGGGTTGACCTTGTGCGGCATGGTCGAGGAGCCGACTTCACCGGCCTTCAAGGTCTGCTTGAAGTAGCCCAGCGAGATGTAGCCCCAGATGTCGCGGGCCAGGTCGATCAGGATGATGTTGGCGCGGCGCACCGCGTCGCAGTATTCGGCGACGTTGTCGTGCGGCTCGATCTGGGTGGTGTAGGCGTTGTAGTCGAGGCCGAGGCTTTCGACGAAGCGCTGCGAGAAACCCCGCCAGTCCATTTCAGGGTAGGTGATCACGTGGGCGTTGTAGTTGCCCACCGCGCCGTTGATCTTGCCGGAGACTTCGACCGCCGCCAGCTGCTTGCGCTGACGTTCCAGGCGCGCCACCACGTTGGCGATCTCCTTGCCCAGCGTGCTGGGCGAGGCGGTCTGGCCGTGCGTGCGCGAGAGCAGCGGCAGGCCGGCGTTGTCGTGCGCCATCTGGCGCAGCGTGTCGATCAGCGCATCGAGCTGCGGCAGCAGCACGCCGCGGCGCGCGTCGCGCAGCATCAGCGCGTAGGAGAGGTTGTTGATGTCCTCGCTGGTGCAGGCGAAGTGCACGAACTCCTTCGCCTGCGCGAGGCTGGCGTCGGCGCCGATCTTCTCCTTGATGAAGTACTCGACCGCCTTGACGTCGTGGTTGGTGGTCGCCTCGATCGCCTTGATCCGCTCGCCGTCGGCCTCGCTGAAGTCCTCCGCGATGGCTTTCAGGGTGGCGACCTGGGTCGCGTCGAAGGCGGGGAGTTCGACGATCTTGGGCTCGGCGGCAAGGGCCAGCAGCCATTCGATCTCCACCTGCACGCGGCGATGCATCAGCCCGAACTCGCTGAAGATCGGACGCAGCGCTTCGACCTTGCTGGCGTAGCGGCCGTCCAGCGGCGACAGGGCGGTCAGGGCGTGGTTGGACATCGGGGCGTTCCGGCGAGGGGAAACGAGCATTTTACATTGCCGGCGGCTCCGTGCCCGGCGGCTTATAGTGGGCGGACGTGACCGTCTCCCGTTCACCCTGAGCGTAGCGCCGAAGGCGCGAAGTCGAAGGGTATCAAGAGGGCTTCGACTTCGCGCCTTCGGCGCTACGCTCAGCCCGAACGGTCCAGGCGATGCCACGGTCCCACCCCGAAGGAATTTCCCCAATGAACAACTTCCGCATCGAACACGACAGCATGGGCGAGCTGCAAGTCCCGGCTGACGCGCTGTATGGCGCGCAGACCCAGCGCGCGATCGACAACTTCCCGATTTCCGGCCTGCACCTGCCGCGGCCGTTCATCCGTGCGCTGGGGCTGATCAAGGCCGCTGCGGCCGACGTGAACCTTTCGCTGGGCCATCTGAAAAAGGGTCAGGCGGCGGCGATCCGCAAGGCGGCGCTGGCGGTGGCGGACGGCCAGTACGACGCGCAATTCCCGATCGACATCTTCCAGACCGGTTCGGGCACCAGCACCAACATGAATGCAAACGAGGTGATCGCGCACCTGGCGGTTGCCGCGGGTGCGAAGGTGCATCCGAACGACCACGTCAATTACGGGCAGAGCTCGAACGACGTGATCCCCACCGCCATCCACGTCAGCGCCACGCTGACCGCCAGCGAGCAATTGCTGCCGGCGCTGAAGCACCTGCAGAAGGCGATCGACAAGCGCGCGCGCGAACTGAAGAACACGCCCAAGACCGGCCGCACCCACCTGATGGACGCGATGCCGATCACCTTCGGGCAGGAACTGTCGGGCTGGGCGGCGCAGGTCGGCGCGGCCATCGAGCGGATCGAGGATGCGCTGAAGCGCATGCGCCGACTGCCGCAGGGCGGCACCGCGGTGGGCACCGGCATCAACGCCGACCCGAAGTTCGGCCCGGCGATGGCCGCCCAGCTGAGGAAGCTGACCGGGGTGAAGTTCGAGTCGGCGCAAAACTACTTCGAGGGCATGGCCGCGCAGGATGCGGCGGTGGAACTGTCCGGCGCGTTGAAGACGCTGGCCGTCGCGTTGATGAAGATCGCCAACGACCTGCGCTGGATGAACTCCGGCCCGCTGGCCGGCCTGGGCGAGATCGAGCTGCCGGCGCTCCAGCCGGGATCGTCGATCATGCCGGGCAAGGTCAATCCGGTGATCCCCGAGGCGGTGGCGATGGTGGCCGCGCAGGTGATCGGCAACGATGCCTCGATCACCATCGCCGGCCAGAGCGGCAATTTCCAGCTCAACGTGATGCTGCCGCTGATCGCGCACAACCTGCTGCAGTCGATCGGCATCCTGGCCAATGTCAGCGTGCTGCTGGCGGACAAGTCCATCGCCGGCTTCAAGGTCAACAAGGCGCGGGTGTACCAGGCGCTGGCGATGAACCCGATCCTGGTCACCGCGCTGAACCCGGTGATCGGCTACGAGAAGGGCGCGGCCACCGCCAAGCAGGCGTACAAACAGCACCGGCCGATCATGGACGTGGCGCTGGAAACCACCGGGCTGAAAAAGGACGAGTTGAAGAAGCTGCTCGACCCGATGGCGCTGACCCGCGGCGGCATCCACGAAAAATAGACAACCAGGGATTCGGGATACGGGATTGGTGATTTGCAAAGGCATCGCCCGCGAGCGGGCTCCTGCAGCCTCCGTCATCTCGCAGAAGCCCGCTCGCGGGCGATGCCTTTGCTTTTGCTCTCGCGAATCCCGAATCCCGTCCTCAGAACGACAGCACGGTCACGCCTTTCTTGTGGCCCGAGTTGGCAATGTTCTTGTCGCAGTCCTGCACGTCTTCCTCCGTCATCGTCGCGTAGGGCTTGAATGCGGGCATCGTGGTTGCCAGCTGCTGCTGGGCGGCGCGCAGGTCGGGCAGGCGTTTGCACAGCTCGAGGGCGGCGGCCTGGATGCGGTCGGTCTGCGGCTTGATCGCCGCCTCGATTTCCGCGTCGCTCTTGCCGCTGAACGCGCCGCTCAGCGCTGCGCTGGCGGCATGCATGCCGAGGTCCGCGCCTTGCGTGCCGATCGCCATGCCGGCCTCGGCGATGTCGATGACGCGGTGGCGGTAGTCCAGCAGCAGCTGCCGTTGCTCCGGCGTGGCGGCGACCGGCTTGCCGTCGATCAGCAGCTCGCCTTGCGGCGTGATCTGGGCGTTGGATGTCGAGCGGCCCATGCGCAGGGTGCTGCCGATGTGGACGGTGTCCACGTCGATGTTTTTGGTCGCCAGTTCCTGCCGGGCCTTCTGCATGGCGTCGTCGACGCGACGGGCCACCCACGAGGTGGGCGCCTTGTCACCGGCAGTTTGTGCGGTGGTTGCCGAGGAGGCCGGCTGGGAGTCCGTGTGGTCCGACTGGCCGCAGGCGGCCAGCGGCAACAGCAAGGCCAGGGCGAGGGCGTTGAGGGTGAGGGATTTCATGGGTGCTTCTCCAAGTCGTGTGTTGGAACGCAACTCAGCTGTCGTCGCGCCAGCGGCGGAACCAGATCGCGCCGGCCAGCATGGCGGCGGCCGCGGCCACGCCGATCCAGAGGTTCATCGAGCCCATCGCGCTGTAGCTGTGCATCACGCTCAGGGTGGAAAGCACCTGCGCCGGGTTGTCGCCGCCGATGCCGCTGACCTCGCTGAACCAGCCACCCGGGAACACGCTGCCCAGGATGCGGGCCACCACGCCACGCCAGTACCAGTCGTTGGAGATATTCAGCGTGCCCAGCAGGTTGAACCAGCCAATCACGATGCCGACGCCCACCGGCAATGCCACCGCCCACAGGAAGGGCTTGCTGCGCGCCCAGGCCGAGCAGAGCATCAGCCAGCCCACCGTCGGCAGCGCCCACAGCACATAGAGCGGGATCGAGCCGACCAGGTTGGCGATCACCTGCAGCGGGTGCGACAGGCCCAGCAGGTGCCACACGCTGACGCCATGCAGGGACAGGGTGATGGCGAACATCAGCAGCATCACGATCCCGGTGAGGGCGCCCACGACCACCGCGATCAACGGCGCGACCACGGTGGCGGAGAAGACCTTGGACAGCACGGTTGCGGTGTCCGACACCGGCAGCGATTTCCAGAACAGGATGCTGCGGTCGCGGCGATCGTCGTAGAGCGCGCCGAGGCAGTAGAAGAACACCACGAAGCCGAGCACGATACCGATGATCATGGTGGAGGAGTACATCACCAGGTCCAGCCCGGCACCGACCGCCTCCATCGACCGCTGGTCCAGGTCCTGGGTGAGCAGGTGCAGGTTGTTGCTGCCCATACCCAGGTGGAAGCCCATCTGCCGGCCCATCACCTCGCCGGTCACGATACCCATCAGGTTCAGCACCAGGAAAATTGCGGCCGTGATCACCGGCGCACGCAGGAAGCCGCCGCGGTGCTCCCAGAATTCGCGTTTGACCAACCACAGGAAGGTGTTCATGCGTAGGTTCCCTTCATGGTGGCGACGAACAGGTCGCTGATGGATGGCCGCCGGGTTTCGCCCAGGGCTTCCAGTTGCGCGCGTCCGACACCGTCGAACAGAAAGATGCTCTTGCCGAAGACCTGGCGCTCGTCCAGCGGCTTCAGCGCACGGGCGGCCTCGGACCGGTCGGCGTTGACCATCACCTCGATGTAGCGCTCGCCCACGGCGTCCATGTCCGCGTCGAGCACGATCCTGCCGTCGCGGATGAACATCAGGTCGGTGAGGATGTGCTCGACTTCCTCCACCTGGTGGGTGGTGACGATGATGGTCTTGTTCTCGTCGAAGTAGTCCTCCAGCAGGTTCTGGTAGAACTGCTTGCGGTAGAGGATGTCCAGGCCCAGGGTCGGCTCGTCCAGGATCAGCAGCTTGGCGTCGATCGCCATCACCAGCGCCAGGTGCAACTGCACGATCATGCCC
Source organism: Rhodanobacter sp. UC4448_H15 (assembly GCF_052978265.1). Next base: position 2,407,142 of record NZ_CM129665.1, on the reverse strand, counting down.
TTGGACATCTGCCGCACGCGCTGTTCGGGCTGCAGCTTGGTGCGGGCAAGGAAGGCCTCGCACTTGGCGCGGTCGAAACGCGGATGCACGTGGGCGACGAAGTCGACCACTTCACGCACGCGAATCCAGCGCGGCAGCACCGCCACGTCGGCGATGAAGCACACCTCGCCCATCAGCCGGTCGCGCTGCTTGCGCGGGTCGAAACCCAGCACGTTCAGCTCGCCGGTGAAGTCGGTCAGGCCCAGGATGGCCTTCAGTGCGGTGGTCTTGCCGGCACCGTTGGGGCCGATCAGGCCGACGATGCGACCGGGTTCGACCTGGAAACTGACGTTGTCCAGCGCGACCGTCGACTTGTAACGCTTGCCGAGGCCGCTGGCCGTGATGACCGCGCTCATGCTGATGGCTCCTGGTGGTTGCCGGCTTCCCGCATCAGGGTCTTGAGATCCAGTCCGAGGCGCTGCAGGCGGGCATGCAACGCCGGCCATTCCTCGCGCAGGAAGCGTTCCCGTTCGGACTTGAGCAGCGCATCGCGCGCCCCTTCGATGACAAACATGCCCAGACCCCTCCTTTTTTCCACGAGTTGTTCGTCGACCAGTTCCTGGTACGCCTTCGATACGGTCAGCGGGTTGATCTGATAATCCGCCGCTACCTGGCGTACCGACGGCAGCGGGTCGCCTTCATTCAAGGCGCCGTCCAGGATCATCGCCACCACACGCTGGTGCAGTTGGCGATAGATCGGGACGCTGTCGTTCCAGGCGATGGTCATGGTTATTCCTTGGTGATGCGATCGAACTTCTTGCCAAACGAATAGTAGGGCATGACCCACTGCGCCCCGAGCAGGCCCAGCGGCTCGATCGTGTCGCCCAGGCGCAGCTGCGCGTCGGCGGGCACGACGGCGAGGTTGGCGGCGCTGCCGTCGTCGATCAGCGCCGCGGCGCGCCATTCGGCGGCGCTCGGATGCACGGTAACGGGGGCCAGGTTGGTGACGTGGGCCGGCGTGCTGGTGTGGCTGTTGCCGACCGGCTGCCAGGCGTCGACGTTGTACAAGACGGCGCGCAGGCTCGCGAAGGTGAGCAGGATGGCCGCGGCGCCGGCGATCAGTTTGTACGCTTTCATGTCGAACCTCCTTTGGTGCTCTGGGTGAGTGGTGTTGTAGTGAACTATAACACCGACTTTTGAGCCGTCAAGGGGAAATTCGGATTTGACTACATGACTGATGGCCTATGGGGCGGGGGAATAGGGAATAGGGAATAGGGAATAGGGAATAGCCGAAGCCAAGAGCATCAGGGCGGCGCTTTTCCGCTCTTTCTATTCCCTATTCCCCATTCCCTATTCCCTGCTCCAAACAAAAAGCCGGCTTCGCAGCCGGCCTTCTCGGGTCGTCAGGGGAGGTGATCAATCCTTCTTCGCGTACACCTGCCTGCCGCCCACCCAGGTCTGCAGCACCTTGGTGTTCCAGAGCTTGCTGGCCGGGTCCTTGAATACGTCGTGGTCGACCAGGATGAAGTCGGCCCACTTGCCGGGCTCCAGCGTGCCGATGCGGTTCTCCGCATGCTCGGCGTACGCCGCATCGAGGGTGAAGGCGCGCAGGGCCTGGGTCAGGCTCAGATCCTGCTGCGGATACCAGCCGCCGGGCGGCTGCCCCTGGTGGTCTTCGCGGGTGACGGCCGAGTACAGGCCGAAGAACGGGTTGGGCGACTCGACCGGGAAATCCGAACCCGCGGCGATCACCGTGCCCTGTTTCAGGAAGCGCTGCCACGCGTAAGCCCCCTTGATGCGTTCGTGGCCCACGCGATCCTCGGCCATGTTCATGTCGGAGGTGGCGTGGGTGGGCTGCATCGAGGCGATCAGCTGCAGCGGCACGAAGCGCGGGATGTCCTCCAGCGAGACGATCTGCGCGTGCTCGACGCGGTTGCGCAACGCCTTGGCGTCGGGGTGGCTGCGATAGGCCGCGGCGAAGCTGTCCAGCACTTCGCGGTTGGCGCGGTCGCCGATGGCGTGGATGCCGACCTGGTAGCCCTTGGCGAATGCCTTGTCGATCTTGGCCGTCATGGTGGCAGGCGACATGAACAGCAGGCCGCTGTTGTGCGGGTCGTCGGAGTAGGGCTTGAGCATCGCGGCGCCGCGGCTGCCCAGTGCGCCGTCGGCGAACAGCTTGACCGCGCGCACGGTGAGGAAATCATTGCCGTAGCCGATCAGCGGACCGTCCTTGCTGATGACGTCGAAGGACTCGCCGGTATCGCGGATCATCGCGTAGATGCGCGCGGTCAGCTTGTGCGCGTCGGCGTACTGCCGGTAGAGCCGGTAGTTGTCCAGATCGATGCCGGCATCGCTGACGCCGGTGAGGCCGACGCGGGCCATCTCGGCCAGCGCCGTGTCCAGCGCGGCGGCTTTCTCCGCCGCGGTCAGCGCCGGCACGTGGGTGTCGACCAGCTCGGTGGCGCCGTCGACGAACACGCCGGCCGGATTGCCTTGCGCGTCGCGCTCGATGCGTCCGCCAGCCGGGTCGGCAGTGGCGCGGGTGACGCCGGCGAGCTTGATCGCTGCACTGTTGGCCCACGCGGCGTGGCCGTCCACGCGGCTCAACCACACCGGCCGGTCGGCGACCGCGGTATCGAGCTCGCTGGCGGTGGGGAAGCGGCCGAGTTTCCAGATCACCTGGTTCCAGCCGCCGCCGCGGATCCATTTCGCCTGCGGATGCGCCTGGGCGTAGGCCTTCACCTTGGCCAGCGCTTCGTCCAGTGAGCGGGTCTCGCTGAGGTCGACGCTGTTGCGCGCGTAGCCCAGTTCCAGCACGTGGCCGTGGGCGTCGATCAAGCCGGGCAGCAGGGTCTGGTCGCGGCCGTCGATCACGCTGGCGCCATCGGCGCGTGGCTGCAGTTCGGCCGTGCTGCCGGTGGCCACCACCTTGCCGTCATCGACCAGCAGCGCCTGGAACTGCTGCAACTTGCCCTGGCTGTCCAGCGTGTAGCCGTTGACGTTGCTGACCAGCAGCTTGGCGGCATGGCCCAGCGGGGCGCTCGCCAGCAGCACGGCGAACAGGAGCACGCGCGGGAACGGAGTCATGTGGAGATTCCGGCAGTCGGGTGCGCCAGTGTGTCAATGCCGGCCGGCAATTTCCAGCGGCGGCTGGCGCAGTCGAACCGCGGTGCTACGCTGGCGCGATGGCCGTGGTTCGTAGATGGATACGAAGATGACGCAACTGAGCGGTGCCTTGCAGGATCTGAACGATCTGTACTTCTTTGCGGCGGTGGTCGAGCACGGCGGCTTCTCCGCCGCCGGCCGCGCGCTGGGCGTGCCCAAGTCGCGCCTGAGCAAGCGGGTGGCCCAGCTGGAGGAGCGGCTCGGCGTGCGCCTGCTGCAGCGAACCACCCGCCGGTTCGTGGTTACCGAGGTCGGCGAGCGCTTCTACACCCATTGCCGTGCGGTGCTGGAAGAGGCCCAGGCGGCGCAGGACGCGGTGGACGAGTTGCGCGCCGAGCCGCGCGGTGTCGTGCGCCTGAGCTGCCCGGTTTCGCTGGCGCAGACCGTGCTGGCGTACCTGCTGCCGGATTTCCTGGCGATGTACCCGAAGATGCAGGTGCGTCTGCTGGCGAACGATCGCCGTATCGACGTGATCGGCGAGGGCTTCGACCTGGCCATTCGCGTGCGCAGCAAGCTGGACACCGACGCCAACCTGGTGATCCGCAGTTTCGGCCATTCCAGCACCACCCTGGTGGCCAGCCCCGCGCTGCTGAAGGTCACCGGGCGCCCGGCGACGCCGGAGGAGCTGGCCAGGTTGCCCGCTCTGTCGATGCGCGAGCACGAAGGCGCGCAGACGTGGGAGTTGATCGACGCCGGCGGGGGGCAGGTCAACGTGGAGGTGCAGGCGCGCCTGATCACCGGCGATTTCGCCGTGCTGCTGGAGGCGGCCCGCCGCGGCCTGGGCGTGGCCCTGCTGCCGGAGTTCGTGTGCGCGCCGGCGATTGCCGCCGGCGAACTGGAAGTGGTGTTGCCGGACTGGACCATGCCCGAGGGCATCATGCATTTCGTCTACCCCAGCCGGCGCGGCATGCTGCCGGGCGTGCGCGCACTGGTCGATTTCCTGGCCGAGCGGCTGCCGGAAACCACGTTGCTGAAACACCAGCAGTGCCGCGAACGCCCGCAGGCCGAGCTGCCGCCTGCCTGATGCAGGCGACCCGGCCCATGCGCTACGCTGATTCCCTTATGGACATCCAAACGGCCAGATGACGATGATTGAAACCAAGCTGCCCAAGGTCGGTACGACGATTTTCAGCGTGATGAGCCAGTGGGCGCTGCAGCACCAGGCAGTCAACCTCGGCCAGGGCTTCCCCGATTTCGAACCGCCGCAGGAGCTGCGCGATGCTTTGACGCGGGCGATGAACACCGGCAGGAACCAGTACGCCCCGATGCACGGCACCGCCGCCCTGCGCGAGCAGATTGCGCTGAAGACCGCGCGTCTGTACGGGCGCAAGCTCGACGTCGATACCGACATCACGGTCACCTCCGGCGCCACCGAGGCGATCTTCGCGGCAATCGCCGCGACGGTGCGCGCGGGCGAGGAGGTGATCGTGTTCGACCCGGCCTACGACTGCTACGAGCCGGCGATCGAGCTGCAGGGCGCGCGCGCGGTGCACATCCCGCTGACCGTGCCGGCGTTCGCGATCGACTGGCAGCGCGTGCGCGACGCGGTGACGCCGAAGACGCGCATGATCCTCATCAACACCCCGCACAATCCTTCCGGCGCGGTGCTCTCGGCGGCCGACCTGGACGAGCTGGCGGCGATCGTGCGCGATACCGGCATCGTGGTGCTGTCCGACGAGGTGTACGAGCATATCGTCTACGAAGGTGCCCATGAGAGCGTGCTGCGCCACCCGGAACTGGCCGAACGCAGCATCGTGGTCTCCTCGTTCGGCAAGACCTATCACTGCACCGGCTGGAAGGTCGGTTACGCGGTGGCGCCGGCCGCGTTGTCGGCCGAATTTCGCAAGGTGCACCAGTACCTGACCTTCTGCACGTTTCATCCGGCGCAGGTGGCATTTGCCGAATTCATGGCCAGCACGCCGCAACACTACCTGGAATTGCCGGCGTTCTACCGGGCCAAGCGCGACCGCTTCCGCGCGCTGCTGGCGCCTTCGCGTTTCAAGCTGCTCGACGTGCCGGGCGGCTATTTCCAGCTGGTCGATTACTCGGCGATCCGCGACGATGACGATCTCGCCTTCAGTCGCTGGCTGGTGGAGCACGGCGGCGTGGCGACGATTCCGCTGACGCCGTTCTGCGAACGCCCGCCGGGCACGCGCCTGCTGCGGCTGTGCTTTGCCAAGAGCGACGCCACCATGGAGGCGGCCGCCGAGCGGCTGTGCCGGCTGTGACGATGCTGCCGCTGACCGTGTCGCTGGTGCAGGGCGCCACGCGCTGGCATGACGCGCCGGCCAACCGCGACTATTACGGCGAGCTGGTGCGTCGTGCGCGCGGCAGCGATCTGGTGGTGCTGCCGGAAACCTTCCTCTCCGGCTTCAGCAACGATACCCGCGCCAGCGCCGACACGATGGAGGGCGAGGGCATCGCCTGGCTGCGCGCGCTGGCCGTCGAGGTGGGGGCGGTGATCTGCGGCAGCGTGGCGATCCGCGAGGACGAGGTGGTCTACAACCGCCTGCTGTGGATGCGCCCGGACGGCAGCTTCGAGCAGTACGACAAGCGCCACCTGTTCCGCATGGCCGGCGAGCACACCCGCTACGGCAGCGGCAGGCGGCGGCCAATCGTCGAGCTGAAGGGTTGGCGCATCCTGCCGCAGGTCTGCTACGACCTGCGCTTTCCGGTGTGGTTGCGCAATCGCCGGCTCGCATCGGCCAGTGGTGGCATGGATTACGACCTGGCGGTGTTCGTGGCGAACTGGCCGGCCGCGCGTCGGCATCCCTGGCGTACCCTGCTGCGCGCGCGGGCGATCGAGAACCTCGCCTGCGTGGTCGGCGTGAACCGGGTCGGCGTGGACGGCAACGAGATCGCCTATGCCGGCGACAGCGCGGTGATCGATCCGGTGGGCGAGGCACTGGTGGAACTGGGTGCGCAGGAGCAGGTGGTCACCGTCACTCTCGACCCGGCCCCGCTGCTGGCGCATCGCGAACGCTTCCCGGCATGGATGGATGCGGACTCATTCACGCTTGACGCGGATTGACGAGCGCTGACCGGCACCGGGCGCGAGCGGGCTCCTACAAGATGGCCAGCACCGATTCGGGCGGCCGGCCGATCACGGCCTTGCCGTTGGCCACCACGATCGGTCGTTCGATCAGGCGCGGGTGCGCCACCATGGCGGCGATCAGCGACCGGTCATCGAGCGAGGGCGAATCCAGGCCGAGCTCGGTGTACTCCGCTTCGCCGGTGCGCAGCAATTGCCGGGCGGTCATGCCCAGTTGCTTGAGCAGGTCGACCAGTTCCGTCGCGGTGGGTGGCGTGTCGAGGTAGTTGATTACCTCGACGTCGTCGGCGCGTTCCTGCAGCAGGGCCAGCGTGGCGCGCGACTTGGAGCAGCGGTTGTTGTGGTAGATGCGGATCATCGCTCGCCCTCAACGGTTGCCGGAGCGGTTGCCGCCGCGACCCGGCGGGCGTCCGCCGCCATGGCCCTTGGGCCGCGGGCTGCCCGGGGCGCGGTTGCCGCCCTGGCCACGACCGGCGTGGCCGGGTCGGTTGGCAGGCGCGCGGTTGCCGCTGCCGCCCGTGCCGACGTAGGGGCTGCCGGCAGCGGGGGCGCCGCGTGAGCGCCCACCCGCCGCGCCACGGTTGCCGGTGGTGGCGCCGGCCAAGCCGCGCCGACCGCCGGGACGGGGGCTGCCATCGCGAGACTCGCCGGCAAACCAGGTGCGCACCGAAGGCAGCTCCTGGCCCGGTGCCACACGACGGCCCTTGCCGTGCCGCTTCGCATTCCCCGGCGCCCGCTCAGGTGCCGCCACGTTGCCGTTGACCTCGCGGCCGTTGCGCGGCGCGGATTTGCGTCCGCGTGCGGGTTCTTCGCGAATGCGGTCGTAGGCACGCAGCTCGCGCGCCTCGTCCTGGCCGCTGGTCCAGGCGCTGCCGGTGCCGTGCTCCGGGCGATATTCGGTGACGCCGCGGGTGGCACGGCGCTGGTGCAGGATCGGGCTCAGCGT